>DATBZM010000396.1:0-5297 GCA_036513175.1 Xanthobacteraceae bacterium | reverse complement strand
CGCACGCGGGGAGAGGGAGCGCGATGTCTGTGCTCACCTCACATGCGATAGCCCCCGCTCAGGTCCGGGGCAGGCATTCACCGAAACGTGCGCTAGAATGCCGGCATGCGCCAGATGCTGAGACGTCATCCGGATTCGCGTTGCATCGCGGCGACGCGTATCGACGTGGACGTCGCGCAGCCCTCCGCCGGCAGCCTCGTGCTGTCCTACGTCGTGCACGGCGACATCGGCGAGCTGTGCGTGATGCCCGTCGCGGCGCCGGCGCGCGGCGATGAGCTGTGGCGACATACCTGCTTCGAGGCATTCGTCGGGACCGCGACGGGCGCCGCCTATTACGAACTCAATTTCGCGCCCTCGACGCAATGGGCGGCCTACCGGTTCAGCGGCTACCGCGACGGGATGCGCGTGGCGACCGAGATGAGTGTGCCCCGGATCGAGGTGCGCGTGACGCCCGAGCGCTATACGTTGCAGGCTGCGCTGGAGCTGAACGCGCTGTCGGATCTACGGCGGGAGGCCGGATGGCGCCTCGGTCTCGCGGCGGTGACCGAGGACAGGCGCGGCGGCATGTCGTACTGGGCCTTGGCGCATCCGCCCGGCAAGGCGGATTTCCACCATCGCGATTGCTTTGCGCATGAATTGTCCGCGGCGTAAGCAGGGCTCATGAGACTGGGCATCGATCGACTCGTCGCGCAACCGGCCTTGCGCGCGCCGCTCGCCGGCCGGCGCGTCGCGCTGCTGGCGCATCCCGCATCGGTCACCGCGGACCTGACCCATTCGCTCGACGCGATGGCCGCCTGCGGCGACATCGAGATCGCGGCGGCGTTCGGGCCGCAGCATGGCCTGCGCGGCGACAAGCAGGACAACATGATCGAGTCGCCGGACTTCACCGATCCGGTGCACCGCATTCCGGTCTTTAGCCTGTATGGCGAGGTGCGCCGGCCGACGGACGCGATGATGGACGCGTTCGACGTCATCCTGGTCGACCTGCAGGACCTCGGCTGCCGCATTTATACGTTCACCACGACGTTGCGTTACGTGCTCGAGGCGGCCGCCCGGCACGGGAAGACCGTGTGGGTGCTCGATCGGCCCAATCCGGCCGGCCGGCCGGTCGAAGGCCTCAGCCTGCGCGCGGGCTGGGAAAGCTTCGTCGGCGCCGGGCCGCTGCCGATGCGCCATGGGCTCACCCTGGGTGAGCTCGGGTCCTGGCTCGTCGCGCAGCTGCGGCTCGACGTCGACTATCGCGTCATCGCGATGGAGGGATGGCAGCCCGACGCCGCGCCCGGCTTCGGGTGGCCGCTGGGGGAACGCACGTGGATCAATCCCAGTCCCAATGCGCCGAACCTCTTCATGGCGCGCGCCTATGCGGGCACCGTGATGCTCGAGGGCACGACGCTGTCGGAGGGGCGCGGGACCACGCGGCCGCTCGAGCTGTTCGGCGCGCCCGATATCGACGCGCGGGCCGTCATGCGGGAGATGGACGCGCTCGCGCCGCAGTGGCTGCGCGGCTGCCGGCTGCGCGCGTGCTGGTTCGAGCCCACGTTCCACAAGCACGCCGGCAAGCTCTGCCAGGGCGTGCAGATCCACACGGAAGATCGCGACTACAATCACAGCCGCTTCAAGCCGTGGCGCATCCAGGCCCTGGCCTTCAAGGCGATCCGCCGTTTGTATCCCGACTATCCGCTGTGGCGCGATTTCCCCTACGAGTACGAGCACGGAAAGCTCGCCATCGATGTGATCAACGGCGGTCCGCTGCTGCGCGAATGGGTCGACGACGCGGCGGCGACGCGGCGTGACCTCGACGTGCTGGCGAACGCGGACGAGCAGGCCTGGCTCGGCGAGCGCGCGCCGCACCTGCGCTATTGAAACCCTACGAGGCGGCCGCCAGCGCCTGGTGCCTGCCCGCAAAGGCCGGCGCGACCTCGCGCATGAAGCGGTCCATCTCCTCCTTCACCTGATGGTGCGGCTTGAGGCCGACATTGAAGTAGAGGATCACTTCCGAGAAGCCGGCCGCCTCGACCTTCTTGAGGGTCTCGGTCATGCGCGCCGGCGAGCCGAGCAGGACTGAATTCTCGGTGAGATCCTCAGGCTTGACCTTTTGCAGCCGGTCGACCATGTCGATGAAATAGCGATAGCTCGGCGGCGCGGTCGTGGGATCGCCCGGAAAGGCCGGGATCACGCATTCCCGGTAGTAGCGGATCTGCCGCGCCCGCTGCGCCGCCTCGGCGGCGGGGTCATCGGCGAAGTGGGTGAAGTAGCTGCAGATCAGCCGCTGCGGCCGGGTCCCGTACCGCGCGCAGGTCTCGTGATAGAGATCCGCGACCTGCCGCAGGCCGCCGTAGCTCATCGCCGCCGCGAACGGCGCGACCACGAGGCCGCAGCCGAGGCGCGCCGCGAGCTCGATCGAGGGCCTGGAGAACGACGCCACATAGGCCGGCAATGGCCGCTGCACCGGCTTCGGCGTGATCCGCACGTCCTCGAACTGGTAGTGCCGGCCGCGGTGGGTGATCCGCTCCTCCGCGCTCCACAGCGTGCGGACGAGCTCCATGCCTTCCTCGAAGATTCCCTGGTTGTCGGCGAACGAGACCCGGAACGGCTCGTACTCGCGCGCGTCGTAGCCGCGCCCGGCCGCGAAGTCGACGCGGCCGCCGCTGAGCAGGTCGAGGGTCGCCCACTGCTCGGCGACCCGGATCGGATGATGCAGCGGCAGGACGGTGACGGCGGGCGCGAGACGGATGTTCCGGGTGCGGGCCGCGATATAGGCGAGCACCAGGTCGGGGCAGGACAGCACGCCGAGGCTGTTGAAATGGTGCTCGCCGATCCAGGCCGAGTGCATGCCGAGCTCGTCGGCATAGAGCGCCTCGGCGGTGATGTCGGCGACGAACTCGTTCGCGCCGCGCCGGTTGCCCTCGTAATGATTGTCGCTGAGGGTGAAATAGCCGAATTCCATGGCGACCTCCCGCATCGCGCCTCGTGGAGCGCATGTTGCCGATAGTTGACTACGCAATTGTTGAAAATGCAAGTGTGCGGCCGCAGCCTTCGCGCTCGGCCTTTACGGGCCACCCGGCCTCCATTAGAAGGCGGCGGCTTGCGACCAGGATCCCGACCCGTGCCCCGCCGTTCGAAGCTCGATCTTGCCGACTACATACCCTACCTGGTGAACCGCCTCGGCGCCGCCTTCGTGGCGCGGTTCACCGCCGACGCGCTGGCGCCGCGCGGGGTCAGCATCGCCGAATGGCGCGTGCTGGCGGTGCTGGGGAGCAGCGGCCCGCAGCGTCAGACCGACCTCTCCGAGCTCACCAGCATCGAGACCTCGACGATGTCGCGCCTGGTGACCCGTCTGATCCGCGCCGGGCTCGTGTCGCGCCTGCGCAACGTCCGCAACAGCCGCGAGGTCGTGGTGCGGCTGACCGCACCGGGAGCGAAGGCCGTAGCGGAGATGACGCCGATCGCCCTCGAGCTCGAGGCGCAGGCCATTCGCGCCCTGTCGCGCGGCGAGCTCGCCGTCGTCAAGCGAGCGCTGCGTGCCATGCACGCGAAGCTGGCGTCGCGACGTTTGGCGTAAGCGGGGCGAATTCACGAGCGCGGTTGTGCCGTTTCCGACCGCGCCGTCCACTCGACAAGAAAAGAGCGGCCGGATGCACCGGCCGCTCTCTTTCGTCTTGGCGCCTCGGATCGATGGCGCGCGGGTGTCCCGATCAGGGACGACCCTGCAGCTGGAAGTCGTTCTGATAGGTGGGCAAGTCGAATTCCGCCGCAGTCGGTGCGCCGTCGATCAGGCATCGCGCGCGGGTGCGCACCTGCGCCGACCGTTCTTGCGGGGGCAGCGAAAAAAGCACATTCTGACGCGCATAATCGCCCCGTGCGGGGAATGGCAGTCACGTCCAAGGGGGAACGCCAATGCGAAAACGCATCTCGCGCCGCGCCTTCGTCTCGGCATCCGCCGCGGCGCTCGCCACCCCGGCGCTGACGCGCCTTGCGCGCGCCGCCGACGAGCCGTTGCTGATACGCTGCTCGCTGGACACGGCGCCTTCGCACCCGCGCAACGTCTCGATCAAGGATTACCTGGGCAAGGTGACGGCCGCCTCGGACGGCAGGATCAAGACGCAGGTGTTCGAGAGCGGACAGCTCTTCCCCGATCTGCAGGTCGCCAAGGCGCTGATCCAGGGCCAGGTCGAGATGGCGGTCCCGGGCAGCTGGACCATCACCGGCATCATTCCCGACGCCGACTTCTTCCAGCTGCCGGTGCTGTACGGCCGCAGCGTCGAGGTGGTGCATCGCGTCACCGACGGCCCGCCCGGCGCCTTCATCGTCGATGAGGTCAAGCAGAAGATTCGCGCCCATGTGCTCGGCAGCTGGCTCGATCTCGGCTTCCAGAATTGGTACAGCACGGCGAAGCCGATCAGCTCGCTGGCCGATCTCAAGGGCATGAAGATCCGCAACTCCGGCGGCGCCGGCCAGGCGTGGCGCGCGCGCTTCGTCGGCGCGATCCCGAACACCACGGCGTGGCCGCAGGTGCCGCTCGCGCTCTCGCAGGGCATGTTCGACGGCTTCGTCAGCTCGGACGAGAGCGTGGTCAGCGCCCAGCTGTGGGATTCCGGCGTGAAATATGCGCTCGCGGACCGGCAGTTCGTCGCCGAATACATTCCGATGATCAGCCTCGCCTTATGGGAAAAGCTCGTGCCGGCCGAGCAGAAAATGATGAGCGACCTGTGGGCGCAGAACATCGCGACCTACCGCGCGAACACCGCGGCATCGCAGATCCGCGCGCGCGGCATCCTCGCATCGCACGGCATCAAGATCGTCGACCCGGGTGAGGCGCAGATCGCGGCCGACCGCACCCGGATGATGCCGGAGCAGGACCAGGTCGCCAAGCAGCTCAAGATTTCGCCCGAGCTGGTCAAGCTGATCGATGCGGCGCTCGCGTCCGCCAGCTGATCCGGACTTTATCCTTGGTCGCATTTTCTACGGCGAACCGGTGTCCACCCCGCATCGAGTGCAGGGCAGGCTTTCGCCGGAAAATGCTTTAGCGTCGGACCGGCGTCATGAAATTGTGGGATCGGATCGAGCAGACCCTGGTCGGTCTGCTCGGCCTGTGCGCGCTCGTCGTCGGCCTCTGGCAGGTGGTGGGCCGCTATCTCGATCCCGCGCACGCCATCAGCTACGCCGAGGAGATGATCGTCTACCTGGTGATCTGGGCGGTCATGATCACCTCGAGCCAGCTGGTGCGCCGTGACGGGCACGTGCGGCCGGATCTCGTTGTTCGCCTCCTGCCGGTGCGGGCGTTTCGCTGGGTCGAG
>DATBZM010000395.1:0-11933 GCA_036513175.1 Xanthobacteraceae bacterium | reverse complement strand
TGCCGGCACATCGTAATAGCTGCGCACGCAGCGGTCGCAGATCGCATAGCCCCAGTTGACGAGCTGCTTCGACGGCGTCTCGCCGAGGTCGCTGAGCCGCGTGGCGAGATGGCGAGCGTCGTGATCGTCGCGGGTGCGCAGGGGAGCGCGCCGGGCGGCACGGCCTTGGCCGGGTCGGTGTCGATGCCCCAAAAAGCGCCGAACCGCGCATCGGGGTCGATGCCGGCGGGCTGCAAGGTGCCCTTGGCCCGCGCGGCCTGCGCCGCCTCAAAGCGACCGATGAGATCGCGGCTGCGCAGCGCCCGCACCTGATTCTCCACGATGTCGAACACGCGCCGCAGCTGCAGTCGGGAGCGGCTCGGTCATCGGATATTTCCTGTCGCGGTGCGACGGTTGCAGGCTACGGTTCGACAACCCAGCGCACAACCGTGCAGCGCGGGTCGCGGCGGCCGGAACTAAAGGCGCGCAGGTCGGCGCCCGCGCTCACGCCGCGAGCGCGTAGCCGGCGCGGTCGGCGCGGGCGATCGCCTGCTGCACCAGGCCCGAGGCCTTGGCGTATTCGACGAATTCGCTGATATAGGCGAGCCGCGCCGCCTGGCCCTTGGCGACGACCAGGGCGGGCTGATTGGCGCCGTAGTCGTCATCGAGCACGCGCGCTCCCGACCAGCGTCCGGCATACTCGAGCAGCGCCGGGCGAACCGACGCCCAGGCGTCGACGCGCCCGCCGCGCAGTAGCTCGAAGGCCTCGGCGGCGGTGTCCACGGTCACCGGCGCGGCGTGCCGCAACAGGCGGCCGAGCGCGAGCGTGGAGGCGTGGTCGCGCACGGCGGCGATGCGCATGCCGGGCCGATCGGCCTCCGCGATCCGCCCGATGGGCGAGCCGGCGGGCAGCATCAAGGTGTAGTCGACGCGCATGAACGGCGGCGAGAAGCCGCCGACGCGGGCCGCGCGCGTGGGATCGTAGCCGAGCGAGGCGATGTCGCAGCGGGCCGCGTCGAGCGCAGCGACGACCGCGGCCGGCGTGGGGTTCTCCACCACCACGACTTCCACGCCGACGCGCTCACCGAGAGCGCGCACGATATCGACCCACACCCCCGCGAGCGCGCCGGTCGCCGCATCCCTGACGTACTGCGGCGGGAACAGCCCGACGCGCATCCTGCCGGCCTGCACGAGGTCGGCGACGCGCTCGTCGGAGCTCGGCCGCGCGGTCGGGGCGGCGGACGCCGCCTGGCCGTGACGCGACGTCATTGCGCCTCGACATGGGCAGCCCTGATGATCGGCCACCATTTGGCGATCTCGGCAAGCTGCAGCGCCGCGAGCGCTTGCGGCGTCTGCTGCGCGCGCGGGGGAATCTCCTGGCCGATCTCGGCGAGCCGCTTGCGCACGTCCGCATCGGCAAGCGCCTCGGTCACGGCGGCGTTGAGCTTCATGACGATCTCCTTCGGGGTGCCCTTGGGCGCCCACAGCGACGACCACGTCGACACATGCAGGCCCGGCACACCCGCTTCGTCCGCTGACGGAATCTCCGGCGCCGCGGTCAGCCGGGCCGCGGCGGCCACCGCATAGGCCCTGAGCTTTCCGGCGCGCACATACGGAAGAACCACGGCCGGCTGCAGGATGCTCAAGTCGACCTGGCCGGACAGCAGATCCTGGGCCGCCGGCGCGCCGCCGCGATAGGGCACGAAGCGAACGCGGGTCTGCGTCAGCTGCTCGAGCAACAGTCCCGCAACGTGCGGCGGGCTGCCCGGCCCGACGGTCGCGAGCGTGGCGCGACCGGGATCGGCCTTGAGCCAGGCGATGAGGCCGCGCAGATCCTTCGCGGGCACCGCATTGCTGGAGACGATCACCTGCGGCGACGTCGCGAGCAGCGCGATCGGCGCGAAATCCTTCACCACGTCATAGCCGAGCGGATAGATCGCCGCATTGATGACGTGCGTGCTCCAGATGCCGTAGCTCAGCGTGTAGCCGTCGGGCGCCGCGCGCGCGACGCGGGCGACGCCGATGTTGCCGGCCGCGCCGCCGACATTCTCGATGATGACGGGCTGACCGAGCGCCAACCGCATGCGCTCGGCGATAATTCGTCCGGTGGCGTCGAAGGCACCGCCGGGCGGAAACGGGATGACGATCGTGACCGGTCGCGACGGAAAATCCTGCGCGGCCGAGCGGTCGATGCCGATGGCTCCGACCGCGAGGGCGATTGCGAGAGCAAGAGGCCAGGGCCGCATGAGGCACGCTCCCGACGTCGCACGTCCGATCGAAACCGCGCTTCGCCGCCAGCCGCGCTCCAGAGTTGTCTCACGCTCCGGCGCGCGGCATAATTGCCGCACGTGCTGTAGTGCTATAAATCCCCCGCATGCGCAAGGTCACTCCCGAAGCGGTTGCCCTGACCGGCATTGGCCGCCGCCTCCGCTTTCGCGATCTGCAAGTTTTTTTCATGGTCGTGGAGCACGGCAGCATGGCCAAGGCGGCCGTTGAGCTCGGCGTCAGCCAGCCCGCCGTTTCCGGCGTCGTCGCCGACCTCGAACATGCCTTCGGCGCCCGCCTGTTCGATCGCAGCTCGGTGGGGGTCGAGCCGACGGTCTACGGCCGGGCGCTGCTCAAGCGCGGGCTCGCGGCCTTCGACGAGCTCAAGCTCGGCATCCGCGACATCAATTTTCTCGCCGATCCGGCCCGCGGCGAGGTGCGCATCGGATGCCCCGACTCGATTGCCGGCGCCATCCTGGCGCCGGTCGTGCAGGCGATCTGCCGCGACTATCCGGGCCTGACGCTGACGATCGAGCCCGTGCCGACGCCGACGCTGGAGGTGCCGGAGCTGCACGCGCGCGAGCTCGACGTGGTGCTGGCGCGGCTGTCGAAGCCGGACGATCCCTTCGGCAAGGACCTCGATGTGGAGATCCTGTTCGACGACGAGGTGGTCATCGCGGCGGGCGCGAACAGCCGCTGGGCGCGGCGGCGCAAGCTGACGCTCGCCGACCTGCACGATGCGTCATGGGTCGGCGCCTCGCCACACACGCTCACGACCATGCTGATGGAGCAGGCATTCCGGGCCAATGATCTGCCGGTCCCGACGATTCGCGTCGTCAGCTTTTCGGTCCAGCTGCGGGCGCATCTGCTGGCGACGGGCGATTTCGTGACCGCGATGCCGAAGTCGATGCTGCGTCTCAATCCTGAATGCAGGGAGCTCAAGCAGCTTCCGATCCGGTTGCCGAATGCCAGCTTTCCGGTGGCGATCGTGACGCTGAAGGCCCGGACCCTGCCGGCGGCGCTGGCGCTTTTTCTCGACCGGCTGCGCGCCTATGTGAATTCGCTCGCTTGAATTTTCGCCGCGCGCCGATCCCTGCGGACACGCTTGCGTATGCGGACGGTCACGTTGTCGCCCCACCTTTCAGGCAGACAGGCCGCATTGCCGGGGGGCACGATGTCGGCAAGCTTGATGCATCGGCCATCGCGACGTTCGCGCGGGTTCTATCTCGCCGCGATTGCGGGTTGCGTCGCGCTCGCGGTGCCGGCCGCGGCGGCAACGCGCAAGAGCTCCGCTCGGCCCGCCTGCCAGCTCGAAACGATCGCGACCGGCACCGTCAAAACAGTGGTCGATGGCCGCACCTTCGTGCTCGCCGACGGCCGCGAGGTGCGACTCGCCGGGATCGAGGTCCCGCCCCTGCCCGCGCCGGCGACCTCGGCCGCCGCGGCGCATGATGCGAACAACGCCTCAACGGAACCGGCGCTTGCGGCCACCGCGGCGCTGCAGGCGCTGGTCGGCGGCCACGAGGTTTCGCTCAAGCATCCCAAGCTCGTGACCGACCGCTACGGCCGCATCGTCGCGGATGCCGTCGCGGCCGGCGCCGAGTCGGGCTCGGTCGTGAAATCGCTCCTATCCCAAGGCCATGCCCGCCTCGCGGCGCATCCCGGCGAAGCCGCATGCGTGGCCGACCTGCGCACGGCCGAGCGCGCCGCGCGGGCGCAGAAGCTCGGCTTGTGGGGCGATCCGCGCTATTTGCCGAAGCCCGCCGACGACCCGGCGGTGGTCCTGGCCGAGAGAGGCCGGTTCACGCTGGTCGAGGGCAAGGTCGTGTCGGTACGCGACAGCGGCGGCACCATCTACATGAATTTCGGGCAGCGCTGGAGCGAGGATTTCACCGTGACGATCTTGAAACGCAACGAGCGTGCGTTCACGGCCGCGGGTCTCGCGGTGCGTTCGCTCGCGGGACGGCGCGTGCTGGTGCGCGGATGGATCGAGGAACGGGGCGGTCCCTGGATCGAGGCGACGGGGCCGGAGCAGATCGAACTCATCGCCGACAAGTAGTCCGTCAATCCGTGGGGCCGGATGTTCGTGCGCTGGTCCGATACTGACGGCTTCGCGCCGGGTAATTTCCGCTGGCTGCGGATCCGCCTGCGCGAGGGGGCGTGGCCGGACGGCTCGGTCTGGACGCGTTTCGCCAGCGCCTCGCTATGGGCGCGCCGGACAATCGCGGTCGCGGCCTACGCGACGGTCGAGGGGCCGGCCGAGGTCGCGGACGCTTTGACCAGGATGCGGTTGCGATTCGCGGATTGAGCCGCCGGGCTGCGGGCGCTCGCCGCCGCCGGCAGGTTATGCCACAACATAGCAAATTCGTGACCGGGCGCCGCGTCCGGGCGGACGCCGCGCCGCGCGATACCACCGGCTCGGTGGTGAAAAGCCTGTTGGAGCAAGGCCTTGCCCGGATAGATTCGCGCCCCGGCACGGCGAGCCGCCGAATGCGCCGGGCCGGCGCAAGCGCTTGGCCTCTTGGGCGATCCGCGCTATTTTCCCGAAGCAGCCAATGACCCGGCGGGGGATCTTTGGCGAAACGGGGCCGTTTCACGCTGGTCGAGGGCAAAGTGGTGCCGGTGCACGCGAGCGCCAGCACAATCGGTGTCAATTTCGGGCAGCGCCGGAGCGAGGATTTCACCGTTACGATTTTGAAACGTAACGCGCGTCAGTTTACGGCCAGGGGTCTCGCGTTCGCTCGCGGCGCCCCGCCCGCTTGGTTCGAGGAGCGGGGCGATCCTGGAGCGAGGCGGCGGAACCGGAGCGGATCGAGGTCATCGGAACGTAGCGGTCATCGGGGAAGCGTAGGCGACTGAGCGACCAAGGGACGGGTTGCGGGTGAACTGGGTGGCAGATTCATTGCGGCGGTATCGAAATCGGGCTTGCCTGATTTCGGCATTGTCGATGCGCAGGCCGGGCAGGCCCGACTTGCGTCGCGGTTCGGGACGGACGCTGTTCGCCCTGATCGCCGCCGCGCTTGCGCTCGCCGCCTGCTCGGGCGACCGCTTCACCGGCGACCAGCAGAACCTGATGACGTCGGCGCCGCAGCAGGCGCCGTCCGAGAACGCGGCCGCGCCCACGCCGGCCGAGCGCGAGCACCAGCGCATCCTGGCGGCCTACGGCGGCGCATATGATGACGCCAAGCTCGAAGTGCAGGTGACCGGGCTCGTCAACCGCCTGGTCGCCGCCTCCGACCGACCCGACGTCGCCTACAAGGTGACGCTGCTCAACTCGCCGGCGGTCAATGCCTTCGCGCTGCCGACCGGCCAGCTCTACGTCACGCGCGGGCTGCTCGCGCTCGCCAACGACGACGCCGAGCTCGCCTCGGTGCTCTCGCACGAGATGTCGCACGTGATCCTCAAGCATGCGGCGCTGCGCGAGGAAGAGGCGCGCCAGGTCTCGATCAACAGCGCGGTCGTCAACGACGTGCTGAGCGACCCGCAGGAGGGCGCGCTCGCGCTCGCCCGCTCCAAGATCAAGTTCGCGACCTTCTCGCGCTCGCAGGAATTCCAGGCGGACGAGATGGGCGTCGGCATCGCGGCGCACGCCGGCTACGATCCGTTCGGCGCCGCGCGCTTCCTCACCTCGATGGGCCGCAACGCCGATCTGCGCGCCGGCGGCAACGGCACGGACGTGCGCTCGCCCGACTTCTTCTCCTCGCATCCGGCGACCCCCGAGCGGGTGAAGGCCGCGCAGACGACGGCACGGCAGTTCGCGGCGCCGGGGACCGCCGGCAACGGCACCGGCGAGCGCGATCGCAATGCCTACCTGCAGACCCTCGACGGGCTGGTCTACGGCGAGGACCCGGTCGAAGGCTATGTGCGCGGCCGCCGCTTCCTGCATCCCAAGCTCAGCTTCACCTTCACGGCGCCGGAGGGCTTCACGCTGGAAAACACCGCGCAGGCGGTGCTCGGGCTCAAGGACGGCGGCAACGAGGCGCTGCGGCTCGACGCCGTGCACGTGCCGGCAGAGCAGAGCCTCACCGACTATCTCGGCTCCGGCTGGATCGAGAACGTGGACAAGGAGTCGATCCAGGAGCTCAATTTGGGCGGCCTCCCGGCCGCGACCGCGGCGGCCCACGGCGACCAGTGGGTCTTTCGCCTCTATGCCATCCGCTTCAACGGCGAGGTCTATCGCTTCATCTTCGCGACCAAGGCCGACTCGCCCGAGATCCAGCACGAGTTTCGCGAGTCGGTCGCGACCTTCCGCCGGCTGAGCGTCACGGAGGCGCAGCAGGCGAAGCCGCTGCGGCTCAAGATCGTCACCGTCAAGCCGGGCGACACGGTCGAGAAGCTCGCGAGCCGCATGGCGATGATCGACCGCCAGGTCGAGCGCTTCCGCGTGCTCAACGGCCTCTCGCCGGGCGAGCGGCCGAAGCCCGGCTCGCTGGTGAAGATCGTGGTGGAGTGACGGCGCAGGTGATCCATTCGTGCCGTAGGGTGGGCAAAGGCGCGAAGCGCCGTGCCCGCCACTCCGCGTGGGCACGCTTCGCTTTGCCCACCCTACCGCTCGTGGCCGCGCTCATCGCCATCATCACCGCCGCGACGCCGTCACCGGCGCAACAACCCTGGCCGCAGAAGCCGGTGCGGCTGATCGTGCCGCTCGGACCGGGCAGCGCGACCGACGTCACGGCGCGGCTGTTTGCCGATCGGCTCGGCCAACGCTGGGGCCAAGCCGTGGTGGTGGAGAACCGGGCCGGGCCGGACGGACTCGTCGCCGTCATGGCGTTCGTCGCCGCGCATGACGGGCACACGCTGCTCTTCTCGATCGGCGGGCCGGTGACCATCAATCCGGTGTCGCACGCCCAGCTCGACTACGATCCGGACCGCGACCTCGTGCCGATCGCGTCGGCTTCCGACTCGTTCCTCGCGGTCGCCGTCAACCCGTCGCTCGGCGTCGATTCGATCGACGGGCTGATCAAGCTCGCGCGCGCCGAGCCGGGCAAGCTCAGCTGGGCGGCGACGCCCGGGCTGCCCCAGTTCACCTTCGCGGGCTTTGCCAAGGACGCGCGGCTCGACATGGTGCAGGTGTCCTACCGCGACTTCTCGCCGGCGTTCCAGGACATCGTGCAAGGGCGCATCCAGGTGGTGGCGACCGGGCTTTTGCCGCTGCTGCCGCTCGCCAAGGCCGGCAAGGTGAAGCTGCTCGTCGTCACCAACCGCGAGCGCTCGCCAGCCGCACCGGATCTGCCGACCGCGCGCGAGATCGGCCATCCCGAGCTTGCGGGCGATGGTTTTCAGGGCTTCTTCGGCTGGCGCGGCATGCCCGAGCCCTTGCGCGAGCGCATCGCCGCCGACGTGCGCGCGGTCGGCGCGGACGCGGCGCTGCGCGAGAGGCTCGCCGTGCTCGGCCAGGCGATGCGCACCGGCACCCCCGCCGAATTCGCCGCCATGATCGCCGAGCAGCGCGCACGCATCACGCAGATCGCGCGGGAGATCGGGCTGCAGAAGCAGTGAGGGCAGGTCATTGCGAGGCGTGCGCAGCACGCCGAAGCAACCGTGCTCCCGATACTGGGCCGACATGTCCGCGCAAGCGGCGCGCAAGCCGGCATCCAGTACCCGCATGCGATCGCGGTGATTGCTGGATCATCCGCTTGCGCGGATGATGACACCGAATGTGTCGAGGGTCAGAACGACGAGGCGACCTGCTCGAGGCCCATCGTGCGGGCGAGCACGCGCACCTGGTCCTTCTGCTCGTAGTTCATGCTCATGATCAGCGGGAAGGCGGCGGACTTGAGCTGCTGCACTTCCGGGCCGTCCGGATCGATCCCGGCGAGCGCGCCCTCGCCCGCATAGGCCGAGGCCGGGCGTACCGGCTCCTGCGCGACGCGCACGCCGATCGCATGCAGCGCGGCAGCGACCGGCGGCCAGTACTGCTCCTGATAATCGGAGAGCCTGAGTCGCGCCTTGATGCTGGCGAGCTGGGCCTCGTTGAACATCATGCCGCTGTCCTTGGGCGGACGCGGATGGTGCACGGGCGCGAGCGAGCGGGTGGCGACGACGACCGGTCTCGCCTGCGCTTGCGGCGCGGGTTTCGGCGCCGGCTGGAGCTCGGATTTGGGCTCGGGCTTGGGCTCGGCCTTGAGCTCGGATTTGGGCTCGCGCGACGCTGCACTGCCGGGCGCGGGCTCGGCGACGGGCGCCGCCACCGGCCACATCGGATTGGGATTGAACAGCATCGCGCTGTCGCGCGAACCCGGCTCGGAGACACTGGCGAGCGCGAAGGCCGCGGGCTGCGCGGTGCCGGTCGCCGTGTCGTCCTTCCAGTCGGCCGGAAAGCGGAACGCGACCACGTCGGCCGGAGCAATTACACCGCCCTCGCCCGGGCTCACGCCCCAGGCCGCAAGCAGACCGGCAATCACCACGACCCCGACTGCCGCGAGCCCCGCAAGCACGCGCTTGCCAGCCCTGCGGCGCATCCCCTTCCCGACTGCCACGATTCCCTACACCCCGTTTACGGACCCATTACTCCTCGCAAACGGTGTTTAATTATGACTTAACCATGGAGAGATCGGGGTCCGCGCGAATGGTACCAGCGTAGAGGCGCGAGTAGCGGTAGAGGGGCGAATAGCGAATGGCGAATAGCGAGTAGAGGGCGACGGAGGGTCCTTCTCTATTCGCTGCTCGCCATTCTCTACTCGCCCTTTCCCCATAGCAAAAAGGCCCGGCCGAATGGCCGGGCCTTGATGTGTTGGATGGAAGGAGAGGCCTTTCAGGCCGCCTCTTCCTCGACGACGGCTTCCTCGTCGCCGGGCTTGACGCCGCGGCGCGGGCCCTTTGCCAGGGCCGCTTCGATTTCCTTGATCGCCTCGGTCTCGGTGATGCGCTGCACCGCCGAGATTTCGCGCGACAGCCGGTCGAGCGCCGCTTCATAGAGCTGGCGCTCGCTGTAGGACTGCTCCGGCTGGGTATCGGAGCGATAGAGGTCGCGCACGACCTCGGCGATCGCGACGATGTTGCCGGAATTGATCTTGGCTTCGTATTCCTGCGCCCGGCGCGACCACATGGTGCGCTTGATGCGCGCGCGGCCCTTGAGCGTCTCGAGCGCGCGGCGCACGATCGGACCCTCGGCGAGCTTGCGCATGCCGACGGCCGCGATCTTGGCGGTCGGAACCCGCAGCGTCATCTTGTCCTTGACGAAGTTGATGACGAACAGCTCAAGCTTGCACCCCGCGACTTCCTGCTCCTCGATCGCCAGAATCTGACCCACGCCATGGGCCGGATAAACGATGAACTCGTTGGTCTTGAAGCCTTGTCGTTGGGTGGTCTTCTTGGTGGCTACAGTCATTCCCTCGGTCACTCCATGGCGGTCGGCATCGCGCCGGGCCGGCTTCGAAACGGGAGCAGCGCGACGGGCGGTACCGCGCGCGGCCTGCGGAGTCCTCCGGCGAATGGCGGCGGAGGGTTTGTTGGCGGTCTTTTTCGACTTCGACCGATGACGCGTTTTTGCAGCCACAGCTTTCGCGTGGGTCTCACGCCCCTGAACGACGGTTCCTCGGGAACGCACCGGAAAAAAAGGCTCCCCAGGGGGAGCTTGCGGCGCGGGGTTTGTTCATTGTGTCCCCTATATAACACATTTTCGTCGGAAATCAAAGCCTTGCGGCGCAGTTCAGCGGTAAATCTCGCGGATCCGACGCGGCAAATTCGACCGATTGGTAAATGGCGGCGCCCGCGCAGGTACGCTAGTCGCCCTGCCCACCCTTGGGCGAGAAATATTGGAGCTTGTCCTTGATGCCGTCCCAGTCCTTGGCGTCAGGCGGCGGTTCACGCTTGATCGTGATATTGGGCCAAGCCTTGGCGTATTCGGCGTTCAATTCCAACCACTTCTCGAGGCCCGGCTCGGTGTCCGGCTTGATTGCCTCGGCGGGACATTCGGGCTCGCACACGCCGCAATCGATGCACTCGTCGGGATGGATGACGAGCATGTTCTCGCCCTCGTAGAAGCAATCCACCGGACACACCTCGACGCAGTCCAAGTACTTGCACTTAATGCAGTTTTCGCTGACGACGTAGGTCATACGGAAAGGGCTCCGCCGGAACATCGGCCGACGTTCGTGCTAGCGCATGACTGCGCCCTGTGCAAGCAGCCATGCCGCGCGGACATGGGAGAAGCTGGATTCACGGCGCATATCCTTGTCGGCGAACCGGCGGCCACCCCGGATCAAGTCCGGGGCAGGCTTTCGCCGGGATATGCGCTAGACGCTACGTCTCGGGATCACGCGTGAAGCGCTCGATGGCGCGGCGCTCCTGCTTGGTCGGTCGGCCGGTACCGGGCTCCCGCCGGGCAACCGAAGGGCCGTCATCCGCCGCAACGCTCCCGTCCGATGGCGCCAGGTCCTCGTAGAGCGCCTGCGCCTCCGGGGCGCTACCGCGACGCAGCGCAAAGCCCGCAACCTTGAGCACGCGCACACGCGCATCGAGCGCGATCGTCACCACGTCGCCGGCGCGCACCAGCTTGGCCGGCGCCACCACGCGCGCACCATTGACCCGCACGTGCCCGGACGCAGCAAGCGCTGCCGCGGCGCTGCGCGTGCGCACGACGCGCGCGTGCCATAGCCACTTGTCGATGCGCTGGCGATCGTCGCTCAAACCGGGCGCGCCATGACGAGTCTCACGTTCCCGCCTTTTGCGGATAACGCGCTAACAGCGCGATGACTATTCTTCGAAGGGTCATCACGCTTTGGCTCATTGTTTGTGCGTGATCCTTTCCGAAAGCCGGTACGCACTTTTCGGGATCACGCGCTAGCGTTTCTCTTTCTCGTTCGCCTCGAGCTGCGCCTTGAGGGCGGCGAGCTTGGCGAAGGGCGAATTGGGATCGGGCTCGCGGCTTGCGCGCTCGCGCGGGCTTTTTTCCGTGGTGGCAAAAACGCGGTTCTCGTCGCCGCGATCGCGCCGATCCGGCCGCCGGTCGCGGCGCTCGGAACGATCGGGCCGCTCGCCGCGATCACGGCGCGGCGGACGTTCGCGGTCGGCACGGCGCCCTTCGCGACCCTCCGGGCGCTCCTCGCGAGCCCCGCGATCACGGCGGCCGGGACGCTGATCGCGACGTTCGCCCTCGGACTCGGCCGGCACCGGCGCTCCCGCGGCGGCCGCGCCATCTGCGCTCGGAGCCGCTTGCTCGGCCGCGGCGGCCGGAGCTTGCGTTGCCTGGGTTGCGACGTCGCCCTGCGGACGACGGGGCGGACGGCCGTGCCGGCGCGGACCGCGCCGTTCATCGGATCGACCGCCCGGCCGCCACACTTCGATGAATTCCGGCTCCGCCACGAGCGCCGGCGCAAGCTCGGCGGCAATCACCTCGGCGGACACCAGGTCGGCGGACACCACGTCAGGCGAGATCGCCTCGGTTGCGGCCGGCGCGGCGGCGGACTCGGCAGCGACCGGCTCGCCCGATGAGGTCTCTTGCGCACCAAACGCGATATCGGCTTCGGCCGCGATCTGCACGACCGGCTCGGAGGCGGCTTCGGCCGCCACGCACTGTTCGATCGCAACCTCCGGCACGGCTTCGAGCACCGGCAAGGCCTCCGAGGGGGGCTCGGCGACCACCGGCGCGGCGGCGGCCACGGCCTCATGCGGCGCGGCCGGTGGCTCGCTCGTTTCGGCCGCAACGCCATCGCTCGATGTCACCACTCCGGGCGCCGACGCTTCGC
>DATBZM010000394.1:0-17689 GCA_036513175.1 Xanthobacteraceae bacterium | reverse complement strand
TGCCGCTTGCGCGGAAGGCCCTCTCCCCCGCTCTTGTCCGACGAAGCCCGCAGGGCGAAGGCGGATGCGGGCGAGAGTGGGAGAGGGGGCGCCGCTTGCGCTGGCGTCGCAGACTTGCCCCCTCCTGGCGCGCACCGATCTCGGGTTTACCCGAGATCGGCAGATTAATGTGCGCAAGTCGGGCAAGCCCGACTTGCGTGCGCGCGTTGCTCCCCCGCAAGCGGGGGAGGGGAAAGAGAAGCCATGATCCCCGTCACCTCATTCGCGGGCCGCAAGGTCGCGGTGTTCGGGCTCGGCGCCTCGGGGCTCGCGAGCGCGAGCGCGCTGTTCGCCGGCGGCGCCGACGTTATCGGCTGGGACGATAGTGCGGCACGCGTCGAGCACGCGACGCAGGCCGGCATCCCGACCGCCGACCTGCGCGAGGTCGACTGGACGCGGATCGCCGCGCTGGTGCTCACGCCCGGCGTGCCGCTGACCCATCCGGCGCCGCATTGGACGGTCGGGCTCGCCCGAGCCGCCGGCGTCGAGGTGATCGGCGACATCGAGCTTTTCTGCCGCGAGCGGCGGCGCATCGCGCCCGACTCGACCTTCGTCGCCATCACGGGGACGAACGGAAAATCGACCACCACGGCGCTGGTCGCCCATCTGCTGCAGACCGCGGGGCACGAGACCGAGCTCGGCGGCAACATCGGCACCGCCATTCTGTCGCTCGAGCCGCCGGCGCCGGGGCGCGCGCATGTGATCGAGTGCTCGTCCTACCAGATCGATCTCGCGCCTAGCCTCGACCCGCTGATCGGCATTTTGCTCAATGTCACCGAGGACCATCTCGACCGCCATGGCACGCTCGCCGAATACGCCGCCGTGAAGGAGCGGCTGGCGGCGCGCGCGCAGCGCGTCGCGATCGTCGGCGTCGACGACAAATGGTGTCAGGCCGCAGCCGACCGCATCGAGCAGGCGGGCAAGAGCGTGGTGCGCGTCTCGGTGCGCCGCCCGCTCGCCGACGGCATCTACGTGCAGGGCGAGGAGATCATGCGCGCAGCAAGCGCGAGCGCACGGCCGATCGCGCTGCTCGGCGGCATCGGTTCGCTGCGCGGCATCCATAATGCGCAGAACGCAGCCTGCGCGGCCGGCGCCGCGCTCGCGCTCGGGCTCGAGCCGAAGGCGATCCAGCAGGGGCTGTGGTCGTTTCCGGGACTCGCGCACCGCATGGAGGAGATCGGCCGCAAGGGCAACGTTCTGTTCGTCAATGACTCCAAGGCGACCAATGCGGACGCGACGGCGCGCGCGCTTGCCTGCTTCGAGCACATCTTCTGGATCGCGGGCGGCAAGCCGAAGACCGGCGGCATCACCCCGCTCGCCGGGTTCTTCCCGCGCATTCGCAAGGCCTACCTGATCGGCGAGGCGGCGCCCGAATTCGCTGAAACGCTGGCCGGCAAGGTCGATAATGTCATCGTCGAGACGCTCGATCGCGCGGTCGCGGCGGCGGCCAACGATGCGGAGGCATCAAGCCGCGCCGCGCCGGTGGTGCTGCTCTCGCCCGCCTGCGCGTCGTTCGACCAGTATCCGAATTTCGAGGTGCGCGGCGACGCCTTTCGCGACTTGGTGCGGGCAATCCCGGGGCTGTCGGAGAGGAAATAGCACGCCCCCTCTCCCTGCTGGGAGAGGGGTGCGAGACCGAAGTCGAGAAGCGGCCGTTAGTGCCCAGCCGGCGCAGCCGGCGCGGCGCCGTTCGTGTTGTTCTTGTTCGTTTCCGAGCGCAGGATATTCTCGCGCTTCGGCGTCGCCTTCTCGGCCTTCACGCCCTGTCGGAAGTTCTGTTGCGTGTCGGTCGTCTGTTCCGATTTCTGCGCATAGGCGCCGACCGGAACCAACAGAAGGGCCGAGACGGCGGTTGCGGCAAGTAAGGTTCGCATGGGTTTTCTCCTTTTGGCGTGCGCGCGGTGCGCGCTTGCGAGGGGTAACGGCTGCTGGGGCGGGAGGGTTCCATGGAACTTGAGAGGTGGCGCGAGGAGATTCTCTGCGCGGCCGGGAACTGCGCGTGCAGGATATGGCGATAGTTCCGGCGACGGCTCAGGCGAGGGAGTCGGCTCTGCTTTGCATGACGATAATTCCCGCGACGACTCGCGCCGCCGCGCCTGCCGTTTCCCATGCTGGGCACGACCGTCCTCTCTCCCGCCGAGAGAGAGGACGGCAGCAGACATCAATGTCCGGCCGGCGCGCCCAGCGTGTCGTTACGGTTCGTCTCCGAGCGCAGGATGTTCTCGCGCTTCGGCGTCGACGGCTCGGCTTTGATGCTCTCCCGGAGGTCCTGCTCGGAGGTGGTCTCCTGCTGCGATTTCTGCGCATGAGCGCCAACCGGAGCAAACAGAAGGGCCGAAACGGCGGTAGCGGCAAGTAAGGTTCGCATGGATGTATCTCCTCTGGCGTGCGCGCCATGCGCTCGCTCGAGAGATCAATGGAGGCTCGGCGCGGCGGTGCCAGGAATTCGAACGGCACGGCGCAAATAAATTCTTTCGCGGCCGGGGAACCGGGCGCGAATAATACCAAGGTATTTCCGCGACGGCTCAGCCGAGCGCGTCGGCCACCGCCTTGCCGGACGTCATCGTATCGGCTGCGCCCTTGAGGTCGCGGGTACGCAGCTTCGGGTCGGGCAGCACCCGCTCGATCGCGGCAACGATCGCGCGCGCGGCTTCGCTCTCGCCGAGATGCTCCAGCATCATCGCGCCCGACCAGATCTGGCCGATCGGATTGGCGATGCCCTGGCCGGCGATGTCGGGCGCCGAGCCGTGCACCGGCTCGAACAGCGAGGGAAATTTGCGTTCCGGATTGATGTTGCCCGATGGCGCAATGCCGATGGTGCCGGTGCAGGCGGGTCCAAGGTCGGACAGGATGTCGCCAAAGAGATTCGACGCGACCACCACGTCGAAGCGGTCCGGATTGAGCACGAACTGCGCGGTGAGAATGTCGATGTGGTACTGGTCCCACCGGATCGACGGGAAATTCGCCGCCATCGCCTTCACGCGCTCGTCCCAGTACGGCATCGTGATCGAGATGCCGTTCGACTTGGTGGCCGAGGTGAGATGCTTTTTCGGCCGCGAATGGGCGAGATCGAAGGCGAACTTGAGCACGCGGTCGACGCCGATGCGGCTCATCACGGTTTCCTGGATCACGACCTCGCGCTCGGTGCCGGGAAACATCCGTCCGCCGATCGAGGAATACTCGCCCTCGGTATTCTCGCGCACGACGAAGAAATCGATGTCGCCCGGCTTGCGGTTGGCGAGTGGGCAGGGCACGCCCGGCATCAGCCGCACCGGCCGCAGGTTGACGTACTGGTCGAACTCGCGGCGGAACTGGATGAGCGATCCCCACAACGAGATGTGGTCGGGGATCTTCGCCGGCCAGCCGACCGCGCCGAAGAAGATCGCATCGTGCTGGCCGATCTTTTCCTTCCAGTCCTCCGGCATCATGCGCTGGTGCTTTTCGTAATAATCCCAGCTCGCGAAATCGAACCAATCCTGCCGCAGCTCGAAGCCGAAGCGCTTGGCCGCCGCCTCGAGCGCACGCACGCCTTCGGGCATGACTTCCTTGCCGATGCCGTCGCCCGGAATGACGGCGACGCGATAGACGCGGTTGGTGCTCATGGGTGCTCCTCGGGCCCGGCGCATGTTCCGGCGAAAGCCTGCCGCGGACTTGATCCCGGGTGGACGACAAGAACATGGGCCAAATCTAAGCGCTGCCGACCGGCCACTCGATAGAGCATTTGACGGGCACGAGACAACAGGCGATCGTCCCGCCATGTCAGACGCAACCACCAGCATTCTGCGCGCGGGCGGCATTCCGGATGCGGCGATCGCCGCCTGGCACGAGGCCGCGCCGCAGGCGAGCGGCGTCTTCACCGAGGATTGCCGCCGCTACGGCGTCTTCTGGCGGCTCGCCGACGAGCTGATCGACCATCTGCCGAAGAAGCCCGAACGCGGTCCCGCGCAGGCGAAGGCGGCCGCGACCGTCTTCGACGCGGCGCGCGCGGCGCGCGAGCGGTTCCTGCGCGATCACGCCGAAGCCGTTTATGCGGATGTCACGCACGATTTTTCCCGCTTCGTCCGGGTCGAGGAGCTTGTGTTCGCGGTGGCCGAGAGGGTCCCGGGCCTCGTGCCGACGCGGGCGCAAGTCGAGGCCGAAGCGACGCTGCTGCAGCGCGACAAGGACGGGCGCGAGATCGATCAGGGAATCCTGCTCGCGCACATCCTCGGCCACGAGCGCGCCGGGCGGCACCTGTGCCACGCCATGCTGCTGCCGCGACCCGAGGCGGCGGAGCATCTGGCGCGGCTCGCGGCGCACGGCAGCGTCGAGCTCGGCGCCGCCCGGCTGGAGCGGCGCGGTCGCGCCGTGCACCTGACGACACACCATCCGCGCTATCTCAATGCGGAGGACCAGACCACGCTCGACCTCATGGAGATCGCGGTCGACGTCGCGATCCTCGATTCCGCGACCGATATCGCGGTGCTGCGCGGCGGGCCGGTCGAGCATCCGAAATACCGTGGCCGGCGCATCTTCGGCAGCGGCATCAACCTCACGCATCTCTATCGCGGGCGCATTCCCTTCGTCTGGTTCCTGCAGCGCGACCTCGGCTTCGTGCACAAATTCCTGCGTGGCGTCGCGACGCCAGATGCTCTTCCCGACGACGTGCACGGGCGGGGTGTGGAAAAGCCGTGGATCGCGGCGGTCGACACGTTCGCGATCGGCGGCCACTGCCAGATCCTGCTGACGATGGACTACGTGCTCGCCGCCGACGATGCCTACTTGACGCTGCCGGCGCGCAAGGAGGGCATCATTCCGGGCGCCGCCAACCTGCGGCTGCCGCGCTTCACCGGCGACCGTCTCGCGCGGCAATTGATCCAGTACGAGCGCAGGCTCGTCTGCGACAGCCCGGAGGGAAAGCTGATCTGCGACGAGGTCGCGCCGGCCGCAGGGATGGACGCCGCGATCGAACGGGTCGTCGCGGGACTGACCAGCTCGGGCGCCGTCAGCGCGGTCGGCAACCGTCGCGCCTTCCGGGTCGCCCAGGAGCCGCTCGACCTGTTTCGCCGTTATTTTGCCCTCTACGCCCGCGAGCAGGCGTTCTGCCACTTCAGCCCGGCGCTGATCGGCAACCTGGAGCGCTACTGGGACGCGCGCAACCGCAAGGATTGACAGCAGGGGTCACGGCGCCGGCTTGAACGTGCAATCGCCGCCGCCGCCCGCGGTGGCCTGCACGGTGTTCGGATCATTGGTGCAGACGAGCTTCGACAGGCCCGCCGGCTACGCGGGCTCACGAATGCGGTCGCAGCGGTCGCTGACGATAGATCGCGACCCATTCGGCATTCTCGCGCATCGCCTCGCTGCCGATTTCGCGAAAGAGGCAGCGCACGTGCTCGCTTTGAGCGGGATCGGGCGTCGGCGGCAGCAGGTACAGCGCCCGCTCGAACAGCTCGCGCATGCGATCGAACTGGCGCGATTGCGCCCTGAAGGCAAGCTGCTCGGCGTAGCCGACGAACACCGCCGCGACGCCGGGCAGGATCCCGATGAAGAACAGCAGGAGATCCTGCCCCCAATGGTGGTGCTGAACGAACGGCGCCAGCCATTGCGGATCGTATGATCTCCCGGCCAGGAGAGCTATCGCGAAGATGACGGCCGCGAGGAGGGCGTAGAGCGAGATCCTCTCGCGCCGCTCGGCGGCTTCGAGATGACTCGGGCCCTTGCGGCGGAAATACGAGAGCTGCGCATCGATCCAAAGGGTACGGGTCCAGCCATAGCTCCGCGGATCGGGCGCGGCCGCGGGGGTCTCGCTCGCAAAATCCAGCAGCTCCTCGTTCAACAGGCAGGCCTTCACCCAGGCCAGCTCCCTCGGCAGCTTGATCGGATACGCGTCGGCCACCGAGCCGATCCCGTTGAGTCTCCAGAAGATGGCGATGCGCAGCGCCTCGGCGAGCGCCCGATAGTCGAGAAACCGCTCCTGGTCCTGCCGCCCCCGCACCAGCGCGAATACGGCGTAGACGACCAAGAACGCGATGACATATCCGGCGAGCAGCAGGACGTCGATTATCCGCGTGTAATGATCTTGCATATGAAGCTGCTCGGCGATCGGCGCCAGATGGGCGAAGATCTCGAAGAAGCCGAACGCGGCGAAACCCAGCACGAAGAGCCATATCCAGTCCCGCCGGAACCGCCGCTGCCATTTTTGCGCCAGAGCGTCGGCGGCCCCGTACAAATCGCACCAGCGACCGGCGGTCTCGACCGCCTTGCCGCGGGCCTCCTGGTCGCGTTGGCCGTCCGGCTTTTCGAACAGCTGGTCGAGGCTCTCCTTGATCTTTTCTCGTCGGGCCTCCTTGGCGACGAGTCCGCGATAATCATGGTTGAATTGCCGCGTCAGCGTGACCAGGATGTCGAGCGCGGTCCAGCGCTCGGCGGCGCGCTTGAGCTCTTTCGCCTTCGCGGCGCGTTCGGCTTTTGCTTCGTCGTCGGCAGCCGTCTCGGCCTCGATTGCGGCCAGGCGTGTGTGGAACTGGGCCAGGAATTCCTTGCCCCACGGCACAACGGACACCGTCGGCGGCTCGGCCGATTTCACCCGCGGCGTGACGACGTGGATGACCGGCCCGATCTCGGGCGCATCCAGGCTCGCGCGCGCGGAGTCGCTTTCGGCAAGCCCGATTCCATTGAGCTTGAAGTCGACGACTTCCGCCGTGCCGCCGACGGCTTTGCCCCTATCCTGGCCGTCCCACAGTGCGATCAGGATGTCGCAGTGGCGCACGATGAACAGGCCAACGGCGCGGTATTGCTCGTTGCGCCTCTCGGGCTGGTTGCGCACCGCCTCGATCGAGTTTCCGGACGTGAAGGGGACGACGGGCTTGGGGATCGGAACCTCGAGCCACGCATCGAAATCCTGCGCTGCGTTCGGTTTGATGCCGTGCTCGAAATCGCGCCGATATTCCTCGATCGGCATCGGCATGGGCGCGATGAGCTGCGCGCCGTTTTTCTGCGCCACCCGCGCCACGAGCTGATCGGCTCCCTCGGCGAGTGCCGAGAGCACGATGATCGGCGTCGGGCCGCGCTCGGTTCGGTAGTCGGCCTTGAGACGGCGGAAGATGCCGTCCACCGCCGCTTCGAGCGCCGCGACGTCCTGGTCGCGAAGATCGCGGTGACCGGTGACGCCGATGACCAGCGGCAATGGTGCAAAACGCGGCTCCAATATCCTGCTCCTGCTGTTCGCCGATGTGACGATTGTGGTTGTACCATACACATCAGCCCCGGCACGGATTGCGCGCGCAATTCGCTTCCGACATTCACAAAAATCGTTGCTCCGCTTGCGCGGCGAGCAGGCTGATTGGGTCTTGGGAATCTCATCAGGCGGCGGTCGCGGTCGCCCACGTGCTGCCCGAGGACCTGGGCGATGCCCATTCTCAAGGCAGCCGCGCGATCGTCAGCCGTCAGGTTGCGTGCGGGCATCCGTCTTGCCCGTCGCCTCGACGAGACGCCGAAATAGGCGCGCGCGGAGCTTGGCGGCGCCGCGCGCTTCTCCGGCTACGGCGTGGGCAGCGTCGAACCGATCACTGTCCCGGAACGAAGGTGCAATCGGCGCCGCTGCCGTCGCGCTGCTTCACGGCGTTGGGATCGATGGTGCAGACGAGAGTCTTCACGGCTTCGTAGATCGTTCCGGCCGCGCCATCGCCCGGCACGCCGTTCCACACCAGCGTCGCGTAGAGCGCCTGCGCGGTGTCGCCCTGCGTGCTCGGCTTGTGGGCGCCGAACGTGAACGCGCAGGAATGCGCTGAGATGTCCAAATTGCTGGTGCGGCACGTCACCGCATCGGCCTTCACGACGATCTTCTGGCCCGCCGGATAGGAGAAATTGAGATTGCCGTTGAGCATGCGCTGCATGATGCTCTTCTGCTGCCAGGTGAGCGTCGGCGACACCGCGGCGACGCGCGCGGCGAGCGCGAGGCCGGCATTGCCGCCGCTCGACGCGGCGTGGGCAAACGGCGCCGCGAGCAGCAGCGGCAAGGCAAGGATCGCAGATCTACGCATGGGTGTCCTCCTCGGTGCGTGCGCGAATTGGCACGTTTGGATTGTAGCGATGTATTTTACAGCTATTTGACGGCCACGCCAAGCCGCCGCATGAGCGCCGAGGTCGGCTGGCCGTCCGGCACCATGCCGAACCCCGCCTGCAGCTCGCGGATCGCGTCGCGCTGGTCGAAATCGAGGCGGCCGGCGAAATCGTGCACCGCATAGCCGAGGCTCGCGAGCTTGTGCTGCAGCGCCGTGCGGGCGTCGCGCGAGAGCTGCGGATCGTCCTTCGGCCAGGCGGCACGGAACGGCGCGCCGCCATGCATGCGGTCGGCGAGATGGCCGACGCCGAGCGCATAGACGTCGGAGTTGTTGTAGGTCTTGATCACGTTGAAGTTCGTGGTGACGAGGAAAGCCGGTCCCGCGGCGCCGCTCGGAAACAGCAGGAAGCCGTCGCCCTCGCGCGGCAACGCGCCGCCGTCGGTGCGCCGCACGCCGCGCTGCGTCCAATCCGCGAAGGGCCCGCGCGCGCGCCGGTAGTCGAAATTGCGCGGCAGCGCGACCTCGTAGCCCCAAGGCAGGCCGCGCTGCCAGCCGCTGCGCGCCAGATAGTTCGCGATCGAGGCGAGCACGTCCGGCACGCTGGTCCAGATGTCGCGCCGCCCATCGCCCGTGAAGTCGACCGCGTAGGCGTAAAAGCTCGACGGCATGAACTGCGGCTGGCCCATCGCACCGGCCCATGAGCCGAGCATGCGCTCGCGCGCGATGTGGCCCTCCTGCAGGATGCGCAGCGCGATCAGGAGCTCGTCGCGAAAGTAGGGATCGCGGTAGCGCGCCTGCGCGAGGGTGGCGAGCGAACGGATCACGTCCCAGCGGTCCTGGCCCGAACCGTACGAGCTCTCGATGCCCCACAGCGCGAGCACGATCCAGCGCTCGACGCCGTATTGCCGCTCGATCGCGTCGAGCACGCCCGCCCATTGCACCGCCTTGGCGGCGCCTTCGGCGATGCGCGATTTCGCGGCGACCGCATTGACGTAGTCCCCGACCGGCTTGCCGTATTCGGGCTCGCGCTGGGTCGCGGCGATCACGCGCGGATCGGGCGTGAAGCCCGCAAAGGCGCGGTCGAACGTCACCCGCGCGATGCCTTGCTTCTGCGCGTCGAGCCACAGCGCATCGAGGAACGCGGTGACGCCGGCGTTGTCCGCCACAGCGGCGGCGATCGGGTCGGCGCGCGCCGGGACGAGCGTGACGGCGAGCGTGAGAAACAGGGCGGTATAAAGACGAAGCATGGCCCGAGGATAGCGGAAATCTTGAGTTGGTACTTGCTCCAACCTCATCCTGAGGAACTCGTCGTCGCGCGGCGACGACGAGTGTCTCGAAGGATGGGCCGCGAGTGCGAGCGGCGCCACTTGCATGGGCGGCCTATGGTTCGAGACGCGAGGCCTGCGGCCTCGCTCCTCACCATGAGGCGGAATAGATTTTCTGCGTTGCCGCACGAGCATGGCCGGCTTAGGTTCTCGTTCCATGCGCATCGCCATCGTGAACATCGGCGCGATCGTGTCGGGCGATCTCGACCATCCGCTTGTCGCGGGCGATACGATCGTGACCGAGGATACGCGCATCGCCAGCGTCGGCACCGCGCCGGCCGCGGCGGTCGAGGCATGCGACCTCGTCATCGACGCCGACCGCACCACCGCGATCCCCGGCCTGATCGATTCGCACGTGCACATCACGTTTGGCGACTATACGCCGCGCCAGCAGACCGTCGGCTACCTCGAAAGCTACCTGCACGGCGGCGTCACCACGGCGATCAGCGCCTCCGAGGTGCACGTGCCGGGGCGGCCGCGCGATGCGGACGGCGTCAAGGCGCTCGCGGTCGCGGCGCACAAGTGCTTCGCGCAATATCGGCCGGGCGGCATGCGCGTGCACGCCGGCTCGGTCATTCTCGAGCCGACGCTCACCGGCAACGATCTCGGCGAGATCGCCAAGCAGGGCGTGTGGCTCGCCAAGGCGGGCTTCGGCGCCTTCGCCAGTGCCTACGAGTATGGACCGCTGATTGCGGCGGCGCGCGCGCACCGCATGATCAGCACGGTGCACACCGGGGGCTCGTCGATCCCTGGCTCCGGCGCGATCACCGGCGATCATCTGCTGGCGCTCAAGCCCGACGTCTCCTTCCACGTCAACGGCGGGCCGACCGCGATGCCCGATCGCGACTTCGCGCGCATCATCGTCGAAAGCGACATCGCGCTGCAGATCTGCACCGCCGGCAACCTGCGCACGGCGCTCTTGTGCGCCGCCGCGGCCGAGCGCCACCACGCCTTCGCGCGCGTGCTCATCGCGACCGACACGCCGACCGGATCGGGCGTGATGCCGCTCGGCATGCTCTACACCATCGCGCATCTTGCGAGTCTCGGCGGCATCGCGCCGGAGCGCGCGATCGCGGCCGCGACCGGCAGCAATGCACGCGTCTATCGGCTCGACACCGGCGTGCTCGCAGCGGGCAAAGGCGCCGACATCGTGCTCATCGACGCGCCCGACGGCGGCACGCAGGCGAGCGCGCTCGATGCCATCCGCAACGGCGACATCGCGGCGGTCGGCGCCGTCATCGCGGGCGGCACGCCGCGCGTCGTCGGGCGCAGCCGCAACACGCCGGCGACGACACGCCGGGTGCGGGTCGCGCGCTGCACGCTGCCGCGCGATTTTTCCGCCGATGGCCACTGATCGGCGCAGATCCCTCGGCCAGGCGGCGTGCACCGTGAGGTCCGCCGGGCGAATGGCACCAATGCGTGCCGCGGCTTGGCGCGGGTCGCGGATTGGGCATAGCATTTGCACGCGCTTTTTTGGTCAGAGACGGTATTTCATCCAGGAGTAGCCGATGCGCGCGCCCACCGCTGTGATTGCAATGCTTGCTGTCGGCTTGCCGCCGCTTGCGAGTGTCGGGGCGCAGGCCGCGGAGCTGCAAAAGCTCAAGATCACGGTGCCGACGATCTCGACGATCTTCTATCCGCTCTATTACGGGCAAGCCAAAGGCATCTTCGCCAGGGAAGGCCTGGAGATCGAGGTGATCTCGACCAACGGCGACGGGCCCGACGTCGACGCGGTGATCTCCGGCAGCGCGCAGTTCGCGATCTCCACCCCGAACCGGCTGTTCACGTCCTTCGAGCAGGGCAAGCCGCTCAAGGCGGTCGGCATGCTGGCGCGGCGCATGTCGATCGATTGCGCCATGAACAAGGAGGTCGCCGACAAGCTCGGCATCACGACCGATACGCCGCTCGACGCCAGGCTCAAGGCGCTCAAGGGGCTGACCGTCGCGGGCACCCGGCCGGGCGCCTTCACGTATGTGCTGCTCGACATCTACGGCAAGCGCGTCGGGCTCACGGCACAGAAGGATTTCCAGCTCATCGGCGTGGGCGGCATCAACTCGATGCTGCCGGCGGTCGAGAACAACCGGATCGCGGTCGGCTGCACCGGCAGCCCGTTCACCGAGCTTGCGGTCGCCCGCGGCAAGGCGATCCGCTTCACCAACAATGCGCGCGGCGACGATCCGGCCTTCGACGATTTCCTGTTCGAGATGGTGTACGCGACGCCAGACTACCTCAAGAGCAACGGCGACACCGTGCGCCGCTTCCTGCGCGCGCTCTTCACCTCGGTGGACGAGGTCCTCGACAGCCCGTCGGAAAGCCACATGCCGGCGCTCAAGAAGCTGTTCGGCGGCGTCCCCGACGACGTGCTGCTGGAGACCTTCAACAACACCAAGCGCATCTATTCGCGCGACGGCATCATCACGCCCGGCTCGGTGCGCAAGGCCGGCGCCTTCATGGTCGAAAGCGGCGCGATCAAGACGCCGGCGACGTTCGACCAGGTGGCGGACAACGACTTCCTCGCCAAGCGCTGAGCGGCGGACCCGGTGCTGCAGATCGAAGGCATCCGTAAGGAGTTCTCCGCCGGCGCGGTGCCGGTGGTGGCGCTCGCGGCGGTCGACCTTGCGGTCGAGCGCGGCGAGTTCGTCACCCTGGTCGGGCCGAGCGGATGCGGCAAGTCGAGCCTGTTGACGCTCATCTCCGGCCTCGCGCCGCCGTCCGCCGGCCGCATTCGCATCGCCGGGCGCGACATCGCCGGCACCGATCGCGCGGTCGGCTTCATCACCCAGCAGGACAACCTGTTTCCCTGGCGCATGCTGATCGACAACGTGGCGCTCGCGCTCGAGCTTGCAGGCGTCGGGGCGGCGGAGCGCCGGCGCGAGGCGGCGCGCTGGATCAAGCGGGTCGGGCTCGAGGGCTTCGAGCAGGCTTTTCCGCACCAGCTCTCCGGCGGCATGCGCCAGCGCGCCAACATCATCCGCACGCTGATCTACGAGCCCTCCGTCATCCTGATGGACGAGCCGTTCGGGCCGCTCGACGCCCAGACCCGGCTCAGCCTGCAGGCGCTGCTCTTGTCGATCTGGGAGACCCAGCGCTCGACCGTGCTGTTCGTCACGCACGATCTCACCGAGGCGATCGCGCTCGCCGACCGGGTGGTGCTGATGAGCGCGCGGCCGGGCCGCATCGTGCGCACCGACCGTGTCGACATCCCGCGCCCGCGCGACATCTTTCACCTGCATGACCTTCCCGAGTTCCGGCGGCTCTATGACGCGCTGTGGAACGAACTGGCAGCCCAGCTCGATGGCTTCGGTCGAAGCACCCACTGAGGGCGCGGCCGCGCCGAACGCGGCCGATCCTGCCGCCCCGCGCCGGCGTGCGCGCGCGCCCTGGTTCTCGCCCGACAACGTCGTGTCGATGCAGGTGAGCCGCATCCTGTTCGCGCTCGTCGTGCTCGGCGCCTGGCAATACGGCGCCGACCGCTGGTTCGACTCCTTCTTCTTCAGCACGCCGCTCAAGATTTTCGTGCAGGTCGGCCACGAGCTGATCGACCCCGGCTTCTACAACGACCTCTGGGTCACCGGCTTCGAGATGGGCGTCGGCTTCGCGATCGGCGCCGGCGGCGGCATCGCGCTCGGCGTGCTCTTGGCGCGCTGGGCCTACGTGGCGAAGGTGCTCGATCCCTTCCTGCTCGCGCTCTACAGCATCCCGCGCGTCGCGCTTGCGCCCATGCTCATCGTGTGGTTCGGCATCGGCTATTCGTCGAAGATTTTCCTCGGCGCGACGCTCGTCTTCTTCATCACCTTCTTCAATACGCTCGCCGGCATCCGCAGCGTCGACAAGGCGCTGTGCGACATCGCCCGCGTGATGCAGGCGACCGAGTGGCAGGTCTTCCTCAAGGTGATGCTGCCGAGCGCGTCGAGCTGGATCCTCACCAGCGTCAAGATCAGCCTGCCGTTCGCGCTGGTCGGCGTCATCCTCGGCGAGTACCTGGTGTCCTCGCAGGGGCTCGGCTTCCGCCTCAACACCTATTCGACCAACTACAATATCACCGGCGCCATGGCGATCGTGTTTCTGATGATGGTGCTGATGCTGCTGCTCACGATGGTGACCAATACGATCGAGGCGCGCGTGCTGCGCTGGCGGCCGAAATCGGCGGCCGAGCCGGTCGCGCAGGCCTGAGGCAGGGCGCATGACCGAAAAGCTCTCCCGTTCGGTGATCCAGCCGCAGAACCCGCGCCTCAACGTGTCGCGCAACGCCAACCTGCCGCACGTGCCCGGCATCCGCATCGGCGATTACATCTTTCTCTCCGGCATGGGGCCGATCGATCCAAAGACCGGCGAGCGCTTTCATGGGGCCATCGGCGAGCAGGTGCGCATGACGCTCGGCAACATGCGCCACATGCTCGAATCGGCCGGCTCCTCGCTCGAGCGCGTGGTGCGCATTCACGTGGTGCTCGCCGACATTGCCCACATGGCCGAGATGGACAGGGTTTATCGCGAGTGCTTTCCCAAGGATCCGCCGGCGCGCACCGCCTGGTCGATGCAACTCCGCTTCGGCAACGGCTGCGAGATCGAATGCGTGGCGCTGGCGGGTGGGTAAGGTGAGCACTGCGCGCGCGCTCCCTCTCCCCGGAGGGGAGAGGGCCGGGGTGAGGGGCTCTCGGACTCTCATTGGGCGCCGAGCGGCCCTCACCCGGCGCGCTTACGCGCGCCACCCTCTCCCTCCGGGAGAGGGAAGCAAAGGAGAGATCAATGCGTGACGTTATCTCCGCGCCGGCGCCGGGGCTCGATTTCCGCCGGCACTACGGACATCATCAGTCGCCGGCGATCCGCGCCGGCGGGCTGATCTTCTGCTCCGGCATGCTGCCGATCGATCCCGAAACGGGCGAGCGCCAGCACGGCACGCTGACCAGCGAGGCGCACTGCATCTTTCGCAATCTCAAGCTGCTGCTCGAATCGGCAGGCTCCTCGCTCGACCGCCTCGTGCAGGTGCATGCGCTGATCTACGACAGCATCGAGTACGACGTGCTCAACCGGGTCTATCGGCATTACGTCGCGAACGGGCCGCCGGCGCGCACGGTGTGGACGGCGCAGAGCGAAGCCGGCTTCAAGATCCAGCTCGACGTCGTCGCGGCCGCGTGAGGAGGGAGTCCATGTCTCTTGATCTCATGTCTCTCGAACGCGCCGTCATCGCGGCGCCGCCCGGCCTCGATGCCGCGGCGGCACTCGGCCAGCCCGCATCGACCCTGGTGCGGGGGGGAGCGTTCCTGTTCGTCTCCGGGCTCGTCGCGGTCGACCCCGCGACGGGCCAGCGCGCGCCCGGCACCACCATGAGCGAGACGCGGCTCATCCTCGCCAACCTCAAGCGCATGCTGGAGGCGGCCGGCTCCTCGATGGACAAGGTCGTCAAGGTCAACGTGCTGCTTGCCAGCATGCTGGAAGCGGTGCCGATGAACGACGTCTATGCGACGTTCTTCCCCGATCCGCCGCCCGCCCGCACGGTCTGCGGCGCGCGCCTGCCGGACGGCTGCCGGGTAATGATCGAGTGCACGGCGCTGGCGTAGGCGAGCAACGCAACTCGGCGCTCGTGCAATCGTCATGCGCGGGCTTGACCCGCGCATCCACGTCTTGCTTGAACCTGTCCGCACCAAGCAAGACGTGGATGGCGGGGACAAGCCCGGCCATGACGGCTTTGTTTGCCGGAGCGTGACATGACCTATGACGAGCTGAAGCAGAAGATGATCTGGGCCGGCAAGGTGCTGGTCGGCGAGGGCCAGGACGACTTCACCCGCGGCCACGTCTCGGTGCGGCTGCCCGACAACCCGGCGCTGTTCTTGATGAAGGCACATAGCATCGGGCTCGACGAGATCACGATGGACAATATCCTGACCGTCGATCTCGACGGCAGGGTGGTGGCGGGAAACGCGCGCCGGCACAGCGAGGTCTTCATCCATTCGGAGATCTTCAAGGCACGCGCCGATGTCGCCTGCGCGCTGCACACGCACCCGCCCTATGCGATCGCGCTGTCGGCGAGCGGGCGGCCGCTCAAGGCGTACAGCCAGCCGGGCGCGCTGTTTCACGAGTCGCTCGGGCTCTACGACGACACGATCAATCTGATCCGCTCGCCCGAGCTGGGTGCCGGCGTCGCGCGGGCGCTCGGGCCGCGTCGTGCCGTGCTGCTCAAGAACCACGGCGTGGTGGTCGCGGGCGCGACGATCGAGGAGGTGGTGATCTCGACCATCATGCTGGAGAACGCCGCGATGATCCAGATGATCGCCGAGGCCGCCGGCACGGTAGCGCCCGAGTTTCCGCTCGCCGACATCGAGAAGCTCAAGCACGACATCAGCCGGCCCGAGCAGTTCGTGGTGAACTTCGACTATCTGGTGCGGCGGGCGAAACGGCGGGGGTGAATGGCTGCGACATCTGCGGCCCGGGGGCGGCCGCGCACCGGCGTGGCGCGCGATCGCTAGCCAGGCGGTTTCCTCGCCGCCTGCGAGCGGGCGCAACTTCCCGTCGGCAAATCTGAACAGGTGCGTCTTGCGACAATGGGGACAGCGCATGCGCGCCCTCGCGGGATGGGTCCGATTCCATGGCCGCCAACGGGGAACGCTGCCGGCGACAATTCTTTAGCGCGGCTGACAGTTCGGCCAGCCTTGCCGCGCTGGCGCGGCACGGATTGACGATCCTCGACTTGGCAGGGTACTGTGAGAACATGAAAAATATCACAGTTTCTGTGGACGACGAGACCTATCGGCGGGCACGCATGAAGGCCGCCGAGCAGGACACCTCGGTATCAGCACTCGTGAAGGCGTTTCTCGCCGATCTCGCCGAGGATGAGAGCGACGCCGATCGCCTGCGGCGCGAGGAGCGGGCGCTGCGCGCGCAGATCAAGACATTTCGCGCCGCCGACCGGCTGCCGCGCGACCAGATGCACCAGCGCGGCAGCGAGAGCAGCGAGAGCAGCGAGATATGAGCGCGCCGCGCTTTCTCGACACCAACCTCCTGCTCTATTCGATCAGCCGCGCGCGCGAAGAAATCGAAAAGCGCGTGATCGCCGAAGTGCTGCTCGACTCCGGCGACAATGCGCTGTCCGTCCAGGTGCTGCAGGAATTCTACGTGCGGGCAACGCGCCCGACGCGCGTCGACGCGCTGCCGCACGATATCGCCGCCGGCCTCGTGCGCACTTGGCTGCGCTTCCGCGTGCAGGAAATCACCCTGCCCGTCATGCTCGGCGCGCTCGAGATCAAGACCGTGCACCGCCTCTCATACTGGGACGCCGCGATCGTCGCCGCCGCCCGCGCGCTCGGCTGCCGCGAGATTCTCTCCGAGGACATGGCGCACGGGCGCGAGATGGAGGGTGTGGTAGTGGTCAATCCGTTCCGGTGAGGTCGACCGGTTGCAATTCTCAATTTTTCCTTAACCCACCGGCAACCATACTCGCCTCCGGCACCCCTCGCACCGCCGCTCCGGAGGCTTGTTTCATGGTTTCGCGCTCCCAACGCACGCCGTTTGCGGCCTGGTGGTGGACCGTCGACCGGCCGATGCTGGCGGCGCTGATCGCGCTGATGCTGGCCGGGCTCATCCTGTCGCTCGCCGCGAGCCCGCCGGTCGCGGCGCGGCTCGGGCTCGATCCATTCTACTTCGTGCATCGCCAGGCGATGTACCTCGTGCCGGCGCTCGCCGTGATGCTCGCGACCTCGTTCCTCGCGCCGCGCCACATCCGCCGCCTCGCCCTCGTCGTCTTTGCGGTCGCCTTCGTGATGGTGCTGGCGACGCCCTTCGTCGGCGCCGAGGTCAAGGGCGCGCGGCGCTGGATCGTGCTCGCCGGCGTCAACATCCAGCCGTCCGAGTTCCTCAAGCCCGCCTTCGTGATCCTGATCGCCTGGCTGTTCGCCGAATCGGCGAAAAAGCCCGAGATGCCGGCGAACACGTTCGCGCTCCTCGTGCTGGGGGCGACCGTCACGGCGCTGGTGCGCCAGCCCGACTTCGGCCAGACCATGCTCATCACGCTCGTCTGGGGCGCGCTGTTCTTCACGGCCGGCATGCGGGTGATCTGGGTGATCGGGCTCGCCGGCACCGCGGCGGCGGGCCTTGCCGGCGCCTATTTCACGGTGCCCTATGTGATGCGGCGCATACAGCGTTTCCTCGATCCAGCCTCGGGCGATACGTTCCAGATCGACACCGCGATCGATGCCTTCCGCCACGGCGGCTGGTTCGGCCGCGGGCCGGGCGAGGGGACGGTCAAGCAATATCTGCCCGACGCGCATGCGGATTTCGTCTTTGCGGTCG
>DATBZM010000393.1:0-13662 GCA_036513175.1 Xanthobacteraceae bacterium | reverse complement strand
TCGCCTTCGACTGGGAAGGCGCGGTCGAGCGGCTCAAGCGCGACGCCGGCGCGGCGCGCCATTTTCTGCGCGACGGCCGCGCGCCGGTCGCGGGCGACCGGATGAAGTATCCGGCGCTCGCCGCCACGCTGCGCGCGATCGCCTCGGGCGGCCCGAAGGCGTTCTACCAGGGCGAGCCGGCCGCCGACATCGTCGCGACGCTCAAGTCGCGCGGCGCGTTCCTCACCGCCGACGATTTCGCCCGCCACCGCGGCGAGGTGGCCGAGCCGATCGCCGTGAACTACCGTGGTCTCGACGTGGTCGAGATGCCGCCGAACGGCCAGGGGCTCGCGGCGCTGGTGCTGCTCAACATCCTCGAGCGCTTCGATCTCGCGTCGCTCGATCCGACCGGGGCGGAGCGGCTGCATATCGAGATCGAAGCGGCGCGCCTCGCCTATGCGGTGCGCGACACGCACATCGCCGATCCGGCCTTCATGCGCATGGCGGTGCCTGCCCTGCTCGATAAGGGCTTTGCCCGCACGCTCGCCGACCGCATCGACCGCAACAAACGCGTGCCGCTGCCTGCGGCGCCGTCGCCCGGCAGCCACACCGTGCTGGTGACCGTGGTCGACCGCGATCGCACCGCCGTGACCATGATCAATTCGCTGTTTGCGATCTTCGGCGTCGGCATCGCGACCGAGAAGACCGGCATCATGCTGCACAATCGCGGCCACAGCTTCGTCGTCGATCCGGCGCATCCGAACTCGATCGGTCCGTCGAAGCGCCCGATGCACACGATCATTCCGGCGCTCGGCCTGCGCGGCGGCCGCTGCGACCTCGCGTTCGGCGTGATGGGCGGGCAGTACCAGGCGGTGGGGCATGCCCATGTCGTGTCGAACCTCGTCGACTACGGCATGGATCTGCAGGCGGCGCTGGAGAGTCCGCGCGTCTTCTTCACCGGCGACAAGAGCGAGGTCGAGCGCGGCATCCCGGCGGCCGCCGTCGCCGGGCTCAAGGCGCGCGGCCACGACGTCGTGACGGTTCCGGCGCCGCTCGGCGGCGGCCAGGCGATCCGCATCGATTGGGAGCGTGGCGTGCTGATCGGCGCCTCCGACCATCGCAAGGACGGCTGCGCGCTCGGCTATTGATCGCCGAAAGATTTCACATCACGCGGGAGAGCCGCTGGCCGACGGGCGCAGCCGGCTGGGCGTTCGCCGCCGTATAGGTCGCAATCACATCCTGTGGCTCCGCGCGGCGACGCTCGCGCGTCTGCGGCAGCTTCTGGTCGGTCGCGATCAGGTGGGCGAGGAAGCCCGCGTCGGCGTGGGTGCGCGAGCGCATCGATGTCTCGCTCGGTGCAGCCGGGGTCAGCGGGATCAGCGCGCGGCTGCTTGCGACATGGGGCGCGCGCGGCGTCGCCGTCTCGCGCCGCGGCCCGTCGCCGCTCGCGACGACGCCTGAGCTGTTGATCCCGCGGACGGAGGTCATCTGCCTGCCCTGTCTTGAACCGGCACAAGGCCGGCTTCTCGACCCGCTACGTCGCAAGGAGCATGCCGATTTGTCGCGGCGGCGCAACCGATGCTTAACCATCCCGCTGCCACGGCATTTTGCTGATTGTTTAGGGTTCTCCGCTAGCTTGGCGCCCTTCCGCTCCCGCACCAAACCGTGCGCGCCCGCGCGCGCCCTCGCCTGAGGACCCACCGTGACCCAAATCGATACGACGGCCGTTCATCCCGACGCGGCGCGCGACCCCGCCTTCGAGTCGACCGAAGTCTTCGCCGCAGTGGGCGAGGCGCCCTACGCGTGGCGGATCGACAGCGACGCGCTCGCCTGGGGCGACAATGCGGTCGAGGTGCTCAAGGTCTCCGATCCCCACCTGATCGCGAGCGGGCGCGGCTATGCCAAGCTCCTCGATCCCGACAACGTGCAGAGCCGCTTCGACGCGGTCATGCGCACGAGCGCGACCGACAGGGGCGCCGGCGTTCCCTATCAGATCCAGTACGGCCTGCGGCCGCGGCCCGGCACCGATGCGAAACTGTGGATCGAGGACGTCGGCCGCTGGTTCGCCGGCAAGGACGGCAAGCCGGCGCGCGCGCTCGGCGTCGTGCGGGTGATCAACGAGCGGCGCGCCCAGGAAGAGCGGCTCGCGTACCTGTCGCGCTTCGACGGGCTCACCGGCGAGCTCAACCGCTGGCACCTCACCGACGTGCTTTCCGCCGCGCTCGATGACGCGATCCGCAACCGCGGCTCCTGCGCGTTCCTGATCGTCGCGATCGACAACCTGTCGCGCGTCAACGAGGCCTACGGGTTCGACGTCGCCGACGAGGTCATCTCGGCGGTGGCCAAGCGCCTGCGCGCAAAAATGCGCGGCGGCGATTCGGTCGGGCGCTATTCGGGCAACAAGTTCGGGGTCGTGCTCAAGAGCTGCACGCCCGACGACATCGGCACGGCGGCCGAGCGCCTGCTCGCCGGCGTGCGCGACGACGTGGTGCAGACGCAGGCCGGTCCGGTCGCCGTCACGGCGACGATCGGCGGCGTCAACGCGCCGCGCCACGCCCGTACCGTCAGCGAGGTGCTGGCGCGCGCGCAGGAAGCGCTCGACGCCGCCAAGGCGAAGCGGCGCGGCTCGTTCCAGGCCTATCGGCCGAACGTCGAGCGCGAGGCGTTGCGCCGGCAGAACGTGCGCTCGAGCGAGGAGATCGTGCGCGCCCTGAGCGACCACCGCATCGCCATCGCGTTCGAGCCGGTGGTCGCGACGGCCTCGCGCGCGCCGGCGTTCTACGAATGCCTCATGCGCATCCGCCGGACCGACGGCGGCGTGATCGGCGCCGGCGAGGTGATCCCGCTCGCCGAACGGCTCGGCCTGGTGCGCCTGATCGATCGCCGCATGCTGGAACTGGTGGTCGACGAGCTCGTCGCCGCGCCGAGCCTCAAGACGAGCGTCAACGTGTCGGCCGCCTCGACCATCGATCCGGACTGGTGGACGGCGCTCGCCGCGGCACTGCGCGCGCATGCCGACCTGGCCGGCCGCTTGACGGTCGAGATCACCGAGTCGGCCGTGATCCAGGATCTCGACGATACGCGCGGCTTCGTCGCGCGCGTGAAGGATCTCGGCTGCCGCATCGCCATCGACGACTTCGGCGCCGGCTACACCTCGTTCCGCAACCTGCGCAAGCTCGGCGTCGACCTGATCAAGGTCGACGGCGCCTTCGTGCAGAACCTCACGCGCTCCGAGGACGATCGCGTCTTCGTGCGCACGCTGCTCGATCTCGCGCAGCGCCTCGGCCTCGCGACGGTCGCGGAGTGGGTGCAGGACGAATCGGCGGCCGCAATCCTCGCCGAGTGGGGCTGCGACTACCTGCAGGGACATCTGATCGGGCTTGCCTCGCTCGATCGGCCGTGGACGGCGCAGAGTGCGGCGTAGGAATCAACCGGCCAACAGGCTCATTGCGAGCTCTGTCTCGCAACCCGAACACGACAAGTTGCAGTCGTGGACGTGGGATCCAACGATGTGATCACGGTTCCGCCGCGGCGCAGGATTGCCGGGCTGAATCGGTGTCACCGCCCGCTTTTTGCCGACAATCCCGATATTGTTGAACGTGACGCTCGAACAACGCGCGTGCGTCCGCGGGCGAGGACTGTGCGAGCTGCTCGGCGAGCTTGCGGCTGACCTGGAAGTGCTGATAGTCGATGGGTTCGTGCCACGCGCCGCCCCAGATCGGAAATCCTTGATCGGCGAGCACGTTTAAGATCGGCTCGGCCATGCCGGGCCGAATCGGTTCTCGCCGAACGTAGGCGGAACCGGCTTTCGGGCTGACGGCGAGTGTCCCACTGGAACGCGTCAGGTAGGGATTTTGCAGCGGATTGACGTCGATCGCCAGCGCGTAGGCGTGCAACGAGATGGCGCCGCCGCCGGTGATCGGGCGAACGTTGAACGCCGACGTGTTGTTGCGGTCCATCGATGCGTCGTCATCGCCGTCGAATTCGTTCATCAGCCGCGCGCTCGCGATCGGAAATTTCCTGATACGCAAGGTGATGAACGCTTGGAGGACATGGTCCGCCGCCGCGTCCATCACGACGATCTGGCCGTCGTCACGGAAGCGCTCGTCGAAGCCCACATAGCCGAATCGGACCAGGCTTAGACGCTCGCACCCGACGGGCGCCCCCGGATTGAGAACATGATGTCGCTTCATATCGGCGCAGAGTCCAGCCGATATCGGGATAACGGCATCGTTCGCTGGCGATGGTACGGTCGTCTGCGCGGGGGCTTGCGCAAGGAGCAGCGCCGCGCCAAACGCCCAAGTGGACAGATAGCGGCAGCCCGGGCGGATTTCCGTCATTTGAGAGATTCCCGCGATCGCGTTCATCGGCGCACGATCGACTCAAGGCGGATCGGGCGGGCACTTTATTGCACTCTTGGACGGGAGCCTTGTGACGGCGCGGGACTTGAATGGTTGGCGCGGCGCGCCGCTATCCGCTGTCCTTCTCGGTCAGACGGTCGAGCCGTTTCTGCATCTCTTCCATCTGTTTCTTGATATCGTCGATGTCGTCGCCGCTGCGCGCCGGCTTCTCGGCCTCATGGGCCGCCGCCGCGGCCGACTGGGCCTCGCGGCGGGCGAACGGCGCGAACATCGCCCCGAACGTGCGCTGGAACATCTCCATGTTCCGCCGCGCCACGTCCTCAAGCGGGCCGAAGCCGCTCACCCCGAAAGCCTGCGCCATCTGGTCGCGGAACTTGCCCTGCTCGCGCGTGAGGTTGTCGATCGAGACTTCGAGATAGTGCGGCACCAGCATCTGCATGCTGTCGCCATAGAAGCGGATGAGCTGGCGCAGGAAGGTGATCGGCAAGAGGTTCTGCCCTTCCTTGTTCTCCTGCTCGAAGATGATCTGGGTCAGCACCGAGCGGGTGATGTCCTCGCTGGTCTTCGCGTCAAAGACCACGAAGTCCTCGCCCGCCTTCACCATCGCGGCGAGATCCTCGAGCGTCACGTAGGTGCTCGTGCCGGTGTTGTAGAGCCGCCGGTTGGCGTATTTCTTGATGATGACCGGGTCGTCGGACTTAGCCATGGAGCGCACGCTTGCGAATGATCTGCTGGAGGATCGAGGACGTGATGTCGATACCGCTTTCGGCTTGGCGGACCGTGAAGTCCGCCGCATCCTCCACCATGACGGCGAGGTCGTCGAGGGTCACGTAGGAGCCGGCGGCCGGATGATACAAGCGGCGGCCCGCATACTGCTTGATCTGGATCGATCGGTCCGAAGGGACCATGTTCGGGTCGCTCGCAGGGGTTGGGGCCGGCCGTCCGGCGGTATCACGTTCAAAATAGGCGGTTTTCGCCTCCGCGGCTATCGTTTTTGTGGCATGCGCTGCGCCCTTGTCCTCCATGCCGGTATTGACATGGATCAAGGGGCTCCGGATGCACATATGGCCTAGGTGCCATTGACAAAGCCTGGGTCCGCCGGGCTATCGAGAGTGCGACAAGCGGTCAGCGACGAGGTCAAGGAAGCCCCGAGACGCGGGCCAGGATGCAGTTGCGGCCCTTGGCGGCCGAACATCCGGCCGCTGCGGCCAACCCCCAGACAAGGAGTTCGATCATGCAGGACGACATCGTCATCGTCAGCGCGGCGCGCACGCCGGTTGGCGCGTTCAACGGGGCCTTCGCCAACCTCCCGGCGCATGAGCTCGGCAAGGTCGCAATCAAGGCCGCGCTGGAGCGCGCCGGCGTCGCGGGCGGGCAGGTCTCCGAGGTCATTCTGGGGCAGATCCTGAGCGCCGGGGAGGGGCAGAACCCGGCCCGTCAGGCCTCGATCGCGGCCGGCATCCCGGTCGAGAGCCCGGCCTGGGGGATCAACCAGCTGTGCGGCTCGGGCCTGCGCACCGTTGCGCTCGGCTACCAGGCGATCCTCAACGGCGATTCGGAGATCGTGGTCGCGGGCGGCCAGGAGTCGATGAGCATGGCCCCGCACTGCGCCCATCTGCGCGGCGGCGTGAAGATGGGCGACTTCGAGATGGTCGACACCATGATCAAGGACGGCCTGTGGGACGCCTTCAACGGCTATCACATGGGCAATACGGCCGAGAACGTCGCCAAGCAGTGGCAGATCACCCGCCAGCAGCAGGACGAATTCGCGGTGAAGTCGCAGAACAAGGCCGAGGCGGCGATGAAATCGGGCCGGTTCAAGGACGAGATCGCGCCCGTGACCATCAAGTCGCGCAAAGGCGACGTGGTGGTGGACACCGACGAATATCCGAAGGCCGGCGTCACGCTGGATTCGATCGCCAAGCTGCGGCCGGCGTTCGACAAGGAAGGAACCGTGACGGCCGCCAATGCGTCCGGCATCAATGACGGCGCTGCCGCCGTCGTGCTGATGAAGGCGAGCGAGGCGGCGAAGCGCGGCAAGACCCCGCTCGCGCGCATCGTCTCGTGGGCGCATGCGGGCGTCGATCCGGCGATCATGGGCACCGGCCCGATCCCGGCCTCGCGCGCCGCGCTCAAGAAGGCCGGCTGGAAGATCGAGGACCTCGACCTGATCGAGGCGAACGAAGCGTTCGCGGCGCAGGCCTGCGCGGTCAACAAGGACCTCGGCTGGGATACGGGGAAGGTCAACGTCAACGGCGGCGCCATCGCGCTCGGCCACCCGATCGGCGCGTCGGGCGCCCGCGTGCTGGTGACGCTGCTGCACGAGATGCAGAAGCGCAATTTGAAGAAGGGCCTCGCCACGCTGTGCATCGGCGGCGGCATGGGCATCGCAATGTGCGTGGAGCGCTGAGCAGGGCGTGTCGACGCCGGCCATGACGGCCGGCGATCGACCGGGGAGGGACATCATGACGGATCAGGGAGCACAAGCGATCGAGCCGGAATACAAGCGGCCGGTCATCATCACGATCATCTGCGTCATCAGCGCCATCGGCGCGATCCTCGTCGTCCCGCTGATCTTTTCCGAGACGGCGCGCTCGATCGGGCCATGGTATCCGCCCTTGCTCGCCGGCAGCGCCGTGATCGGGCTCGCCTGCACGGTCGGGCTTTGGATGATGCGCAAGTGGGCCGTCTATGCCTATACGGCCTTCGCGGCGATCAACCAGGTCATCATGATCATGACGGGGATCTGGACGCCGCTCGCGCTGGTCATTCCTGGCATCGTCATCGTGATCATGTTCATCTACCTGTCGAGAATGCGATAAAAGATTCCCGCAACGGAGCGCAACTCCGGCGCGATGGAACACAAAGGCGAAACAAGGAGGAGCGATGGCCCGCGTAGCAGTGGTCACCGGAGGAACGCGTGGCATCGGCGCGGCGATCTCCAAGGCGCTCAAGGGCGCCGGCTATATGGTCGCCGCCAGCTACGGCGGCAACGACGAGGCGGCGCAGAAGTTCAAGGCCGAGACCGGGATCGCGATCTACAAGTGGGACGTCTCCTCGTTCGACGCCTGCGCGGCCGGCGTCAAGCAGGTGCAGGCGGACCTCGGGCCGGTCGATGTTCTCGTCAACAATGCCGGCATCACCCGCGATGCCCAGCTTCACCGCATGAAGCCCGAGCAATGGACCGAGGTGATCAACACCAATCTCGGCTCGCTGTTCAACATGTGCCGGCAGGTGATCGAGGGCATGCGCGAACGCAAGTTCGGCCGCATCATCAATATTTCCTCGATCAACGGCCAGAAGGGGCAGTTCGGCCAGACCAACTACTCCGCCGCGAAGGCGGGCGAGATCGGGTTCACCAAGGCACTGGCGCAGGAAGGCGCCCGCGCCGGCGTCACCGTCAATGCGATCTGCCCCGGCTACATCGCGACCGACATGGTGAAGGCGATGTCGCAGGAGGTGCTGCAGAAGAGCGTGCTGCCGCAGATTCCGATCGGCCGCCTCGGCGAGCCCGAAGAAATCGCGCGCTGCGTGGTGTTTCTCGCCTCCGACGACGCCGGGCTGATCACCGGGTCGACCATCAGCGCGAACGGTGGGCAGTATTTTGCATGAGCGAATAGGGAGTAGCGAATAGCGAATAGGGTGGCTGGATCGTTCCCATTCGCCATTCGCCATTCGCCATTCGCTCGTTCAGTCGTACCGCTCGAGATGCGCGATCGTGTTCGTCCGCGGGTCGATCGTCATCCAGACGTGATGGCCGCTCGCATCGCGGCCTTCGACGTGCCAGTTGTCGTCGTAGAACTCGATTTTGCTGATGTCGACGACGCCGTTCATCATCGCGATGTTGCGCGCGTTGTCGAGCGGCGATGGCGGTGCGATCACGAGGTCGGGCGGCGCGACGCCCACTGTCTGCGCGCTGGCGCAGGGCGGGACGGCAAGCAGGCTCAGCAGCAGTCCGGAAATTGCAAACGTCACGCGCATGGGCGCCTCCTTCGGGAGCGGGCATTCCCATGTCAACGTCCGGAGGCCGCAGCGGTTGCGCGGCCGGCCGCAAGTCATCCTCCCGGGTTCCATCCGGCGGGTGACAGCTCGAAGCCGGCGAACTCGAACCCCGGTGCAACCGTACAGCCGACCAGCGTCCAGTCGCCGAGGCTTTGCGCGGCCTGCCATGCGTGCGCCGGAACAATCGCCTGCGGCCGTTCCCCCGCGACGAGATTGGGCCCGAGCATGACGCGCGCGATCGGTCCGCTCCCGCTCGCCGCCGTTTCGAGCGCAAGCGGCGCGCCCGCATGCCAGTTCCAGATCTCGGCCGCGTCGACGCGGTGCCAGTGCGAGCGCTCGCCGTGCGCGAGCAGGAAATAGATCGCGGTCGAGGCGGCGCGGCCGCCCTCGACCGAGCGCTCGTCGCGGAACGTCTCGCGAAAATGCCCGCCTTCCGGGTGCGGCTTTAGGTCGAGCAGGCGGATGACGTCGGCGGCCGTGAGCACCGGAGCATTTTCAGGAAAATTGGTCACCGGCTTTCCGTAGAAAATGCGAGCAAACATCGAATCCAGACCGGATTCCGATCATGTGTGATCGGAATCCGGTCTGGCTCAGAACTTGTTCTTGCGCGCCCGCACTTCGGCAAAAACCTGCGTGGCCGGCTTGCCGGCAAGGCCGACCGCCGCCGCGACCGTCGGCACGTCGGCGCGCAAAAACACGTTCTCGCGCTTCTCCGCGCCCATGCGGGTCGGGATCGTGTCCTCCCCCGCCGCGGCCTGGCGCTTCGCCTCCTCGGCGCGCGCGCGCAAATCCTTGTTGTCGGGCTCGATGGTGAGCGCGAAGCGGATATTGGCCTCGGTGTATTCGTGGCCGCAGTAGATCTGCATATCGTCGGGCAGCGCGCGCAGCTTTAGCAAAGAGGCCCACATCATCTCGGGCGTGCCCTCGATCACCCGTCCGCAGCCGATCGAGAAGAGCGTGTCGCCGACGAAGGCGAGCCTGTCCTGGTCGAACACGTAGGTGATGTGGCCGGCCGTGTGGCCCGGCGTCTCCAGCACGCGCGCCGTGAGGCCGCCGACCTTGACGGTATCGCCCTCGCCGACGGTCGCGTCGACGGCCGGGATGCGCGCCGCTTCGTTGCGCGGCGCCGTGACGCGGCAGCCGTGGCGGGTTTTGAGCTCGGCGACGCCGCCGGTGTGGTCGGCGTGGTGATGCGTGACCAGGATGTCGGTCAGGCGCCAACCGGTCGCCTGCAACGCGGCTTCGACCGGCGCCGCTTCCGGCGCATCGATCGCGGCTGTCGCGCCGGTTGACGGATCGTGAACCAGGACTCCGAAATTATCCTTGAGGCAGCGAAACAGATGGGTCTCGGCGGGCATCGGCACGGTTCCGTTTGCTAGCGCATATCCCCGGCGAAGTGGACACCGGTTCGTCGATAAGGATATGCGCCAATGTGTGATTTTGAAGCCCCATTCCGTTTCAATAGGAACGAAATGGCCTTCGGCGGGGGATCATCGGTCTTCCCGCCGCACGACGCAACACGGCGGTTCATGGTAAGTTGGCTCCATGTCCTACGACGTCGTCGACCTGCGCGACTTCTACGGCCACCGCCTCGGCATGGTGGCGCGCCGATTCGTCGGTCGCGGCATCCGGGCGCGCTGGGCGGATACGCGCGGCCAGCGCCTGCTCGGCATCGGCTACGCGACGCCCTATCTCGGCCTGTTTCGCGAGGAAGCCGAACGCTGCCTCGCCTTCATGCCGGCCGCGCAAGGCGTGGTGAAATGGCCCTCCGCGAACCCCACGCTCGCGGCTCTCGTCGACGAATACGAGCTGCCGCTCGCCGATTCGTCGGTCGACCGCGTGCTGCTCGTGCACGCGCTCGAAATGTCGCATGACGCACCGACGCTGCTGCGTGAAGTCTGGCGCGTGCTGGCTTCCGGCGGACGGCTGATGGCAGTGGTGCCGAACCGGCGCGGCCTGTGGGCGCGCATCGACACGACCCCGTTCGGCCACGGCCGGCCCTATTCGCGGCCGCAGATCACGGCGCTGTTGCGCGAGACCTGGTTCACGCCGACCGCATGGGGCGAGGCGCTCTACATCCCGCCGGTCTCGCGCAGTTGGCTCCTGCGGGTCGCGGTCGCTTGGGAGCGCGCCGGCGCGACGATTTCGGCGCCGTTCGCCGGCGTGCACATCGTCGAGGCGACGAAGCAGGTTTATCGCGCGATCCCGGTGCGCCGCGAGAAGCGCCAGCTTGTGCCCGGCCTTGCGCCGGTGCTCGAGCCGGTGATGACGCCGTCGGCCGGCGGGGCGGGCTGACCGCCCTCAGAGCATGATCCCGAAAAAGCCTGCCCCCGACCCCGATGGGGGTGGATCGCGGTTTTCGGAAAAGATCATGCTCGAGCGATCAGCCAAAGCGCGATGACGATTGAAAGAAGGTCATCATGCTTTAGGCTTCTTCACGTCATCGATTGCCGGAATGCTCCGCGGCGAGGTTCACTCGCCGCGCGGCGGCCCTCCCTGGGCGTCGTCGGCGGGCTCCGGCATGCCGCGCGGCATGTCGGTGCGCGGGCCGCGGTGGCGACGCCGGCGGCGGTGCATCGGGAAACGATCGCCACCTTGATTGTCGTAGCCGTTCGGGCCGTGCTGCGGCGCGCCCGGATTGCCCGGCACAGCCTGCTGCGGCGCTTGCGGTTGCGGCTGACCACCGCCGGTGATGAACGAGGGCAGGCGGTCGACATTGCCGTCGTCGCCGCGCGGGGGCCGCTCGCCGCCCTGCGGCGGACGGCCACTATATTGCTGGTCGCGTTGCTGCTCGCCGCCCTGCGGCGGACGGCCGCCATATTGCTGCTCGCCGCCTTGCGGTGGACGACCGCCATATTGCTGGTCGCGCTGCTGGTCACGCGGCGAGAAGAACTGCGCGTCGCGCGGCAGGTAAGGCTGCGGATCGCGGGTGCCGAATGACGGCTGCTCGGCGCTGGCGCCTTGCATCGGCGCAACCGCGCCGTCGTCCTCGCCGTCGTCGAAGGTCTCGTCCTGCATGTCGTTGCCGCCATGCGTATCGTTGCCGGAACCGCCTTCGGGCCGATAGAAGTTCGGTGGGTTCTGGCGGAACTGCTCCTGCACGGCCGCGATCAGGCGGAAGTAGTGCTCGGCATGCTGATAATAGTTTTCCGCCGCTACCGGATCGCCGGAGGACTGCGCGTCGCGCGCAAGCTGCACGTACTTCTCCGCGACATGCGATGCGGTCCCGCGAATTTTGATGTCCGGGCCGTTCGACTCGTAGACCCGCGTCAAGGGATTGTGGCTTTTGCGGTTGTTACGCCCCCGCATGCGCTTGTTCTGACCGTTCCTCATGGCTCGCTTGTTTGCCAACCCCTGTTTTGCGACGGCCTGACGCCGCCAATAGCCTTCAACAACTCACTTCACATGTCACTTTGCATCACATGCCACTTCGCATGCCGGGCCTGCCGCGATAAGGCAACTTCGCTCGCACAACCGTCTTGCATCCCGTCCGGCCACTCGGGGCCGCAGGCTGCGTGGCGCTCGTTCATCGAACTGCCGATCGTGATCTCGCGATGGTCCAAATCTTACCCAGCAAGTGTTACCAAGAGGAATAGACCGCCGCACGCGGCTGCCATCCTTGCCTGCCTGGTGTGCCCAGCTCCGCACCAACGCCGCAGCGTTGCCCGCCTTTCAATACGCGCAGCTCAGTCCTGCCGGTCCTTGGCATGCGCCCAACCGATGAAGCATTCGACCTCAAGTCAGCGAAAGGTCACCTTGATGATCTGCTTTCGGTGCTCGTCTCGCCCGCCATCCGCCACACTGAGCTCTGCTCGATAACAGTTCGGCTCGGGGCATTGAGGACGGCGTGCCCATACATCTCGGGTCGATTCCTCGAAACAACGTAGTAGGTCTCGGGGCACATTCCAAGTGGTTTTTTGGTACTTTTTGCGCCGGGCCGGGATGCCGCAAATTCATGGGTCTGCTCGCGGATCTGGTCAGGGGTGCCGCCGGCCGATGACGACGCGCGCGTGCCCCGCCAGGTCGCGCCGCGGCGCGAGCGGAACCGCGAGCCCATGCTCCACCAGGAGCGCCGACACGGCCTCGGCCTGGCCGCTGCCGATCTCGAGCGCGAGCCACCCGCCCGGCGCAAGCACCCGTGCCGCGTCCGCCGCGATCGACCGGTAGGCCGCAAGCCCGTCGCCGCCGCCGTCGAGCGCAAGGCGCGGATCGAAGTCGCGCACGTCGGGCGCGAGCGTCGCGATGTCACCCGTTCGGACATAGGGCGGATTGGCGACGACGAGATCGCAGCCACCCGCGATCGCGTCGGCGAAATTGCAGGCCAGGAAGGCGGCGCGACGGCTGAGGCCGAGCGCCCCGGCGTTGCGCTGCGCGACCCCGAGCGCGCGCTCGCTGCGGTCGGTGCCGAGGCCGAACGCGGCAGGCAGCTCGGACAATAGCGCGAGCAGGATCGCGCCCGAGCCGGTACCGAGATCGGCCATGCGCAGCGCCCGGTCGCGCGCCACGACCGCGAGCGCCGCCTCGACGACCGTCTCGGTTTCCGGCCGCGGCACCAGCACGTCCGCCGTGACGGCGAACGGCAGGCTCCAGAACTCCTTGCAGCCGCGGATGCGCGCCACCGGCTCATGGGCGAGCCGGCGCCCCAGCACGACGTCGAGCTTCTCGGTCTCCGCCCGCGTGAGCAGGCGCGTCGACGCGGCGGCGAGCGCGCCGTGGTCGAGGCCGAGCGCGTGGCCGACCAGCAGCCGCGCGTCGAGGTCGGGCGTATCGAAGCCGAGGCCGCGCAGTCGCTCGGCGAGCGTGCGGCGCGCCTGCGCGACTGTCAGCGACGGCGCCAGGATGCTGCCTTCGGCCGTCGCGCTCATGGTCGTTTCATGGCCTTGCGCTGACCTTCGCGGCGCTTTTCGCATCGCTCTTGCCGCCGTTCTCCGCCGCGAGCAGTGCCGCCTGATGCTCGGTGGTCAAGGCGTCGACGAACTCGCCCAGCGCCTCGCCCTCGATCACCTGCGGCAGCTTGTAGAGCGTGAGGTTGATGCGATGGTCGGTGACGCGCCCTTGGGGAAAATTGTAGGTGCGGATGCGCTCGGAGCGATCGCCCGAGCCGACCTGCCCGCGCCGATCGGCGGCGCGCTCGGCGTCGCGCTTCTGCCGCTCGGCGTCGTAGAGCCGGGCGCGCAGGGCCGCCATGGCCTTCGCCCGGTTGCGGTGCTGTGAGCGCTCTTCCTGCACCACGATTGCGATGCCGGACGGGATGTGCGTCACCCGCACCGCGGATTCGGTCTTGTTGACGTGCTGGCCGCCGGCACCGGATGAGCGGTAC
>DATBZM010000392.1:0-18900 GCA_036513175.1 Xanthobacteraceae bacterium | reverse complement strand
TTGGCGGCGCAGAACTTGAACTCCGGGATCTTCCCGAACGGATCGAGCGCCGGGTTGGTGAGCAGGTTCGCGGCCGCCTCGACGAAGGCGAACGGGATGAACACGACGCCGTCGGGCACCCCGTCGTCCTCGCGCGCCGAGAGATCGACCGTGCCGCGCCGCGTCGTAACCCGCACCATGTCGCCGGGCGCAATGCCGAGCCTGGCGAAAGTGCCGCGCGAGAGCGAACAGACGGCGGACGGCTCGAGCGCGTCGAGCACGGTGGAGCGGCGCGTCATGGCGCCGGTGTGCCAATGCTCGAGCTGGCGGCCGGTGGTGAGGATGAACGGATACTCGTGATCCGGCACCTCGTCGGGCGGCTGCAGCTTGGTGGCGACCAGCTTGGCGAAGCCGCCCGGCCGCGGGAAGCCCTTGTCGAACACCACGTCGCGGCCCGGCTTGTCGGGCGCGTCGGACGGATAGGTGACGGCGTGCTCGCGCTCGATGCGCTCCCACGAGATATTGGCGAGCGCGGGCATCATCGCCGCCATCTCGGTGTAGACCTCGCTCACATGCTTGTAGTTCCAGCCGCAGCCCATGCGGTTGGCGATATCCTGGATGATCCACAGATCCTGCCGCGTGTCGCCCGGCAACGGCAGCGCCTGACGACCGATCTGGACCTGCCGGTTGGTGTTGGTCACCGTACCGTCCTTCTCGGGCCAGCCGGAGGCGGGCAGCACCACGTCGGCATAGACGGCGGTCTCGGTCAGGAAGAGGTCCTGCACGACGAGATGCTCGAGATGCGCGAGCGCGACGCGTGCGTGATTGAGATCGGGATCGGACATCGCCGGGTTCTCGCCCTCGATGTACATGCCCTTGATCTCGCCGGCGTGGATCGCGTCCATGATCTCGACCACGGTCTTGCCGCGCTTGGGATCGAGCTTGACGCCCCACGCCTTCTCGTACTCGCCGCGGATCTCCGGGTTCTCGACCGACCGATAGTCGGGGAAGAACATCGGGATCAGCCCGGCGTCGGAGGCGCCCTGTACGTTGTTCTGGCCGCGCAGCGGATGCAGCCCGGTGCCGGGCCGGCCGACCTGGCCGGTGATCAGCGACAGCGCGATCAGGCAGCGCGCGTTGTCGGTGCCGTGGGTATGCTGCGACACGCCCATGCCCCAGAAGATGATGGCGCGCTCGGCGCGCGCATAGGCGCGCGCGACCTCGCGCAGCGTGGCGGCCTCGATGCCGCAGATCGGCGCCATCTCCTCCGGCGTGAAATCCTTGATGTTCTCCTTCCAGGCATCGAAGCCCTCGACATAGGTCTGGATGTACTGCTCGTCGTAGAGCTTCTCGGCCACGATGGTGTTGAGCATCGCGTTGAGCATGGCGACGTCGGCGCCATTCTTGAACTGCATCATGCGCCAGGCGTGGCGCTTGAGGGCCTGGCCACGCGGGTCCATGACGACCAGCTTGGCGCCGCGCTTGGCCGCCTGCTTGAAGAAGGTGGCGGCGACGGGATGATTCTCGGTCGGGTTGGCGCCGATCACGATAATGAGGTCGGAGTTCTTCACTTCGTTGAAGGTCGCCGTCACGGCGGCGGAGCCGACGCCTTCGAGCAGCGCCGCCACTGAGGAGGCGTGGCAGAGCCGCGTGCAGTGGTCGACATTGTTGGTGCCGAAGCCGGTGCGCACCAGCTTCTGAAAGAGGTAGGCCTCCTCGTTCGAGCCTTTGGCGGACCCGAAGCCGGCCAGCGCCTTCGGGCCGTCACGGTCGCGGATCTTCACCAAGCCGCCGGCGGCGCGGTCCAGCGCCTCCTCCCAGGTGGCCTCGCGGAAATGGGTCCACGGGTTCGACGGGTCGATGAGCTCGTGCGCCACCTTCGGCACGCCCTCTTTGCGCACCATCGGCTTCAAGAGACGCTGCGGATTGTGCACGTAGTCGAAGCCGAAGCGGCCCTTGACGCACAGGCGGTTCTGGTTGGCCGGGCCATCCTTCCCCGTCACCGCGACGATCTTGTCGTCCTTGATCTGGTAGGTGAGCTGGCAACCGACGCCGCAATAGGGGCACACGCTGTCGACGGTGCGATCGGGCTTGCCGGTGTAGACGTTGTTCTCGTCCACCATGGTTGCGGGCATCAGCGCGCCGGTCGGACATGCCTGCACGCACTCGCCGCAGGCGACGCAGGTCGAGGCGCCCATCGGATCGTCGAAGTCGAAGACGATCTTTTCCAGGTGGCCGCGGCCCGCCATGCCGATCACGTCGTTGACCTGCACCTCGCGGCAGGCGCGGACGCACAGATTGCATTGGATGCAGGCGTCGAGGTTGACCGCCATGGCGACGTGGCTGCGGTCGGGCGGCGGCACCGCCTCGGCCTCGCGCTTGGGAAAACGGCCAGCCTGCAGCTTCTGCCGCTTGACGATCTTCCACAGCTCGGAGTCCGGATCGTGCGCGACCTCGATGGCGGGCTGGTCGGTGAGGAGAAGCTCCGCCACCATCTGGCGCGCCGTCTTGGCGCGATCGGTCTGCGTCTTGACCTTCATGCCGGGCGACGGCGTGCGGATGCAACTCGCGGCGAGCACGCGCTCGCCCTCGATCTCCACCATGCAGACGCGGCAGTTGCCATCCGCCCGGTAGCCGGGCTTGGGCGTGTAGCAGAGGTGCGGCAGCTTGATGTCGAGGCGCCGCGCGGCACGGAAGATGGACTCGCCGTCGCGGATGTCGATCTCGCGGTCGTCGATGAAGAAGGTTCTTTGCTTCTCGCTCTCGCTCATGGTCCGATCCTATCGATCACCAACGGCCCAACGGCTTCGTGAGCTCGTCAGGAAAATATTTCAGGACGCATATTAGCGGATTGGAGGCCGCCTGGCCGAGCCCGCAAATCGAGGCGTCGCGCATGAGCTGGGAGAGCTCGTTGAGCAGGTCGACGTTCCACGGCCCCTGCGCCATCAGCTTGACGGCCTTCTCGGTGCCAACCCGGCAAGGCGTGCACTGGCCGCAGCTTTCGTCCTCGAAGAACTTCAGGAGGTTGAGCGCCACCGCCTTCATATCGTCCTTGTCGGACAGGATCACGACCGCGTGCGACCCGACGAAGCAGCCGTATTTCTCCAGGGTTCCGAAATCGAGCGGCAGGTCCCCCATCGCGGCCGGCAGGATGCCGCCGGAGGCGCCGCCCGGCAGATAGCCCTTGAAGGTCTCGCCGTCCGCCATGCCGCCGCAGAACTCGTCGATCAATTCGCGCATCGTGACGCCGGCCGGCGCGAGCTTCACGCCCGGGTTCTTGACGCGACCGGAGACCGAGAAGCTGCGAAAGCCCTTGCGCTCATGGCGGCCCTGCGAGGTCACCCACTCGGCGCCCTTCTCGACGATGTCGCGGATCCAGAACAGCGTCTCGACGTTCTGCTCGAGCGTCGGGCGGCCAAACAGGCCGACCTGCGCGACGTACGGCGGGCGATGGCGCGGCAGGCCGCGCTTGCCCTCGATCGACTCGATCATTGCCGACTCTTCGCCGCAGATGTAGGCGCCGGCCCCGCGGCGGACATGGATCTTGGTGTGCGGCGTGAGGCCAGCTTCCTCAGCCTTGGCGATCTCGTCGATCAGCATCAGCCGCACTTCGGGGTATTCGTCGCGGATGTAGAAATAAGTGTCGGGCGCCTCGACCACCCAGGCGGCGATCAGCATGCCCTCGATGAAGCGGTGCGGATCGCGCTCCAGGTAGTAGCGGTCCTTGAAGGTGCCGGGCTCGCCCTCGTCGCCGTTGACGGCAAACAGGCGCGGCGCCGGCTCGGCGCGCACCAGCGACCACTTGCGGCCGGTCGGGAAGCCTGCCCCGCCGAGGCCGCGCAGGCCGGCGTCGCTGACGATCTTGATGAGGTCGTCGCGCGTGCGCTTGCCGGCGAGACAATCGGCGAGCAGCGCGTAGCCGCCGTCCTGGCGGTAGGCATCGAAATCGGCGCCGGGCTTCCAGGCATGCGCGTGCGGATTCGACTTGACGGCAGCCGCCACCTTGTCGGGCGTCGCCGCAAACGTCTGCACGTGACCGACGGCGGCGACCGGCGCGCGATCACAGGCACCCACGCAGGGCGCGCGCACGACGCGCACGTCCTTGCCGAGGATCGCCGGAAGCCTCGCGAGCAGCGTCTCGGCGCCCGCCATGGCACAGGAGAGGCTGTCGCACACACGCACCGTCACGGCGGGGGGCGGCGGGCCGTCTTTCACGACGTCGAAATGCGAATAGAAGGTCGCGACCTCGTAGACCTCGGTCTGCGCGAGCTTCATCTCGTAGGCGAGCGCGGCGAGATGGGCGGCCGAGAGATGCCCGTAGTAGTCCTGGATGAGATGGAGATGCTCGATCAGCAGGTCGTGGCGGCGCGGGCGGTCGGTGAGGATTGCCTGCACCTCTTCGAGGGCTGTCGGATCGACCTGGCGGCCCTTCGGAGTCCGGCGGGGCCGCCGCCGGCCTTCCGGCGGTTTGGCAATTGTCTCGGTATTTGAATGAGTTGTGGTTGACATACGCTAGACTTACGCCTTCGACGAGCGGGTACAATCCCCCAATCGCTATCCCATGATTGAAAATTTCTATTAAACCGACTATGCCCGCCGCACAAGCATATCCGGCGCAGACCGCAAGGCACGTGTGATCGACAAGCTCGAATTCCTGATGGCGCTGGCGCGCGAACGTCATTTCGGCCGTGCCGCCGAGACCTGCGGCGTGACGCAGCCGACGCTGTCGGCCGGGGTCAAGCAGCTCGAGGAGACGTTCGGGGTCCTCCTGGTCAACCGCGGTTCCCGCTTCCAGGATTTTACCCCAGAGGGCGAACGCGTGCTCGACTGGGCGCGCCGCATCGTCGGCGACACCCGCGCCATGCGCCAGGAGATCCACGCGCTCAAGCACGGGCTCGCCGGACGCCTGCGGCTTGCCGCCATCCCGACCGCGCTCGCCATGGTCGAGCCGCTGACCACGCCCTACCGGGCGCGCCATCCCGACGTGCAGTTCACCATCCTGTCGCGCACCTCGATGGAGATCCTGACGCTCCTGGAAAACCTCGAGATCGACGCCGGCCTCACCTATCTCGACAACGAGCCGCTCGGCCGCGTCACCACCGTGCCGCTCTATCGCGAGCGCTATCGGCTGCTCACCGCCGCCGACAACGACCTCGGCGACCGCGACGAGGTGACCTGGGCCGAGGTCGCGCAAGTTCCCCTCTGCCTGCTCACCCCCGACATGCAGAACCGCCGGATCATCGAAAGGCTGCTGCGCGACACCGGAGTAGAGCCGAACATCACGCTCGAATCGGATTCGATGATCCTGCTCTACTCGCACGTGCGCACCGGCCGGTGGGCGACCGTCATGCCGGCGCGGCTCGCGGCGACGCTCGGACTGACCGACGTGCTGCGCTCGATCCCGATCGTCGCGCCCGAATCGACGCACGCCATCGGCCTCGTCCTGCCGGCGCGCGAGCCGATGACGCCGCTCAACGCCGCGCTGATGGTCGAGGCGCGACGTGTTGCCGCAACGATCGGCGATTGAGTGCGCGCACCCGACGCGCATTGCCATCATCGGCGAAGGTCTGATTGCAAGCATGCGTGCGAGCGCGATTTCGCGCTGATTTGCCGCGGACGTCGCTTCTTTTTCACCGCATGAAGACACGGAAACGGGGTTCTGTGCAGCTCGCATAGGGCTTCGCTATGGCGAAATTCAAGATTCCTATCGGCCCATAGGAATTCCTTTATTGATTCGAGAAATACCCGTCCGCACAGTGCACTTATCAGACGGGGCGCGGGGGCGCTCTTCCGCGGTCTGACAAAAACGAAAAATCCATAAAACCCCCAACGGGAGGATTGCGCGATGTCGTTTCTCGACCGCAGCCATACGGTCGCCGGCCCCGGCTTCAGCCGATGGCTGGTGCCACCAGCCGCCCTGTGCGTGCACCTGTGCATCGGCCAGGCCTATGCGTTCAGCGTGTTCAACCTGCCGATGACGAAGCTTCTCGGCATCTCGCAGTCGGCGCCGGACGACTGGAAGCTCACCGACCTCGGCTGGATCTTCTCCATCGCCATCTTCTGTCTCGGCTTCTCGGCCGCGATCTTCGGCCGCTGGGTCGAGGAGGGCGGACCGCGCCGGGCGATGTTCACCGCAGCCCTGTGCTGGGCGGGCGGCTTCCTAATCTCGGCGGCCGGCGTCTACATTCACAGCATCTGGGCGATCTATATCGGCTACGGCGTCGTCGGCGGCATCGCGCTCGGCATCGGCTATATCTCGCCGGTCTCAACGCTGATCAAATGGTTCCCCGATCGTCCTGGCATGGCGACCGGAATGGCGATCATGGGCTTCGGCGGCGGTGCCTTCATCGCCTCGCCGCTCACCAACACGCTGATCAACAAGTTCTCGACCCCGACCCACGTCGGGGTCGCCGCGACATTCCTGGTGCTGGGGGCGGTCTATTTCGTCTTCATGATGGTCGGCGCAGTCACCGTGCGCGTTCCGGCGCCGGGCTGGAAGCCGGAAGGCTACGTGCCGCCGGTCGAAGCGCAGAAGCTCATCACCAAGAGCGACGTCTTTGTCTATGATGCGCTCAAGACGCCGCAGTTCTGGCTGATCTGGATGGTGCTGTGCATCAACGTGACCGCCGGCATCGGCGTGCTCGGCCAAGCCTCGGCGATGAGCCAGGAGATGTTCCCCGGCAAGATCACGGCAACCGCGGCAGCCGGCTTCGTCGGATTGGCCAGCCTGTTCAACATGGGCGGCCGCTTCGTCTGGGCCTCCATATCGGATTATATCGGCCGCAAGAACACCTACTTCGTGTTCATGGTGCTCGGCGGCCTGCTCTACGCGGCGATCCCCTATACGGGCCAGATCGGCAGCGTCGTCGCCTTCGTGCTGTGCTTCCTTGTGATCTTCAGCATGTATGGCGGCGGCTTCGCGACCGTGCCGGCCTATCTCAAGGACATGTTCGGCACGCGCTATGTCGGCGCGATCCACGGCCTCCTGATCACGGCATGGTCGATGGCCGGCATCTTCGGGCCGGTGCTGGTGAACTACATCCGCCAGTACAACGTCGCACACGGCGTCGACAAGGCGCACGCCTATGATCTCACGATGCACATCATGGCCGGCCTGTTCATCATCGGCTTCATCTGCAACGCCCTCATCAAGGCGGTGCACCACCGCTTCCACATGAAGCCCGACCACGAGGTCGAGCTTGCCCAGATGGACGTCGGCGCCGTCAGTGAACCGGCTGGCGCCTAGAGAAAAGAAAGGGAACGACCATGACTGACAATACGCAACAAGACGGCCTGATGCCGGTGAAGTTGGTGCTGGCGTGGCTCTTCGTCGGCATTCCGCTCGCCTGGGGCGTGTACCAGACGCTCAGTAACGCGATGAAGCTCTTCCAATAAGAAGAGCCGCAACCACGGGCGCCGCTTGCCTCGCCGACGCGGCGGAAGCGGCGCTTTCCTTTGCCCCGGCTGACCCGGTGAAGGACGGCGAGCGCAAATGACCTGGAAGCTGCTCCACGGCGCGGTGCAGGACCGGCCGCGCAAGGTCATCCACGTCGTGCGCGTGGTGGACCAGATTCTCGCGCCGGAGAAGACCGACGATCTCGCCGAGCGCATGCGCCAGCGGGCCTTGTCGCGCTACGGCGACCAAACCGCGGACGTCGTGGTGGTCCAGGGCGATACGAAGGAAACGCTGCGCCTGACCGGCGATCCGCACTGCGTGCGCCGCGTGCGCGCCGCAATGTTCAGCGCCGAGCTGACCTGGTCGCCGATCGAGCTCGATTGAGGCGCGGCGCGTAGCCCGGATGGAGCGTAGCGTAATCCGGGGTCAGCGCGTCCCCGGATTACGCGGAGCCTCTCCTTGGGCTTGCCGAAGCAAGACCCGAGGGCTCCCTGCGGGCAAGCAGCGTCAGAACAAGCCGACGATCTTCCCGTCGGGGCCGACGTCGATCGAGTCGGCGGCCGGCACCTTGGGCAGGCCCGGCATGGTCATGACCTCGCCGCAGATCGCCACGACGAACTCGGCGCCGGCGGAGAGCCGCACCTCGCGGATCGGGATCGTATGGTCGACCGGCGCGCCCTTGGCGTCGGGATTGGTCGAGAAGCTGTACTGGGTCTTGGCGATGCACACCGGCAGCTTGCCGTAGCCCATGGCCTCGAAGGCGGCGAGCTGATCGCGCACCGCCTTGTCAGCCGCGACGTCCTTCGCGCGATAGATCTCCCGCGCGATCGTGCGCACCTTCTCGAGCAGCGGCATCTCGTCCGGATAGAGCAGCTTGAGCTTGCTCTTGCCGCTGTCGATCACCTTGACGACGGCACGCGCCACGTCGGCGGCGCCCTCGCCGCCCATCGCCCAATGGTCGGCCATCAGCGCCTCGACGCCGAGCTTGGCGCAGGCGCTCTTGACGAGATCGATCTCGGCCGGCGTGTCGGCCGAGAAGCGGTTGATCGAGATCACCGGCACGAGGCCGAACTTCTGCACGTTCTCGACGTGACGCTCGAGATTCGCCATGCCGGCCTCGAGCGCCTTGAGGTTCTCGGTCTTGAGGTCCTCCTTCTTGACGCCGCCGTGCATCTTGAGCGCCCGGATGGTGGCGACCAGCACGACCGCATCGGGCGCGAGGCCGGTCTTGCGGCACTTGATGTCGAGGAATTTCTCGCCGCCGAGATCGGCGCCGAAGCCGGCCTCCGTCACCACGTAGTCGGCGAGCTTGAGCGCCGTCGTGGTGGCGACGACCGAGTTGCAGCCGTGCGCGATGTTGGCGAACGGACCGCCGTGGATGAACGCGGGCGTGCCTTCGAGCGTCTGCACCAGGTTGGGCGCGATCGCCTCCTTGAGCAGCGCCGCCATGGCGCCGTGCGCCTTGAGGTCGCTGGCGCGGACCGGCTTGCGGTCGCGCGTGTAGCCGATGATGACGTTGCCGAGCCGCTTCTTGAGATCCTCGAGATCCTTGGCGAGGCAGAAGATCGCCATCACCTCGGACGCGACCGTGATGTCGAAGCCGGCCTCGCGCGGATAGCCGTTGGCGACGCCGCCGAGCGAGCAGACGATCTCGCGCAACGCGCGATCGTTCATGTCGATCACGCGGCGCCAGGCGACGCGGCGCGAATCGATGCCGAGCGAGTTGCCCCAGTAGATGTGGTTGTCGATGAGCGCGGAGAGGAGATTGTGCGCCGACGTGATGGCGTGGAAGTCGCCGGTGAAGTGGAGATTGATGTCCTCCATCGGCACGACCTGGGCATAGCCACCGCCGGCCGCCCCGCCCTTCATGCCGAAAGAGGGGCCGAGCGAGGGCTCGCGCAGGCAGAGCATCGCCTTCTTGCCGATGTGGTTGAGCGCGTCGGTCAAGCCCACCGTGGTCGTGGTCTTGCCCTCGCCGGCCGGCGTCGGGGTGATCGCCGACACCAGGATCAGCTTGCCGTTCGGCTTGCCGGCGAGCGACTTGACGTAGTCCATCGACACCTTGGCCTTGTAGTGGCCGTAAGGTTCGAGGTTCTCGGCCGCGATCCCGAGCCGTTCCTTGGCGATCTCGATGATCGGCCGCTTCTTGGCGGACTGGGAGATTTCGATGTCGGATTTCGGCGACTGATGCTGCGAGGCGGGCATGAGAGGTTTCCGTTGCGGCGAGCGGGATGAAGTGGGGGTGAATTCCGGGCGGGAGAATCAGGTGAAGCGCACCCCGACGGCGAGATTGGTCGCAGCGATGAACTCGCCGGCGTCGATCTTCTTGCCGTCGGCCGGCTGCACGCGCGTGACCTTGAAGCGCCCGTCGGCGCAGACCACCGTGAAGCCGTCCGCTTCGACGGCGACAATCTCGCCCATCTTGCCGGCGATGCCCTTGGGGTCCCGGGCGGGCAGCGGCTTGGCGTCGAAGACCTTGAGCGTCTTGCCGTCGAGCGTCGACCAAGCGCCGGGCGCGGGGTTGCACCCGCGGATCAGCGGATCGATCTGGCGCCAGGATTTCGCCCAGTCGATGCGCGCGTTTTCGGGACCGCAGCGGCCCTCATAGGTCGCCAGCGACTCGTCCTGCTTGAGGCGCGGCGCCTTGCCGGCCTTGACCAGATCGACCGACTCGAGCATCGCCTCGACGCCCATCGGGAAGAGCCGGTCGAAATAGACCGAGCCGAGCGTGTCGGTCGCGGAGATCGGCGTCTGCTTCTGCATGAGCACGTCGCCGGTATCGAGCCCGTTGTCGGGCCAGAAGATCGAGAGCCCGGTTTCCTTCTCGCCCAGGATGATCGGCCAGTTGATCGCGCTCGCCCCGCGATAAGCGGGCAGCAGCGAGGGATGATACTGGATCGAGCCGTGCGTCGGGATGTTGAGGAACTCCTCCGGCACGAACAGGGTGACGAAGGCCATCACCTGCAGGTCGGGCTTGAGCGCCTTGAACTCCTCCCACACGTCCGGCTTGCGGTAGGAGGCAGGCTGGCAGACCGGAAGCTTGGCGGCGAGCGCCGCTTCTTTCAGCGGATCGGCCTTCTGGCCCGGCTTCTCGGGCGCCACATAGACGGCGACCACGTCCTCGCCGCGCTTGAGCAGCGCCTCGAGCACCGCCTTGCCGAAGGCCTGCTGGCCGTGGACGACGATCCGCATTGGCTATTTCCTCCACACACTCTCTCGTCGTCATACACCGCGCGAGCGGGTCGACGTAGGGTGGGCAAAGCAAAGCGTGCCCACCGCGCGTGGGCACGGCGCGCGTTGCGCGCCTTTGCCCACCCTACGGATCGCCGTCAGGCCGCCGCGGCGGCCGGCTTGTCGGGCGCGGTGGTCGCGCCCGACGCCTTGATCGCCGCGACCTCGTCGGCCGAATAGCCCAGCACCTTGCCGAGGATCTCGTCGGTGTGCTCGCCGAGCAGCGGCGAGCGCTTCACCTCGGTGATCGAGTCCGACATTTTGACCGGATTGCCGACGGTCAGGTACTTGCCGCGGCCCGGGTGATCGACCTCGACCACGGTTCCGGTCTTGCGCAGCGAGTCTTCCTCGGCGATCTCCTTCATCGACAGGATCGGGCCGACCGGGATGTCGTGCTTGTTGCAGATGTCCATGACCTCGAACTTGGTCTTGGTCTTGGTCCACTCCTCGATGGTGGCGAAGATGTGCTTGAGCCGCGGCAGCCGCGCCGGCGGCTTGGCGTAGTCCGGATCGGTCTTCCATTCGGGCTTGCCGATGAGATCGCAGATCGCCTCCCACACCGGCGCCTGGGTGATGAAGTAGACGTAGGCGTCCGGATCGGTCTCCCAGCCCTTGCACTTGAGGATCCAGCCCGGCTGGCCGCCGCCCGAGTCGTTGCCGGCGCGCGGCGTCGCGACGCCGAACGGAACGCCCTCGCCGTACTGGCTGTATTCGGTGAGCGGCCCGTGCTCGAGGCGCTGCTGGTCGCGCAGCTTGACGCGCGCGAGGTTGAGCACGCCGTCCTGCATGGCGCACAGCACCTTCTGGCCGCGGCCGGTGCGCTGGCGCTGGATCAGCGCGCAGCAGATGCCGAACGCGAGATGAAGCCCGGTGCCGCTGTCACCGATCTGCGCGCCGGTGACGAGCGGGGGGCCTTCGCGGAAGCCGGTCGTCGAGGCGGCGCCGCCGGCGCATTGCGCGACGTTCTCGTAGACCTTGCAGTCCTCGTACGGCCCGGGGCCGAAGCCCTTGACCGAGGCGACGATCATGCGCGGGTTGGTCTTGTGGACGTACTCCCAGGTCAACCCCATGCGGTCGAGCGCGCCGGGAGCGAAATTCTCCACCAGCACGTCGCAGTGCCTGATCAGGCGCTCGAGGATCTCCTTGCCCTTGGGATGCTTGGAGTCGATCGTGATCGAGCGCTTGTTGCCGTTGAGCATCGTGAAGTAGAGGCTGTCCTGCCCCTTTACGTCGCGCAGCTGGGTGCGCGTGATGTCGCCGACGCCGGGGCGCTCGACCTTGATCACGTCGGCGCCCATGTAGCCGAGGAGCTGGGTGCAGGTCGGGCCCGATTGCACGTGGGTGAAGTCGAGGATGCGCACGCCCTCGAGCGCCTTGCCGGCCTGGCCCTGCGGCTTGGTCGACGCCTTCGGCAGGCCGTTGCCGTTCTTCGCCGCCGCCGGTTTCACCGCCGGCTTCTTCGCTTTGAGCTTGACGATCTTCTTGGCGGCTTTCGTCACCGCCTTGGGCTTCGCCGCTTTGGCCTTCTTCTTTGTTGCCATGTCAATCTCCCATCGATCTTCTTTTGCTGTCGCTGCGATCCCGGATCAGCGCCGCAGCGTTTCAGCGCCACGCCGCATCCAGATGACGCTGCGCGTCACTTCTTCTTCAGGGCGCTCTGCGGGTTGAGGTTGCCGATGCGGCCGCTTTCGCTGCCGGCGGCCGGGTCGAGCACCGCGTTGATGAGGGTGGGCTTGCCCGAATCCATGGCCTCGTTCACGGCGCGCCGCAACTCGTCCGGGGACGTCGCATTGACGCCGACGCCGCCGAACGCCTCGATCATCTTGTCGTAGCGCGCGCCCTTGACGAACACGGTCGTCGCCGGGTCGGACCCCGCCTTGTTGACGTCGGTGCCGCGATAGATGCCGTCGTTGTTGAAGATGACGACGCAGACCGGCAGCCCGTAGCGGCAGATCGTCTCGATCTCCATGCCGGAGAAGCCGAACGCGCTGTCGCCCTCGATCGCCAGCACCGGCTTGCCGGTCTCGATCGTGGCGCCGATCGCATAGCCCATGCCGATGCCCATGACGCCCCAGGTGCCGACGTCGATGCGCTTGCGCGGCTGGTAGACGTCGATGATGCCGCGCGCGAGGTCGAGCGTATTGGCGCCTTCATTGACCAGAATCGCGTCCGGCCGCTCCTTGACGATGGTGCGCAGCACGCCGAGCGCGCCGTGATAGTCCATCGGCGAGTTGTTGTTCATGAGCCGCGGCGCCATCTTGGCCACGTTCTCATCGCGCTTCTTGGCGACCGCACCGGTCCAGTCGGCCGGCGGCGCCGGCCACTTGTCGCCCATGGCGACGAGCATCGCGGAGACGCATGAGCCGATGTCGCCGACCACCGGGGCGGCGATCTCGACGTTGGAGTCCATCTCCTTCGGCTCGATGTCGATCTGGATGAACTTCTTCGGCGCCTCGCCCCAGGTCTTGCCCTTGCCGTGCGACAGGAGCCAGTTGAGGCGCGCGCCGATCATCATCACGACATCGCTGTCCTTGAGCACCGTGGAGCGCGCCGCGCCCGCACATTGCGGATGCGTGTCCGGGAGCAGGCCCTTGCCCATGCTCATGGGCAGGAACGGCGCGCCGCTCTTTTCCACGAAGGCGCGGATCGCATCGTCGGCCTGCGCGTACGAGGCGCCCTTGCCGAGGATGATCAGCGGACGCTTCGCGCTCTTGAGCACGTCGAGCGCGCGCTTGACCGCGTCGGAAGCCGGGATCTGGGCGGGCGCCGCATCGATCACCTTGACGAGCGACTTCTTGCCCGCTTCCGCATCCATCACCTGTCCGAACAGCTTGGCCGGCAGGTCGAGATAGACACCGCCCGGGCGCCCCGACACCGCGGCACGGATCGCGCGCGCCACGCCGATGCCGATGTCCGCCGCGTGCAGGATGCGGTAGGCCGCCTTGCACAGGGGTTTGGCGATGGCGAGCTGGTCCATCTCCTCGTAGTCGCCCTGCTGCAGGTCGACGATCTCGCGTTCCGAGGAGCCGGAGATCAGGATCATCGGAAAGCAGTTGGTGGTGGCGTGCGCGAGCGCGGTCAGGCCGTTGAGGAAGCCGGGCGCCGAGACGGTGAGGCAGACGCCTGGCCGCTTGGTCAAAAAGCCGGCGATCGACGCCGCGTAACCGGCGTTCTGCTCGTGGCGGAACGAGACGACGCGGATGCCCGCCGCCTGCGCCATGCGGCCGAAGTCGGTGATCGGGATGCCCGGCACCCCATAGATGGTCTTGATGCCGTTGAGCTTGAGCGCATCGATGATGAGATGAAAACCGTCGGTGAGCTCGCGTTCTTCTTCGCTCGTTTCAGGCTTTGCGGTCTTGACGGCGGCTTCGGCCATGGGCGGCCTCCCTTGGTAGGGTTTTTTAATCAATCCAGGTGATCGGCATGCCGGGCGACGTGGTCGGCGAGGCCGAGGGCGTGATTGCGCACCAGATCCTCGGCGCGCTCGGTGTCGCGCGCCTCGAGCGCGTGAATGATGTTCATGTGGTCGCGGATCGAGCGGTCGGCGCGATCCTCCTCGCCGATCGTCTTGCGGCGGATCATGCGCATATGGGTGAACAGGTTCTCGGCGAGGTCGATGAGCACGCGGTTGCGGCTCAGGCGGATGATGGTCTGGTGGAACTCGATATTGACCTCGGAATATTCGTCGAGCCGCGCATGCAGCTCGCCATTCTCGAACTTGGTGAACATCTTGCGCAGCTCGGCAATCTCCTGATCGCTCGCCTTCTGCGTCATCAGGCGCGCCGCCATGCTCTCGAGCGCCGCCCAGGCGGTGATCAGCTCGATCACCTCGGCGCGCGTCTTGCGCACGACGTAGATGCCGCGGCGCGGCACCGAGCGCACGAAGCCCTCGCGCTCGAGCTGCGCCATGGCCTCGCGCACCGGGGTGCGGCTGATGCCGAGGTCGCTCGCAAGCTGGCGCTCGTCGAGCCGCACCTCGCCAGGCTTCTCGTAAATGTCGAGCGAGAGGATCACGTTCTTGAGCGACGCATAGGCGCGGTCCGCGAAGGTCGACGTGTCCGCGAGGGGGGCGACCGCGACGCGGGAGCCATGGGAATCACTGTGCCGGTTACGGCTGCCGAGCTCGGTCATTCATGCGTACCCACTGAGAATGGCTGCCTCTATAATACGTTATACCAAGCGGTTGCAAGCGGGCCGACTTTAGACGGCCATTGCCGCATTCTCGGTCCGTGATCGCATTAAAAACCGGCCTGCTTGGCTAGGCGCCTGCGCCGCCCCCGGGCGAAAGGGCGCCGAGGGATGCCCGGCGCCCGCGCGGATTGTGTCAGCCCTTCGCCATCATCCGCGCGCGCAGCGGCTTGAGCACGAAGAGGGCCAGGAACACCACGATGAAGTTCATGATGGCGGTCAAGGTGAAGACCCGGTCCCAGCTGCCGGTCGCGGTCTTGATGAGATTGGCCACCGGAACAAGGATCGCCGACGTGCCCTTGGCCGTGTAGAGCAGGCTGAGATTGACGGTCGCGAACTTCGTCCCGAACGTGTCCGTGCACGTCGACGGGAACAGGCTGAAGATCTCCCCCCAAGTGAGGAAGATCAGCGCGGCGAACACCACGAACGCCCACGGAGTATGCCCATAGAGCCCGAGCAGCCAGTAGGAAATGCCGCCGAGGCCGAAGGCGAGCGCCATCGTGTATTCGCGCCCGATATTGTCGGAGACCCAGCCGAACAGCGGCCGCGCGCCGCCGTTGCAGACATTGTCGACGATGCCGGCGAGCACGATCGTGGTGGTGCCGAAGATCAGCACGGTGCTGCCGACGCCGAAATCCTTGGCGATGGGGGCGATTTGCGCGGTCGCCATGAGGCCGCTCGCCGACACCATGACGAACATGATGTAGAGGAGCCAGAATACCCACGTCGACAATGCCTGCCCCGGCGTATAGCTGCGGGTCGACTGGACGACCTTCGGCGCCGCCCTGCCGGCGGTCTCGCCAGGCTCCGGCCCCCGCAGCAGCCAGGCGAGCAGGAAGACGATGCCGCCCTGCACGAGCCCGAACCAGAAGAACGCCGCCTGATAGCCGGAGGCCTTGATCACGTGGAGGATGGGAACGACCGACAACGCCGAACCGGCGCCGTAGCCCGCGGCCGTCAGGCCGACGGCGAGACCCCGCCGGTCGGGAAACCATTTGACCGCCTGCCCGACGCTCGTCGCGTACACGGCCCCACCCCCGATGCCGCCGACGATGGCGCCAAGATAGAGCATCGAGAGCGTTTCGGCGCGCGAATTGATGATCCAGCCAAGGCCCACCATGATGCCGCCGAAGGCGACCATGATCTTCGGTCCGATCCGCACACCGAGGTTGTCGACGATCCAGCCCTCGATCGGCGTGAGCCATGTTTCGAGTGCGATGAAGATCGTGAAAGCGAGCTGGACCGATGCGATGGAATCGAAATGCCAGCCGAACAGCGTCGATCCGAAGATGGACAGCGCCGGAACGTCAAAGCCCCAGGCAGGGTGTGCATCCCTCAGGGGATTGACGAAGTACGTCCAGCCATATTGCAGGTTGGCAATCAGCACCATGCAGAGAACGCAGCATATAAGTTGTAGCCAGCGTGTCTGTGATCCTGCGGCTGCCGTAGCGCCGGCGGGATTTGCGAGCGTAGCCATGATCCGTCCCCATTGGCGTTTCTTGTCTGTCTTCTCTCCCGCGCGACACGGCCTTCGATCGCATAGCGTGGGTTGGTGTACGTTATACCTAATACGCAGCCGAGTCAGCTTTTGATACCGGCCGGACACAGGTTGTCGATGTCGCATCGCCCAGGTTGGGGACTCAGCGACGTTCGGCCGGAAGATGATTGTGCAGTGCAACACTAACTGACTTATCGTGAGGATTGCGGCTCACGCACCATTGAGCCGGAATCCGGCCGGGCTCTCGCCGGCGCACCAGCGCCGCCACATGGCCGAATAGGCAGCTTCGAGGTTTCGGGTCGTTTGCGGCAAGTCGAAAACGGTCGATGCCTCGCGACCGCGCAAAAGCCGCTCGCGCAGGTCTGCGAGCTCGCGCGCGTCGCGCGCGAGCGCGACGGCCAGGCACTCGTATTGCGCGAGCGAGGTCGCGATCAGCTCCGGCAATCCGACGGCCGCGAGCAAGCTTCCGCCGACGCGTCCCGCAAACGTGCTTCCCGCGCAGGTCAGCACCGGCAGCCCGGCCCACAGGGCGTCGCTCGCGGTGGTGTGCGCGTTGCATGGCAGCGTGTCGAGAAACAGGTCGGCATGGCGGTGGCGGGCGAGATGCTCGGGTAGCGGCGCCCGCGGCGCGAAAACGAGGCGGGCGGGATCGACGCCGCCGCGTTCGGCCTCGCGCCGCAGGTTGCGCGCGACCAGGTCGTTCGCCTCGAGCAGCCACAGCACGCTCCCCGGCACCGCCGCGAGCAGGCGCATCCAGCAGGCGAAAAAATCCGGCGTGATCTTGTATGTGTTGTTGAAGCTGCAGAAGACGAAGCCCTCGCGCGGCAAGCCGCACTCGGCGCGCGAAGGCGCCGCAGCCGCGATCGCGCGTTGGCGATCATTGACCTGATAGCAGCCCGGGAGGTGGACGAGCTTTTCGGCAAAGAACGGCTGCGCCGCCGCCGGCGCGACGAAATCATCGACGATGATGTAGTCAATGAAATCCGCGCCCATGGTGGCGGGGAAGCCGAGGTAATTCACCTGCACGGGCGCCGGGTGGAAGGCCGCGATCTGCGGCCGCGCATGCTGGGTGTAGCCCTTGAGGTCGATCAGGATGTCGACCTCGTCGTCGCGGACGCGCTCCGCCGCGGCACGGTGCGACAGGGCGCGGATGTCGACGAAACGGTCGAAGGCGCGCGTCAGCCGCGCGCGCATCGGGCTCGCATCGTCGGGACCATACGAATAGGCGAGGACTTCGAAGCGCTCGCGGTCGTGCCGCTCGAACAATTCGGCCGCGAGCGCGGCGGTCGCGTGCTGATGAAAATCCGCCGACAAGTAGCCGAGGCGAATGCGGGCCCGCTCGCGCGGCGCGGTGTGGCGAAAGATGCTTTCCGGCGGCGGCACGATCGGCGCGAGCCAACGGCGCGCGCAAGCAAGCTGGTCCTCCGGCGAGGCCGGCGTCGCCAGCAGATAGAACGGGGGAACGCGCGCCGCACCGCCGCGCACCAGATCGAGGAGCTTGGCCTGGTCGGCCGCGTAATCGGTCCAGTCACAGGCGCGCCAGCGGTGATAGACGAGCTGGCTGAATGCGTCGGCATCCTCGGGCCGCAGCCGCAGCGCGCTCTGATAGGCCGCGATCGCGCCTTCGAGCTTGCCCAGCTCGCGCCAGGCATTGCCGAGGTTGTAAAAGGCTTCCGGGTAGTCGGGCCGCAGCGCCAGCGCCTTCTGCAAGGCGCCGAGCGCCGCGTCGGCGCGTCCCTGCCCGAGCAATACGGCGCCGAGATTGTTGTACGCCTCGGCGTGCGCGGGCCGCAGCCGGAGGATCCCTTCGAAGGCCGCAAGCGCCTCGTCGAGACGCCCGAGCTCCTGCAGCACGATCCCGGCGTTGTTGAGGGCCTCGACGTAGTCCGCGCGCCGCGCCGTGGCGTCGCGCAAGGCCGCAAGCGCGGGTTCGAGCTTGCCTTGCTGGCGCAGCGCGACACCGCGATTGAAGTGCGCCTCGGCATAGTCGTCGCGCCGCCGGATTGCGCCATCGAATGCGGCGAGCGCTTCGTCGAGGCGCCCCTGGTCCTGCAGGACGGTGCCGAGATTGTTGTAGGCATCGGCAATCTCGGGCCGCAGCGCCGTGACGTGGCGATAGGCGGCTGCGGCCGCATCGAAGTCGCGCTTCTCGTGCAGCACCACGCCGATGTTGAAATGCGCCTGGGCGGAGGCGGGCTGCAGCGCGGCCGCCTCGCGATAGGCGGCGAGCGCCGCGTCGAGCTTGCCCTGGCGCTGCAGCACCACGCCGATGTTGTTGTGCGCCTCCGCGGCGGCCGGATTGATCCGCACGGCCTGGCGATAGGCGGCGAGCGCCGCGTCGAAGTCGCCCTGCTGCTTCGACGCGTTGCCGAGCGCGAGATGCGCGGCGGCGTAATCCGGCCGCAGCGCGATGGCGCGCCGGTGCGCCGCGATCGCGTCGGCGGCGCGGCCCTGCTGCAGCAGCAGCGTGCCGAGATTGTTGAAGCCTTCGGGATTGGGGCGCAGATCGAGCGCCTGGCGAAAAAGGCGCTCGGCGCCCGCGAGGTCGCCCTGCTGCGCCGCGATGATCGCGAGGTTGCCGCACGCCGCCTCGTCGCGCGGATCGAGG
>DATBZM010000391.1:0-12213 GCA_036513175.1 Xanthobacteraceae bacterium | reverse complement strand
CACATCCTCGGGCTCGACATCCCGGCCAAGGGGCAGTTGGTCGGCCGCGCCATCGAGGAGGCGATGCCCAATGGCCAGATGCCGAAGGTCGAGACGCAAACGTTGCAGTCGCCGCCGGCCGCCAACGGCCTGCGCACGGTCCTCAACTACCAACAGATCGGCACGACGAAGTATTTCGATGCCGCCGGTTTTCCCGGCCGGACGGTCGGGCTTGATGCCGCGATCCTGAGCCACTGACGCGGGCCGTCGCGTATCGCCGGAAACGCTCGCAGCGTTTTCCGCATCCTCACGCGGCGGCGGCCATTCGCCGCCGTTCAGCCAGGAATTCCTCCACGGCGCGCTCGGGCATCGGCTTGCTGAAATAGAAGCCCTGTGCCTCGTCGCAGCCCTCCTTCATCGCGATCTCGCGCTGCGCTTCGGTCTCGATCCCCTCGATGACCGTCGATATCTTGAGGCTGCGCGCGAGCTCGCAGACCGCACGGATGATGGCGCGAGAATCGTTGCGCTGAGGCATGTCGCTCAAGAACGAGCGATCGATCTTGATTCGGTCGAACGGGAAGCTGCGCAGATAGGCGAGCGACGAATAGCCCGTGCCGAAGTCGTCCATCGAAATCCGGACCCCGAGGCCGCGCAGCTGGTGGAGTGTCGCCAGCGTGTTGGCTTCATCCTGCAAAAGCACCGATTCGGTGATTTCCAGGTCCAGCCGGGCCGGCGACAGCCCCGCCGAGGACATCGCGCCGAGCGCGATCTGCACGAGGTTGCGGCCCTTGAACTGCGCCGCAGACAGATTGACCGCGACGCTGATCGGCTCCGACCACTTCGCTGCATGCGCGCAGGCCGAGCGCAGCACCCACTCGCCGAGCGGAACGATGAGGCCGGTCTCCTCCGCGAGCGAAATGAAGTCGATCGGCGGCACCAATCCGCGCTGTGGATGATTCCAGCGTATGAGCGCCTCCAATCCCGTCACCCGGCCGTCGGCCAGGGCGACGACCGGCTGATAGTGCAGCTCGAACTCGCCCTTCGTGATGGCGGAGCGAAGATCGAGCTCGAGCGCGCGACGTCCCTGCAGCCGCCGATCCATCTCGCGCTCGAAGAAGCGATGGGTCGCGCGCCCGTCCTTCTTGGCCAGATAGAGCGCCATGTCGGCATTCTTCAGCAACTGATCGGGATCCGTGCCATCGGCCGGCGCGATCGCAATGCCGACGCTGGTGCCGATGTCGATGTGGCGCCCGTCCACGTCGAACGGCCGCCCGATCGCTGCGACGATGCGCGACGCGAGCTCGCCGCACTGCTCGAGGCTCGCGATTGCGGTCTGGACGATGGCGAACTCGTCGCCGCCGATCCGCGCCACCATGTCGTTGGCGGCGACGCAGGAGAGAAGCCGCTCGGCAGCCAGCTTGAGCAGCTGATCCCCGATCGGGTGTCCCAGCGTGTCGTTGACTGTCTTGAAGTGATCGAGGTCGAGACAATGGACCGCGCATTCGAATCCCGGCGCCGAATTGCCGATTGCGCTTTCGAGGAATTCTCGAAACAGGACCCGGTTCGGGAGATTTGTCAGCAGATCGTGGTGCGCGAGGTGGGAGATCCTCGCCTCGGCGCGCTGCCGCTCGGTGATGTCCTCGTGCACCGCGACCCAGCCGCCGTCAGGCATCGGACGCTGCGACACCGCGATCACACGCCCGTCCATCAGCTCTTGCTCGAAAGCGGAATGCTCGCGATCGCCCTGCGCCATCGTGGCGATCCGGTCGGGCGGCGTCACGACGCCGGTGCCGAGCGCGGCGCGCCGGTCGGAGATGCCGGCAAGCGCGGTTCCGGGCCGGGCGTCGTCGGGGGAAAGGCCGTACATTCGCAGATAGGCGGCATTGCAGACGATCAGGCGCTCCTGCGCATCGAACATGCACAACCCGTGCGTCATGTTGTTGAATGCGACGTCGATCCGGCCGTTGAGCTGCTTGAGCTCCTCCTCGCGCGCCATGAGCGCAATCGCGTTACCCTTGAAGATTTCGACGGTCCGGGCGATCTCGCCGACCTCGTCGCGATCGTCCCGGCACGGCACCGTGGTCGTGACGTCGTGGCGGGCGAGTCGCGCCATCGCGTGCGTGACATGCCCCAGCCGCGACAACACGCGATGCATCGCGATGAGCCCGATGGGGCCGATCAGCACGAAGGCCACGAGCGTGCAGATCAGGACTGCGATCGTCAGCGAGTTCGCCGAGGACAGCATGAACGCCACCGCGCCGTCCGCCTCCTGCACTTGCCGCTCGCGATATTCGCGCACGATGCTCTGGATGCCGTCGGCGATGTAGCCGTAGTCGTTGGCCTTCTCGGTGGCCTTGTCCTGCGCGAACTCGCGCGCGTAGAAGACGACCTGGTCGCCGGCATCGAACAGGTAGGGCAGGCTCGCGCTGATGCGCCGCTCGGGCGCATTGAGCGACAGATGGCGATTTTCCGCGGTGAGCTCTCCGATCAATTTGGTGAGCCGCTGCTTGATCATGTCGAGCTCGCGGCGGGCCTTGTCGATGCGCTCGCGATCGACCTCCGACGGCATGCTCTCGACCAGGCGCCGATGCTGCTCGATCAGCACGCCGAGGCGAGCCGCACCGAGGGTGCCGAGGAAGCCCTGGTCGTAGAGGCGGTTCGCCGCCGTCTCGGTGGTCCTGGCGAAATAGATCGATGACGCGGCCAACGCGGCGACCGCGACGATCGACAGGATCGCGAACAGGTAGAGCTTCGCGGCGACGCTGCCGCGATGCCAGGCGAGCGCCCGGAGCGCAACCTGAGGAAGGCCGCTCATCATCGCCCGACTACATCGCGCTGTTGGCGATACGGCGGGCCGCTTCGATCACGGCGCGCATCGCCGGCGTAGGCTCGCCGAGCGTCACCAAGTTCAGCGTCGTCTCGAGCGGACGATCGGTTACGATTTCCGGAATTCCACGCTGCTGGACCAGCGTGAGCTGGGCGAAGCCGATGACGCCCGGCTCCTGCTCCATGACCTGAACCAGCTGCACCGGGGTGTTGATGTACAGCGTGTTCGGCAGCGCCGGAGCGTGGCCGTCGAGAAGCTCGGCCTCGATCACCGCCAGGATGCCGCCGCCCGCGGCAAGCGCGACGCGGATGGGACGATCGGGCCCGCCGAGCTCGTTCCAGTTCCTGATCTCGCCTTTGAGGATCTTCCTGATCGTCTCCAAGGACGCACGGCGGACCGGATTCGACGGGTGGACGCCGATGGCGATCCGGGTGCTCATCACCTCGAATGCGCGAAGCCGATCGCACTCGCACTTGGGCAGAACCTTGCGGAGTTCCTCGATCTCGCTCGAGAGCGGCGCCGAGATCATGGCCATCTGGGCGCGGCCCTCGAACAGGGCGACGAGGCCAGGTGTCGATTTGTTGGGAATGACGGTGAGCCGCTGACCCGACGCGGCCTCGATCTCGGCCTGATGCCGCTCCATCACGCGACGATTGAATGTGGTCGACCCTTGGATGACGAGGGGGTCGGCGAGGGCAGGAGAGAACGCGAGCACCGCGACCAGCAGACCGGCCGCACGACCGAGTAGACGCCGCGTGGGCCCTTGCTTAACCGAATGGTCGCTGCCCCAAGCCATTGACTCAATCCCTTGACGTCGCCCTCGCGCCCAGTACCGCCCGCGGCGCTCCCGCCAAAATTCTTGCAAAATCTAGCACTTGCGCCCTTACCGTCAGGCTAATGCCCAAACCGCGAGGGATTACGCGGCGACCCGGCCTGCTTGAAGGTGAATCGTGCGTTAAAGGGATCGCGCAAAAGTTCGCTGACCTCGACCTTCGAAGCCTGTGGTTGAGGCGATCGATTGGATTTTAACAATTGCCGTTACCCGAACGTCATGCGGGCCGCGTACTTTCGCCGGGGGTCCACTCGACAACTCGGCAGTTGCATCGACCAATGACGTTCGCACTGGTACGTGCCGGCCTTCCCAACACCGTCGCGGTGCTCGCGCTGGCGATGACCCCGTTGATCGCGTCCGCATTCGCTCCCTCGGAGCAGACGCGCCATCGACCGGCGGCGAGCATCGGCGCCACGATCAGCGCCGCGGCCACCGCGTCGTCCGCCGGCGAGCGGGCGATGCTCGACTGATCGTTCCGCGCGCGTCGCGATCGTCAGCTTGCGCAGGCGATACTATGCAGCCGCGATCTTCCCCACGGGCTGCGCATCGAGAACCTCCACGCGTCCGTCGAGATTGAGGCGCAGCAGGCTTCCGTCCGCGATAGCGGCGATCCCTTGCGTTCCGACGATCATGATCACGTCGTGCTCGCGGGCGAGAATTGCGGTGTGACTGAGCCAGCCGCCGACCTCGCTGACGAATCCTCCCGCGCGGGCGAAAAAGGGAAGCCAGTTGGGGTTGATCATCGGGGCAACGATCACGTCGCCGTCCGCAAAGTCGCCGACTACGGCGCCGCGTTCGGCGTCCATCTCGGACACCACGCGGGCGCGACCCACGACCGGATGGCTCCCGGCGACGCGCGTGCCGCGAATGGCTCCGTCCTGCGCCGGCGCGTCGACGGTCTCGCCGCATGACGCGGCCTCGATCGCCGCGACCGTGAGCAGCGCGGGAAGCGGCGCTTCCCGACCCAACCGCGCCGTGTCGTCCCGGCGGCGCAGCCCGACCTCGCGCAGCGCCGGGACATCGCGGCCGCGGATGGTCGCGATCTCATCGAACGTCAGATGAAAGACGAGCCCGCCCCAGCCGAGATGATGGTCGAGCGCAAGCATCGCGCGGCGAAGCACGGCCAGCTGGCGGAGCGACTGGTGTTTCGCGTCTTCCTTGAGTGTCTCGAAGCGGCGCGCGATTGCGACGAGCGCGGCGAGCCGCTTGCGCAAAGCCGCGTCCCCCGCGGGGCCGGCATGCGGGAGATCGCCCTTCGCCGCAACCACGAGGCTCAGCGCTTCCGGGTTCTCGGCATACCGGGGTTCTGCCAGCTCGTAGTCGAAAGTGGCGCGATGCCCGACGCTGCGAACAAGGAACCAGTGCCGGCTCTCGGCCGGTGCCGCCGCGGCCTCGGCGATCGCGTGGCTCTCGAGCGTCTCGGGAATATGCGCGAGGAAGCTCGACGGATCGAGCCCAGCCTTGCTCAGGCCGCGACGCGCGCGCTCGAGATAGAAGCTCGCCGCAATGTTGACGATATCGACCTCGACGTGCGTATCGCCGACGAAGCGCGCGCGCAGGCGGCCGATCTCCTCGACCAGCTCGGCGATGCTCAGGCGATCGAAGTCGACCGCTTCGAGCATGCGGACGTCGGCAAGGAAATGCGGCAGGAATTCCTCGCGGAAGGTCCGCTCGATACGGTCGGCACGGCGGATCAGCCGGCGCGACGCGAGCCGCCCGATCGAAAATCCGCGCGCCTGCTCCTCGCGCTTGTCGACGTACAGGCGTCCGAGGACCGTTGTCAGATAGGTCGAATCCTCGGCGATCGCGTAGGAGAAGCCGAGCGCGCGGGCGGCGCGATCGACGCTGCCGCCGCTCGCCCACAGCGCCTGCATGAGCGAGAGCGACGATGCCGTCGGCCGCGGCAGCATCTCGGAAAGCTCGTTCTTGGCGAAGACAACCTGCTCCGCCGCGGCGCCGGCCGCGACGTCGAGCAACCGCGCGAGGTCGTCCTGGACCACGGCGCGGTCCCGATCGCCCGCGATGACGCGCGTGATGTCGCGGCTTTGCACCAGATGGAATCGCCCGTCCGCGTAGGTCCACTCGATGTCCTGCGGCCGTGCGAACAGCGCCTCGGCGCGTCGCCCAAGCGCCAGCAGCGGCGCGAGATCGATCGGCGCGACGCCGTCGCCGGACTGGCGGCCCGACACGCGGCCGAAGCGGAACGTCCACGGCCGCACCGTGCCGGAGACGAGATTCTCGGCGGTGCCCTTGACCATCTCCACCATCGCGAGGCCGCCGGCCGACGGATCGCGCGTGAACAGCACGCCGGCAAACTCGGCCGCGATCATTTGCTGCGCGAGCACGCTCCCGGCCGTCCGCGGCGCCGTATAGGCGTCGACCCGCGCGGCCTCGAACGAGGCGCGAACCCGCAGGATGGCGTCCTCCAGGCCATCACGATCGACATCCAGCACGGACTCGAACACGCCCGCGAAGCTCCGCTCGGCGTTGTCCTCGCCGCGCGCGGAGCTGCGCACGGCAAGCCGGCGCGTGCCGAGGGCACGCCATACCCGGTCGAGGCGGGCGCGACGCTTGCCGGCGGTATCCCTCGCGAGGGCTGCGAGAAATACCGGCGTCAGCAGGACGCCATCCGGCACCGGCAGTCCGGCGGCGCGCATGCGCGCGAGCCGATAGGCCTTGTTGCCGTGATCGGCGAGCGCCTCCGGATCGGACAGCCCGATCACGCCGGGGCCGAGCCGCCAGCGGCGCCACGCCCGGCGCATCCGCCCGGGCACCCCGCTCACGACCAGACGCTGGACGATCAGCAAGGCCGCGCTGGCCACCAGGTAAAGGTCGGTCCCGGCCGAGAACAGCGCACCCGTCGCAACGAACAGCGGAAACACCGTCGCCCAGACGATGAGCCGTTGGCGTGCGGTGCGGACGAACGCCAGATCGATGTAGAGCGTGATGAGGGCGGCGAACAGCGCCGGCAGCACGAACCAGCGGTCGCGCGCCGCGAGATCGCTGATCCATCCGAAATGCTGGCCGCCGTTCGACGCCGCACGCTGCACGGCCGTCATCGCCAGCGCCATGATCGGCAGGAACAGCAGCGCGATCAGGTTGCGCAACGGCGTGATGCGATGGCGCCGGTAGAACGCACCGATCGCCCGCGCCATGCGCGGCGGATCGTCCTTCAAGCCGGCCTTGAGCGCCGCGAGATCGTCGCCGACGGCGCGCGACTTGATCTGGTCGCGCTCGGCCTTGAGCGAGAACGGAAGCACGAGCAGGCGCGAGACGAGCGCGAGGAGCAGGATCGCCGGCACGAGGCCGATCCACCTGCCGAGCAGCGTCAGCAAGTCGGCGAGGCGCTCGCCCATCCTGGCCCGGAACGTCGCGCGTTCCTGCTCGATGAACTGGGCGACGTGCGGCGGCGGATCGGCGGCGACGAAATACTCCCACGGCAGGGTGTAGCGGCCGCGGAAATCATATCCGGCCCGTGTGAGCTCGAGCCCGAGCACCTCTCCCATGAAGCAGCTTCGGCGATCGTAGCAAGGGATGACGATGGGCCGGCGCGGCAGGCCGGCGATCATCCGGTCGAGCTGCGCGGTCGGCGTCCGGCGCAGCGGGATGTTGATCGCGTGCGGCAGATGCTGGAGCGAGAACTCGCCCGGATAGCGGGCGTCGACGAACAACACGTTCTCGTCGGCGACGAGGCGCTGGACGTCGGGCGTGTCGAGCAAGGTCCGCTGGTTGGCATAAGGCGGGATCGCGCGCAGATCGGCGAGCGAGCGGGCATGGAAGCCCGTCATCGAGCGGCCCTCGACGATCCATTTCTCGAAGCCGCCGATCATGAAGCGGCAGTCGATCCCGAGCGCCGCCATCCTCAGGCAGAATTCGCTGCTGCGGTTGCCGTTATGGCAGAACACGACGGCGTGCTTGCCGCGCAAGTCGATCCCGCTCGCGGCGAGATCGGGAAAGCGAATCCAGTTGACGCCGGGCATTCCGCCGGCGTCGTGCTCGGCCTTCTCGCGGATGTCGATGAAGATCACGTCCTTGGTCTCGCCGCGGGCATGCGCGGCGAGCAGCTGCTCGGCCTCGGCCGTCGAGATCCCGAGCGGGCTCGTGAGCTGCTGAGTGTAGTTGAGCTCCTTGATCTCGGAATCCACCGGCAGGCCACCCTCGGTGTGCGCCGGCCGCACGAGCGTCGCCTCGAGGCGGGCGGCGCGTGCGTTGCGGGCCGCCATGTACTGATAAGCGTTGAAGCCGAGCGAGACGATCAGAAGCGCGGCCGAGCCGAGCGCAACCGCCGTCAGCGCGCGGGAGCTGCGGCCGCGCGAGCGCATGCGTAGCGTCGCGACGGCGGCGCCGCCCCCGAGCAGCGCGGAGCCCAGCGCAAGCAGTTGCGAGATGCTGGTGAACGAACCGACGACAAGCTCGGGGGACGGTATGGCGAAGGCCGATCCGCTGCCGAGGAGAAAGATGACCAGCGCCGCCGCGATCCGTGCCGACGCGCTGCAAATGCTGCCGACGACCGCGCGGGACGCCGCATACAAACCGCGCCTATGCCCCAATTTTCCAAACTCCAACGAGACCCCACAACCGCCTGCACATCGGGGCGCGGCGGGATGCAGTCGGTGGTTGAGCACTGCGGATTTTTGGCGACCAACGCGCAGCAACGGCGTCGAGGCAGCCGATTCACCCTGTCGGGCCCGACCCCAGATGACAGACTTATGATAATAGGAATTTTAGCAGAGGACGACAGATGGTTAGACGTCGCCCAAGCCCATTTCCTAAGAGATTCTTAAGAATTTAGGTTAAGTCGAGGAAGGGTCACGGAACTTCGGAGCCGGGAACACGTAAAACGTGTCTTTTGCTCGCAATGCGCGAGTGCGGGAACTCGGATTTCCACCGGCGATCACTCCGCCGGCACCGCCACGGGCTCATGGCCGACCGGCTCGAGGGCGGCCGCCGTGGTCGCCGACTGGTAGCGGCTGAGTGCGAGCAGGAAGACGGCCACCACCGCATAGGCGAGCGCGACCGACGGCGTGACCGCAATTCCAACGTGCTCGCCGTGCATGAAGCCGAAGAAGGTGAGCACCGCACCGGCGAACGCAAAGGCCGCGGCGTGCACGAACTTGCGGTCGATGACGAAGATCGCCGTCGCGGCGAGCACGAGACCGGTGAGGATCGCACCGCCGCCGAGCACTTCGAGGCCGTGATAGAGCACGCCGGCCCCGGCAAGCTTGTCAAGACCGACCGTCGCCGCATTGGTGCCGGCCGCCGACAGGGCGCCGTCCATCAGCGTCTTGCACCAGGCGGCGAGATGCGGGGTCAGCGCGAGCACAATTGCGGGCGCGTGGCTCTGCGGCGACGTCTGGAACGCCTGCGCGCCGATCAGCATGCCGATATAGAGCAGGATCGGCAGGATCGCGACCAGCGGCACGAGCGCGAGCATCAGCGAAACGATGCCGAACCACGACAGCACGATCACCATCATGCCGGTCGCGGCCGAGTAGCCGATGCGCCCGCCCATCGCCTTCCAGCCCGGATGCCCGATATAGACGGCGTTGATGAAAGGATTGCCCATCAGGCAGCCGATCAGGCTGACGACGCCGTCGGCGCTGAGCACGCGCGTGGTCGGATAGTGGTCGCCCGCCGCCTCCGCGCTCTCGACATTGTCCATCGCCTCGACCAGATCGTAGATGCCGAACGGGATCGCGGTGACCAGGATGACGCCGAGGAACTGGAAGCCGGAAAAGACGTGGTCCACGGCCGGCAGTGGAATCGAGAAGCCGAAATTCGCGAACGCCTCGCCGACCTTCTGCACGCTGACGCCGCCGAGGCCGAGGCCGAACAGGTTCGATCCCCAGGCGATCAGCATGCCGACCACGATCGCGACCAAGCCCGCCGGAATCCCCTTGGGGTAGCGCACGCCGCCGAACCAGCTCAGGAGGATGATGGCGAAGCAGACGAGCCCGATCTGCGGCGTCATGTACATTTCCAGCGCCGGGCGCATCGAAATGAAGGTGATGGAGACGCCCGCCAGCGTGCCGAGCAGGGCGCCGCGCGGCGTGATCTTGCGGATATAGGGCGCGATGAAGCCGCCGATCATCAGGATGAAGCTCTGGAAGAACACCCAGACCAGCCCGGCTTCCCAGCCTTTGATCGGGTCGTTGGTCTTGAGCATCACCGGCAGCATGATGACGAAGGTGACGATGAACATGTGCGGCACGCTCACGCCCGAGGGCAGCGCGCAGACGTCGCTCCGTCCGGTCTTCCTGGCGAGCCGCCAGGCGAGGAAGGCGTAGTAGAGCGTGCTCAGGAACATCATCAGGCCGAGTGCCGGAAGGATGCGGCCGAACACGATCGCATCCGGCATCTTGAGGACGAACCTCAGAAGCGCCGTCAGCGTGAGCATGTTGACGAGGATATTGGTGCCGAAGCCGAAAAAGGCGTTCCAGTCGCCGGGCGTCCACAATGCCGGACGATAGGTTGTGGCGGTCATAAGGCCCTCCCAGCGGAGGCCGATCCCGCACGAAATGAAAGCGGACGCCCCGTTCACGATCCCGATGCCGGGTACTTCGAGTCGTAAACGAGACGTCCGCCCTTCACACGAGGGGATTCGAGGACGAATCCGGGCCCCGCGAAGCTAACAAGGACATTGCAGCGGGCGTGATCTCTGCGCCCACGGCCTTGTCTCGCAAACAGCGTGCCAACACCGTGATGGCACCGGCCTCGCTCCGCGCTTTTGACGGAAATGCTTGAATAGTCTCGCTTAATCGCCCGCCCGCGGATCGGAGCACCAATCGCGGCAAGGAGCCGCGCGCAAAGCGTGCGGCCGGCGGGACAGCGATCGACCACGGAAGATGAATTCCTGATCACCCGACTGGATTCAAATCAGGCAATCGGCAGGCGGCGCCGCTGCACGGCTGCCACCCTCACGCCGCGAGCGCGTCGAGCACGGCCCGCGAGGACGAGACCGATCCGAAAATGCCGCCCTGCGCCTTGATCATGGCGAGGCCGGCGGCGTGGAACTCGGGGAAATAGGATGCGCAGCAGTCGGCCAGCACGATGCAGCGATAGCCGCGGTCGTTGGCCTCGCGCACGGTGGTGTTGACGCAGACTTCGGTGGTGACGCCGCAGACCAGCAGCGTATCGATGCCGCGGTTGCGCAGCATGAGATCGAGGTCGGTCTGGTAGAACGCACCCTTGCCGGGCTTGTCGATCACGGGCTCGCCGGCCTGCGGATAGAGCTCGGCGATGATGTCGTGCCCCGGCTCGCCACGCACCAGGATGCGGCCCATCGGCCCCGGTGCGCCGATGCGCATTGCCGGGTCGCCGCGCTCGACCTTGTGCCGCGGCGCATCGGTCAGATCCGGGCGGTGGCCCTCGCGGGTGTGGATGACCAGCATGCCGTGTGCACGCGCCGCCGCGAGCACGGCGCGACACGGCGCGACCGCCGACTGCAGCCGCGTAACGTCGTTGCCAAGCGCGGCGCCGAAGCCGCCGGGCTCGAGGAAATCGCGCTGCATGTCGATGATGACCAGCGCGCTGCGGGCAAGCTCGATGGAGAGCGGCGACGGCTCGGAGTCGATTTTCACGGGCTGCATGGCGCGCCCCCAAAGAGTCACCGGCCCGCAACCACGCGTGCGAGCCCGATCGCGCCCGGCAGAATCAATCGCGTCAGCCGGCCGCCCGCTTGGGCGAGACGTCCGGCGCACGCACCGCGGAACCCTTCGGCAGATCGAACATGCCGCCCGGCAGCGTGTCGATGAAGGCGAGCACCTCGGAGGTCTTCACGACGTCGGCATACTTCGCGTTCATGTCGCACAGGTTGATGGCGTGGCTCGCCTGCGACCGGTCGAAGCAGCCTTCCTCCGCAAGGGTGATGCGGTAGTTGAGGCTGAAGGCGTCGAGAACGCTCGCGCGCACGCAGCCCGACGTGGTGGTGCCGGTGACGACCAGGCTGTCGCAGCCGAGCAGCGTCAGATAGCTCGCAAGATTGGTGCCGAAGAAGCCCGACGGCTTCTGCTTGTAGATCACGATGTCCTGCGGCTCCGGCGCGATCGGGGCGACGATCTCGTTGCCGTCGATATTGGCGAGCGCCGTCTTGGTGGTGCGGTCCTCGTCGGAGCGGTCGTTCTTCCAGCTCCAGCTGCCGGCGTCCCAGTTGTCGTCGCGCCGCACGCCGGTCGTGTAGATCACCGGCACGCCCTTGGCGCGGCACTTGTCGATCAGCGAGCGGATATAGGGCAGCGCCGTCCACGCGTCCTCGCCGCATGAATTGCGCCATTTCTTGATCGATTCAAGGATCGGCTCGGGCTTGTCGCCGCAGAACGCCCAGTTCACGTCGACGATAAGCAGGGCCGGCCGCTTGCCGAACCCCTGGCGGGCGCCATAGCCGGAGGTCGCGAACACCGCCTTGTCGCGCTCGGTGAGAAACTGGTTCCAGATCGGCTCGGACATATCGATGACCCTTCCTTTTCGCCTTCCCTGTCGTCGGTTCTGTCGTTCAACGCATTACAGCTTCGTGCCGGCGCCGGCGACGAAGCTCATGTCGATGATCGCCTCGTAGGGGACATCGGCCTTGAGGATG
>DATBZM010000390.1:0-4861 GCA_036513175.1 Xanthobacteraceae bacterium | reverse complement strand
GCGAAGCTGACCTTGCCGGGGTTGGCCTTGGCGTAGGCGATGAACTCGGTAACGTTCTTGGCGGGCAGCGAGGGGGTGATTTCCATCACCAGCGGCAGCTCGGCGAGGCCCGCGACCGGCGCGATGTCGCGCTGGAAGTCGAACGGCAGCGACTTGAAGAGCGACGGATTGATCGTGTTGGTCACGACCGTATAGAGCAGCGTGTAGCCATCCGGCGCCGCGTGCACGACCGCCTGCACCGCGATATTGGTGCCGCCGCCCGCCTTGTTCTCGACGATGACCGGCTGGCCGAGCCGCTCGCTCAGCCATTGCGCCATGATGCGCCCGACGATGTCGGTGCTGCCGCCCGCCGGAAACGGGACGATGAAGCGGATGGGGCGGCTGGGCCAGGATTGGGCGAGGGCGGGGCGCGCGAGGGCGGAGGCGCCGGTGAGGGCGGCGAGGCGGAGGAGGTTGCGGCGGTTCATTGCCATGAGTCTCCTCTTCGTCATTGCGAGCGAAGCGAAGCAATCTCGCTGCATTCACCTGCAGATCGCGAGCATCTTGCCGCGGCGCGTGGGCCCCCTCCCCCGCTTGCGGGGGAGGGCGGGGAGGGGGAAGCCACAGGTGCGGAGCAAGCGGCTTCCCCCTCTCCGGCTCTCCCCCGCGAGCGGGGGAGAGGGCGCGGGCGCTGTGCCCGGCGGCTGCGCGCGCCTCGCAATGACAGCTACTCGGCTGCCGCGCGCTGCGCGCCTTGCGGCGCGCGGTCGCGGAAATGCGGCAATATTTCCTGTGCGATCGCCTGCATGTTGGCGCGTGTCATGTCGTCGGGCAGCGTGCCGAACTGGGTCTTGGTGAGCGAGGTGTTGAAGCCGGCGAGGTCCTGGTAGGCGGCGAGCTTCTCGCGCACCGTGCTCGGGCTGCCGACGATGACGACGCCGTTCTTGACCAGGTCGTCGACCGAGGTGGGCTTGCCGGTCACCTTGGCGGCGCGGATGCGCTTGATCGAGTCGATGTTGCTGTAGCCGGGCGGCAGCAGCATCTCGGTCGGCATCTTGAGGAAGCGGTTGACGAGCGCATCGAGATGCGGGCGCGCCTCGCGCATCGCCTGCTCGTCGGTCTCGGCGACGTAGATCGTGTTCGACCAGGCGAGCTGGTCGGGCGAGGGCGTGTAGCCCGCCTTCTCGGCCTCGTCGCGATACATCTGGAAGAAACGCGCCACGATGGCGATCGGCGAAAGCGTCTGCGCGTAGGTGTAGCGCATCTTCGCCGCCCAGCGGATGGTGCTGCTCGACCCCTGGGAGGGAATCCAGATCGGCGGATGCGGCGACTGGTAGGGCCGCGGCCAGGGGTTCACGTAATTGAAGTGATAGTGCTTGCCGACATATTGGAACGGCCCCGGCTCGGTCCAGGCGCGGATGATGAGATCATGCGCCTCGGCGAAGCGGTCCTGCGAATGGGCCGGGTTGATTCCCATGGCGTGATACTCGGCGCCGATGCCACGCACGAAGCCGGCGATGAAGCGCCCGCGTGTGAGATTGTCGAGCATCGCGTATTCTTCGGCGACCATCAGCGGATTGTTGAGGAGCGGCAGCGCGCGGCCGAGGATCGCCAGCTTCGCCCGCTTGACGCTGCGCGCGAGCGCGCCGGCGAGCACGCCGGGAATCGGCATCATGCCGTAGGCGGTCTGGTGATGCTCGTTGAGGCAGACGCCGTCGAAGCCGAGCCGGTCGGCGAGCTCCATCTGGTCGAGATATTCGTGATAGAGGCCGGCGCCCTTTTCGGGATCGTAGTGGCTGTTCGAGTACGTGACCCAGGCCGACCCGTTGCGCTCGATCGCGTCGAGGTCGGCGTGCCGATAGGGCATCAAGTGGAAGTTGAAGAACTTCATGCCGCGGCCCTCATGCGGTCGAGGAAATCGTCGAGCGCGGCGACGAAGGCGGGCCGCTGCTCGATGTGGGGAAGGTGCCCGCATTGGGCGATGACGGTGAGCTTCGCGCCCGGAATCAGCTTCTGCCAGGCGGTGGCGAATTCGGGCGGAAAAAACCGATCGTTCGCGCCCCACACGAGCAGCGTCGGCACGTCGATGCGGTGCAGCCATTTGGCGAGATGCGGATCGTAGCCGCGCGGCTGCCAGGTAAGTCGCGCCGTGGTGGTCTGGTTCTTGAGGCCGATGTCCTCGAATTCGGGGCGTGCGGCGCGCTTCACCATGTCGTCGGCCCGCGCCGGATCGTGAAAGAGGTCGCGGATGCGCCGCTCATCGGTGCGCAGGAACGGATCGATCTGCGCGACGCCCGGCACATGGATGCCGGCAGCGCCGACCAGCGTCAGCGAGGCAAGCCGGCGGGTATTGCGCACCGCGAGCTCGGCCGCGATCCAGCCGCCGAGATCGAAGCCGACGAGGTGGACGTTGGTGAGGTCGAGCTGATCGAGCAGGTCGAGATAGAAGCTCGCAAGATCCGGGATGGTGTCGAGCCAGGCGGGCGTGTCGGAGGAGCCAAAACCGGGATGCTCGGGAGCGATCACGTCGTGATGCGTGGCGAGATCCGCCACGAAAGGCAGCCAGAGTCCGGCATCGCTCGCGCCATGCAAGATCAGCAGCGGGCCGCCTGCCCCGGCGCGTCGCAGCGCGATGTTGCAGCCGCGGACGTCCGCCCTGGAGGCGTTCGGCTCTTCCATTCGGCGCTTCCTTCCCGGGACGGATCGCTTCCGATCCGCGTCCGCGGGCATTCTATCCTCGCGCCGCGTGGCGGCGGAAGGCCCGTCAGGGCGCCATCAGGGTGGGGCGGCGCGGCAAGCATCTCCGGCGTCTCGTCCTGTCGAAGACCGACATGACGGCGGGCGAGATCGTGGCGCGCTTTTCCGGCATCATGTCGCAGCCGGCGATCTCCAAGCACCTCTCAGTGCTGGAGAACAGCGGGCTGGTGTGGCGCGAGAAGCGCGGCCAGTGCATTACGGGCTGCGCGGGGACGCGCTCGCCGGTACGCCGGTGCAGTTCCTCGCTCAGGTCTGCCCGCGCTCGCGCCCGTTCCGCCGCGACAGCGCGGCGGCGGCGAAGCGCAAGAAGGGGACGTGAGGAGGCGCCGGCAGGGGCGCGCGGTCGATGGCATTTCCGCATTTGCACACGGGCAAGCCGAGGCGCATTCTTCGCGGCACAATTCAAAATGGCTGCGGGACCCTGCACGCATGACTGCCGAGATCGACGCCCACACCCTCAAATCCTGGCTCTCCGACGGCGCCGAGATCGCGCTGATCGATGTGCGCGAGGCCGGGCAGTTCGGCGAGGCGCATCCGTTCTTCGCGATACCGCTGCCCTACAGCCGGTTCGAGCTGGGCCTGTGGGCGCTGGTGCCGAACCCGGCCGTGCGCATGGTCCTGATCGATGCCGGCGACGGGGTCGCGGCGCGCGCCGCGAAGCGCGCGCAGGACATGGGTTACGGCAACCTGCACATCCTCGCGGGCGGCGCGCCCGCCTGGGGCGAGGCGGGCTACACGCTCTATGCCGGCGTCAATGTGCCGAGCAAGACCTTCGGCGAGCTGGTCGAGCATCGCCGCCACACGCCGCGCATCACGGCGCAGCAGCTGCAGGCGATGCGTGATGCGGGCGAAAACATGGTGATCGTCGACGGCCGCACGCTCGCCGAATACCAGCGCATGAACATCCCGGGCGGCATTTCGTGTCCGAACGGCGAGCTCGCGCTGCGCATCCGCGAGATCGCGCCCGACCCGAAGACCCGGATCGTGGTCAACTGCGCGGGCCGCACGCGCTCGATCATCGGCGCGCAGACGCTGATCGATTTCGGCGTGCCCAACGACGTGGTGGCGCTGGAGAACGGCACCCAGGGCTGGTTCCTGGCGGGATTGCGGCTCGAGAACGGCGCGACGCGGCGCTATCCGGGTCAAGTCAGGTCACGCGAGGCTGCCGGCCTGGCAGCGCGTGCCCGCGCCCTCGCCGAAAAGCACGGCGTCACCTACGTCGCAGCGGCCACGGCGCATGGCTGGCTCTCCGACGCGTCGCGGACGACCTATTTTCTCGACGTGCGCACCGCCGAAGAGGTCGCCGCGAACGGCCATCCGGGCTTCGCGCAGGCCCCCGGCGGCCAGCTCATCCAGGCGACAGATCAGTGGGTGGGAGTCAAAGGCGCACGGCTCGTGCTCGTCGACGATGAGCTCGTGCGCGCGCCGGTCGTCGCCGCCTGGATGCGCCAGCTTGGTCATGACGCCTGCGTGCTCGCCGGCGGCATCGTGGCCGCAGGCTCGTATTTCTGGCGCCGGCGAGGGCCGCCCGACCTGCCCGAGTTGCGGACGCTCGCGCCGAGCGAGGCCGGACGGGAGATTGCGAACGGCGCCGTCCAGACGATCGACCTGCGCGCCGCCATGACGTTCCGCAAGGGCCACATCGCCGGGGCCGCCTGGTCGATCCGCCCGCGCATCAGCGCGGCGGCCGCCCACGCAAGGCCGATCGTGCTCGTTGCCGACGAACCCGCCGTGGCGGCGCTCGCGGCCGTCGATCTCGGCGAGGCGGGATGCAAGGATATCCGGTTGCTCGCCGGTGGATTCGATGCGTGGCGCGCAGCGGGGCTGCCGGTCGAGACGACGCCGGATGGGCCTCCCGACCGGGACTGCATCGATTTTCTGTTCTTCACGGCGCGCCGCCACGACAACGACCCGGAAGCTGCGCGGCAGTATCTCGCGTGGGAAACCGGGCTGCTGGCGCAGCTGGACGAGCAGGAGCGCGGGGTGTTTCGGATTTCGTAGGGGTTCGTAGGGTGGGCAAAGGCGCGAAGCGCCGTGCCTACGTGGACATGTCCGTGGGCACGGGCGCATCCGCGCCCTTTGCCCACCCTACGGAAGCGACTCCGCTCACTTCGCCTTGATGTTG
>DATBZM010000389.1:0-23161 GCA_036513175.1 Xanthobacteraceae bacterium | reverse complement strand
AGAGGGGGAAGCCACAAGCGTCGGAGCAAGCGGCTTCCCCCTCCCTACCCTCCCCCGCAAGCGGGGGAGGGGGACAGGCCTGAGCAAGAATCAAATCAATTAGTCTGAGCCCAATCTCATGTCGCAACACTACGACCAACTCGAGACTCGCGACCCCACAGAACGGGAAAAAGAGCAGACCGCGACGCTCTCCGAGCTCGTCGCCCGTGCCATGGCGGCGCCGGGCTGGGCGAGGCATCTTGCCGGAATCGATCCGGCCGTGGTCGCGTCGCGCGCGGCGTTGGCGAAGCTGCCGCTGCTGCGCAAGTCGGATCTGGCTGCGCTGCAGCAGGCGTCGCCGCCGTTCGGCGGATTCAACGTCACGCCGCCCGGAAAAATGCGGCGGCTGCTGATGTCGCCCGGCCCGATCTTCGAGCCGCAGGGTGCCGGCCCCGATCATTACGGCGTGGCGCGCGCGCTGTTTGCCGCCGGCTTCCGCGCAGGCGACATCGTGCACAATTCCTTCTCGTATCATCTCACGCCCGGCGCCTTCATCTTCGAAACCGGCCTGCAGGCGCTCGGCTGCGCCGTCGTCCCCGGCGGCGTCGGCAACAGCGAGATGCAGGTCGAGGCGATCGCCCAGTTCAAGCCGGTCGGCTACGCCGGCACGCCGGATTTCCTGAAAGTGCTGCTCGACGCTGCGCAGAAGGCCGGAAAGGACGTCTCGTCGCTCGAGCGCGCGCTCGTGTCCGGTGCCGCATTGCCGCCCTCGCTGCGCGCCGAGCTCGACGGCCGCGGCGTCGCGACGCTGCAGTGCTATGCGATCGCCGAGGTCGGGGTCCTCGCCTACGAGACGGCGGCGCGCGACGGCATGGTCGTGAACGAGCACGTGCTGGTCGAGATCGTGCGTCCCGGGACGGGCGACCCGCTCGCCGACGGCGAGGTCGGCGAGGTGGTGGTCACCTCGTTCAATGCCGATTATCCGATGATCCGCCTCGCCACCGGCGACCTCTCGGCCGTGCTGCCCGGCCGCTCGCCCTGCGGGCGCACCAACATGCGCATCAAGGGCTGGATGGGCCGCGCCGATCAGACCACCAAGATCAAGGGCATGTTCGTGCATCCCGGCCAGGTCGCCGAGGTGGCGCGCCGCCACCCCGAGCTCGGCCGCGTACGCCTCGCCGTGACGCGCGCTGGCGAGCAGGACGCGATGACCTTGTTGGCGGAATGCGCGGCGCCTGCGAAGTGTCTCGCCGAAGCGGTCGCGGCGACGCTGCAGTCCGTCACCAAGCTGCGCGGCGACGTGAAGCTCGTCGTGCCCGGTAGTCTGCCGAACGACGGCAAGGTCATCGCGGACGAGCGGAGCTCGTAGCCCGCATGAAGCGAAGCGGAATGCGGGGACAGCGGCCCCGGATTACGCTGCGCTCGATCCGGGCTACAATTCCCGCATGCCCCTGACCGCCGTCACCATCCGCGGGTACCGCTCGGTCCGCAGCCTTTACCTGCCGGTCGAGGCGTGCTCCGTCTTCGTCGGCGCGAACGGCGTCGGCAAGACCAATCTCTACAAGGCGCTCGGCCTGCTGCGCGCCGCCGCCGACGGCAGCATCACGCGCGCCATCGCCGAGGAGGGCGGGGTCGAGTCGGTGCTGTGGGCCGGGCCGCGCCGCCGGGGCCAGCCGGTGCGGCTGATCCTCAAGGCGCATTTCGACGCGATGGACTACGGCGTCGAGGTTGGCCTGCCGCATTCCTATGAGGTCGAGATCGGCCTGCGCCGGCCGACCGAAGCCGCCTTCGAGATCGAGCCGCAGGTCAAGGAGGAGCGTCTCACCATCCGCCACGGCCAGCGCGACGTCGTGATGATGGAGCGCAAGGGCTCATTCGTTGCGCTGCGCAACGAGGCGGGCAGCCGCGAGACGCACCGCGACGCGGTGCTGCCGTCGGAGACCGCGCTCGCCGCCTTCCGCGACGGCGCGCGCTATCCCGAGCTCGAGGCGGTGCGCCGCGAGATGCTCGACTGGCGGCTCTACCACGACTTCCGCACCGACGCGGCGTCGCCGATCCGCCAGCCCTGCCACGCCATCACGACGCCGACGCTGTCGCCCGACGGCCGCGATCTCGCCGCCGTGCTCGCGACCTTGTTCGTGATCCGCGAGGATACGGTGGAGCTTGCCGCCGCGATCGACGACGCCTTTCCGGGCGCGCGGCTTGCGGCCTTCGATGAAGGCAGCTGGTGCCGTTTCGACATGCGCTTCCCCGACATGCCGCGCCCGTTCGCGATGCACGAGCTGTCCGACGGCACGCTCAAATATTTGTGCCTGCTCGGTGCCCTCATGGGGTACCGGCTGCCCGCGCTGATCGCGCTCAACGAGCCGGAGGCGAGCGTGCATCCCGCGCTCCTGCCGCCGCTTGCGCGCCTGATCGCGCGCGCCGCCGGCAAGGCGCGCATCTGGATCGTCACCCATTCGGAAGCGCTGGCCGAGGCGATGCGCGAGGAGACCGGCAAGCCGGCGCGCCGGGTCATCAAGCACGAGGGAGCGACCACGATCGAAGGATTGAAGCTGACCGGAGAGCACGCCGACGCCGATGAGGACGAACCGGAAGACGGCGGGTAGCGGGCCCAATCCCGCGAAGCATGCGCAAGATGTTCTCGGCGCCCATTGCCTTCGGCCCGGCGCGCGTCAGCCGGCCCGCTCGATGACCAGCGTGAAATTGTCCCGCGGCATCGGCGCGACCTCGGCGATGCGCAAGCCGCATCGTTCGGCCACGGCCGCGATCTCCCGCGTATCGCGCACGCCCCAGGCGGCATTCTCGGCGCGCAGGCTCGCGTCGAACGCGGCGTTGCTCGGCGCCGTGTGCGCGCTGTCGCGCATGAACGGTCCGTAGATGAAGACGCGGCCGTCCGGCCCGAGCCGGCGCGCCGCGCCGGCGAGCAGGTTCTCGGTCACGCGCCAGGGCGAAATGTGCAGCACGTTGATGCAGACGATGGCGAGCAACGGGTTGTCGACCGGCAGGTCCCAGTCGGCGACGAGCAGGTCGACGCGGGCCGGCGCCTGCACGTTTCCAAGCTTCGCATGCGCGCGCCACGCCGCGATGCTGGCAAGGTGCTTGGGATTGGTATCGCTCGGCCACCACGTCACCGCAGGCGTGCGGCGCGCGTAGTCGACGACGTGCTGGCCGGTCCCGCTGCCGACCTCGAGAACATCGCCCGCGCGGCCGGCGAGGAAGGGCGCGATGACCGACCAGATCGGCGCGTGATTGCGCGCGAAAGCCGGCCCGTGCAGCCGCCCGTCGGCGGGCCGCTCTTCGTCCTTTCCGAATTCGACGACGAAATCCGGCATGCGTTCGTTTCGCATGCCGGCGCGCGAATGTCGATCCGGCGGCGCAAGGGGGCGCGGCGTCTTATCCGTTGCAGATGCACCGGTGTCCCTTATTGTGGCGAGCATAGCCGCGCCGGAGCAAGCGTCAGGGAGGATGACATTGGATCGCAAGAGCTTTGTTCGCGCGCTCGGCGGCGCGCTCATCAGCGCGGCGCTTGCCGTGATGGCGTGTCGGGCGGAGGCGCAGACATCCAGCCAAGCTTGGCCGGCGCGCACGATCACGGCGATCAGCCCGATCGGCGCCGGCAACGCGGTCGACATCGTCGGCCGCGTGATCCTCGACCAGATGTCGAAGCAGCTCGGCGTTCCCATCATCGTTGAAAACCGGCCGGGTGGGGGCGGCCTCATCGGCTTCAACGACGTCGCGCGGGCGAAACCCGACGGCTACACGGTGCTGCTCGGCTCTTCCACCATCAGCTCGGGCGCTGTCCTGCACAAGGCGCTGCCCTACGATCCGGTCAAGGATTTTGCCGCCGTCGTCCCGTTTGGCGTGAGCCCGTCGGTGCTGGTCGTCGCGCCGTCGAAGGGCTTCAACAGCGTCGCCGACCTCGTCGCCGCCGCGAAGGCGCGACCCGGGGCGCTCAACTACGCCTCCGCCGGCATCGGCGCCGCCTCGCATATCGCGGCGGAACGATTCCGCGTCGCCGCCGGCATCAACGCCCAGCACGTCCCGTTCCGCGGGCCCGCCGAGGCGCTGGGCGAGGTGGTGGCGGGCCGCGTCGACTACTACTTTCTGCCGCTCGCCGCCGGCATTTCCCTGATCCAGAGCGGGAAGCTCAAGGCGCTCGCCGTGAGCACGCCGAAGCGCTCGGCGCTGATGCCGGACGTGCCGACGATCGCCGAGGCGGGCTATCCGACGGCCGAGTACCTGTTCTGGGGCGGCCTGTTCGTCCCCGCGAAGGTGCCGTCCGATATCGTCACCCGGCTCTACGACGAAGGCCGCAAGGCCATCGATCTGCCCGCGACGCAGAGCGCGCTCACCAAGGTCGGCTACGAGCCGCTGCGGCTGACGCCGGCCGAATTCCAGGCGTTCTTCGTCAAGGACTTCAACGAGACCGTCGCGCTGGCGAAGCAGGTCGGAATCGTACCGGGCGATTGAAGCCTGTCGCTCAAATTATGCTCGGCGATCGAGTGCCCGCCGCCGATGCTTCGGCAGATTGCGGATCCATGCCGCTTTGCCGCAGGGCTCCTCGACCGGAGTCCTGAGCTTGGTCTCAGGTTTGGCCTCGATCTTGCTCCGGAGGGGACGACGACCAAGCGGTGCGGAAGCGTCTTGTCGGAGCATTCCCATGGCGATCAAACGGAGAGAATTTCTGCGGGCGGTACCGGCGGGGCTCGCAAGTCTCGCGCTGCCGCATCTTGCGAAAGCGCAACCGACAAGCGCAGTGCTGCTTCTGGTTTCGGAATCCGGTGCGAACAGCGTCGACCCGCACACGCCGGGCGCCAATCGCGGTTCCTACGAGGTTGCCTGGAATTGCTACGATCGGCTGTTGTCGCTGGCGATCGAAAAGGACGAGAACGGCGTCGACCATGCCAATGCCACCAAGCCGACGCCCGAGCTCGCCGAAGAGTGGAACGACAGCGGCCGCTCCGTCACGTTCAAGCTGCGGAAGAATGCGACCTTTCACGACGGTGCGCCGGTCACGGCGAAAGACGTCAAATGGTCGCTCGAGCGCGCGCTCGCGGCCGGGGGCAATCCGAAATTCCAGCTCAGCACCGGCTCGCTCACCGATCCCAAGCAGTTCGTCGCTGTCGATGATCACACCTTCCGCATCGACTACGACCGCTTCGACCGTCAGATGCTGCCGAACTTGGCTTTTTCCATTCCCAATATTCTCAATTCCGAGCTGATCAGGAAGAACGCGACGGCAAGCGATCCGTGGGGATTGGAATGGTCCAAGAACAACCTCGCCGGCGGCGGCGCCTATCGGATCGTCGAACGGACACCGACCTCGATCAGCTACGTCCGTTTCGATAATTGGAAATCCGGCCCTCTGCCGGCAACGGAGCGCGTCGTCTGGCGGGTCGTCCCGTCCGCCGCAACACGCCGCGCCCTTCTCGAGCGCGGTGACGCCGATGTCTCGAACGAGTTTCCGCCCAAGGATATCGTCGAGATGGAGCGCGAAGGCAAAGTCAACGTCTTCACGACTCCGATCGACAATGCGGTGCAGTTCGTCGTCATGAACGAGAAGATGCCGCCCTTCGACAACGTCAAGGTGCGTCGCGCCATCGCGTATGCGATCCCCTATCGGAAGATCATGGACGTCGCGCTTTACAACAAGGCGCGCCCGCTGTTCGGCGGGTCGGAGGAGATCAAGGAGGCGAAATGGCCGCAGCGGTCGCCTTACGACACCGATCTCGCGAAAGCGAAATCCCTGCTTGTCGAAGCCGGCCTGCCCAACGGCTTCGAAACGACCTTCTCGTTGGATGCCGGCAGCGCCGGAATTCTCGAGCCCGTGGGCGTGCTCATTCAGGAAAGCCTCGGTCAGATCGGCGTCAAGGTCACGCTCGACAAGATCTCCGGCGCCAATTGGCGCACCAGCTTTTCCAGCAAGAAGCTGCCCTTGCTCACGAACCTGTTCGCCGGCTGGCTCGACTATCCCAATTATTATTTCGAGATGGCGCTCGGAAAGACGTCGATCTTCAATTCCGGCGACTACGGCAATACGGCAATGATGGACATGGTGCACGCGGCCCGCTTCGAGCGCGATCCGGCGAAATACGACGAAATGGTCAGGAAGTTCATCCGGACGGCTTTCGATGATGTCGCCAGCATTCCGCTCTATCAACCCTATTCCTATGTCGCCATGCAGAAGCGGATCAGCGGTTATCGCTATTGGTTCCACCGGCAGATGGACTACCGCACTTTGGCGAAAGCTTGAAGATTCGGCTCTTGCGGCATCGGCTATCCCATCCGCCCGCACACGCGATGAACCGTGTTGTTGCAATAGCCGCGCGGGTTCCATGGCGCCGATTCGAGCGGCTGTGTCCGTCCGCCGGAATCGCTTGCGCGCGCGATGATCTCGATCGCGCCGGCCGGCGGCGGCGCGAGCGTCGCGGTAAAGCGCCGCCATGCGAAAGTGTCAGGCAGCGGCCCGAGCTCCGCCGCCTGCCAGGATTTGCCTCCATCCAGTGACACGTCGACCTTGGCGAGCGGCGTGTGCCCGCTCCAGGCGCGGCCGCGCACCGCGAGCGGCGCGCCCGGCGGCAGCGCGAATCCCTCGCGCGGCGCCGTGATCACGGCGCGCACCGGCACGTCGGTGATCACGTCGAACAGCGCCTCGTCGTAGCGCTCGCCGGGTGCCAGCGGCCGCACCGGGACGCGCGGCAGGCGATAGTGCAGGTTGAGCATGCGCTCGCCGTCATGCTCGCGGTCGCGGATGTCGATGCGCGTGATCCACTTCTGCGACGCCGAGGCCGGAAAGCCCGGCGCGATGACCCGCAGCGGCCCGCCATGCAGCGGCGGGATCGGCTCGCCGTTGAGCGCCCAGGCGACGAGCGTCTCGGGCGCGAGCGCTTTTGCGATCGGCAGGCCGCGCGAGATCGCCGCGCCCGCCCCGTCGAACCGCATGTCCGGGCTGTGGTGCCCCGTATAGACCGCGTCGGGCGTCGGCGCGCAGGCGGCGAGCAGGTCGGCGAGCCGCACGCCCGTCCAGGCGACGCAGCCGGCCGCGCCATGATGCCACAGCACGACGCCGGCCGGTTCGGGAAAGAACGAGCGCCCGTTGCCGGCGCATTCGAGCACGGCGGTGCGCGTCACGGTCTCGAATTCTCGCGCCAATTCGGCAATGGTCCAGCGGCGTGGCGCGCGCACGCAGCCGTCGATCGCGAGCGTCCAGGCCGTGATGTCGGCGGCGGTCGGCAACGGCATGGTGCCGGCGTTGCGCGCGAACAGGCGGGCGACCGGTGTGATGTCGTCATCCAGCAGGTGCGCGGGCGCCTCGGCGTTGAGCTCGACGGTTGGCAGGATCCGCAGGTCCGGCTTGCTCGCCGCGACCAGCGCGCGCTGCGCGTCCCCATCGATGGACTTCTGCGGTCGGGTCACGGCCCCCTCGGAGCGGCTGCCATAACACGCATGGACAGCGGACCGCCATTGCCTATGTTGGGCGCATGGATTCCGAGGCCGCATGAGCGACACCGCGCAACCAGCCGCCGCTACCCCGAGCCAGCCCGCGCCCGAGCAGCCGGTGGCCGCAGCCGGCGGCATCGGCGTGCTGCTCGTCAATCTCGGCACGCCGGAGGGAACCGACGCCGAATCGGTGCGGCGCTATCTGCGCGAATTCCTCGCCGACAAGCGTGTCATCGAGAAGACCGGCCTCGCCTGGAAGCTCGTGCTCAACGGCATCATCCTGCCGTTCCGGCCGCGCCGCAAAGGCCGCGACTACGCCAAGATCTGGAACCGGGAGAAGAACGAGTCGCCGCTCAAGACGATCACGCGCTCGCAGACCGAAAAGCTCGCCTCGATCCTCGAGCCGCTCGGCCGCCACGTCGCCGTCGACTGGGCGATGCGCTACGGGCAACCCGCGATCGCGCCGCGGCTCGAGGCGCTCGCCGCACGCGGCTGCGACCGCATCCTGATCGTCCCGCTCTATCCGCAATATGCCGCCGCCACCACCGCGACCGTGTGCGACGAGGGCTTTCGCACGCTGATGAAGATGCGCCGCCAGCCGGCGCTGCGCGTCGCCCCGCCCTGGTTCGACGATCCGGTCTATATCCAGGCATTGACGAACACGCTGGAGACCGAGCTGACACGGCTGCCGTTCAAGCCCGACGTCATCCTCGCCTCCTACCACGGCATGCCCAAGGCCTATGTCGACAAGGGCGATCCCTATTACGGCCAATGCGTCGAGACCACGCGGCTCATGCGCGAGCGGCTCAAGTTCGACGACAACAAGCTGCGCCTGACCTTCCAGTCGCGCTTCGGCCGCGCCGAATGGCTCAAGCCCTACACCGACGCGACGGTGAAGAGCCTCGCCAAGCAGGGCGTCAAGAATCTCGCCGTGGTCACGCCCGGCTTCGCGGCCGACTGCCTGGAGACGCTGGATGAGATCGCGGTCGAGAACGCCCACATCTTCAAGAAGAACGGCGGGGAGAACTTCGTGCACATCCCCTGCCTCAACGACAGCGAGCCCGGCATGCTGGTGATCTGGACCGTGGTGCTGCGCGAGCTCAAGGGCTGGGTGTGAGCGCCGGCGCGGTGTCTAATCCCACAAGGCGCGCCAGCAAGCGGCCCACTGACACAATGGCGAGTCAGCAGAAGCTTACCTTGACCGAGCGCATGCGGCGCATACGCAAGACCGACACCAAGCCGGAGGTTATTGTTCGACAAGCCATCCACGCCATGGGGTACCGCTATCGGCTGCATCGATCAGATCTACCTGGCAGCCCTGATATCGTGCTCGCGCGTCATCGTAAGATAATACTTGTGCACGGCTGCTTCTGGCATCGTCATGACTGCGCAAATGGTCGTAAATTGCCGAGATCAAAACCGAGCTACTGGGGGCCGAAGCTCGAGAGCAACCGTCGGCGGGACGAGGTCAATCTCGCGCGTCTCAATGCGTTGGGATGGCGGGTGCTTGTCGTGTGGGAGTGTGAGATCAGGCGCGGCGCCAATTTGGGCAAGAGGCTGGCCAAATTTCTGGGATCGAGAAGTAGAATGTCCTGACATCGTCTCAACGCTATGGTGACGTCAGCCTGTCAAGAACAATATTGATTTCTGATAAGAATCCCTCGTCTTTGACTCGAAGATTGTTGTCTATCCGACCCGGACAGCTTCCGTGGGCCGGCAAATTGCTGGTCAGTGCAAACCTAAACTCCCACCTTTCAGTCACGGGATGCAAGCACGCCGCGAGCACCTTGAAGTCGCTCGGCATATAATAGCGTGAGCACGGGTCTGACTTGGCAGCGCGAGTTCGCTGGAAATCGAGCTTTGGTACGTGTCCGGCGTACGTGGTACGCAAGACGTTCTTGCATTCGATGAATATTGGCTCGCTGGTCTTCCAGCGCAGGCTTATATCGGGCTTTCCGTCGCCCTGCAGCCGTGCGCATTCGGTGATTCCGTCAACCCCTTTGAGTTGCTCCTCGAGATGGCTTTCAGCCACCCATCCGCGCACCGCCATCTTTAGACGGCCTCGGGCGCGATGCTCAGCTCGTCGAGCAGCTTGTGCGAGATTTTACCGGCAGGAGCCTCGCTGGGCAGCTCGCGCAGCTTGTCAGCGATCAGATGACGCTCGCCGGGATCCAGTCCACGTGCGATCCGCTCGAGGAGAACCAGATCGAGCAGCCGTTCTTGTCTTCCGCCAACGAGCACCTCGGTTCGCATGTCGGGTAAGAGCTCGAAAGCGCGGCGTGTCATCGTTCTTGCCTCGTGCCGATCGCGCTCCCAGGCGCACCAGCCATTGGCCAGAATCCGGTCGACGTTTTCCGTCTTGAATTCGACCGAGCGCGACATGGGCGACGGGTTGTTCATGAGAGGATCCGCGGCCACGAACACCCCACGCTCGAGGTCGATACCGACAAAAATAGTCGTGGTGACGCCAAACGGGTCGACGGCAACGTCAATGACTCCAGAGAGATCGCCCCCATATTTGATCTGGAAACGATGCTCGTCGGGCGGTCGGTTTCTCGTGGGCCTGGAGTTCGCAAGAAAGGCGTAGGCCAGGACGCCCACTCGCTCGCCGCCCGGCATGTCAAGAACGATATGGAACGGAGCTCGATTGGCAGCGCTGATATGACGGATTACACAACCGCGCATCTCGAACGCTTCGCGGATGAAAGCGAGTAGTGGAGCCTTGTCGTGAGCGCTGACTGAGTAGACCTTCCACGAGAAGGCCGACGCCTCACCGATGGACACGTCGTCGCCGGTCATCAATGCATTCCCAAAAGCCAACTTCAGGGCTGCAACGAGCCACCGCAATCAAGCGAACGCCAATATGTTGTGCATGGCCTGACAGTGTAGCGTTAGCATGAAATGCAGCGATTCGGCGTCGACGGTCCGTACGCTCATTGACTTCGCCGGCCGCATGTTCTACATTTGTTCTTGTCCTCTCATCGTCCTTGCGAGAGTTGAAGAATGCTCAAAGCAATCAGCTTGTTCACGGGCGTCGGGGGCCTGGATTTTGGGTTTGAGGCCGCCGGATTCGACACGGCCGTCGCTGTCGAGATGGACGCCGTCTGCTGCCGAACTCTGCATCTAAATCGGCGCTGGCCGGTGATCGAGCGAGACATTCACGAAGTCACCTCCACGGAGTTGCTGCAGACCGCTAAGCTGAAGGCAGGGGAGGCCGATGTGTTGATCGGCGGCCCGCCATGTCAGCCATTTTCCAAATCAGGCTATTGGGCGCGTGGCGATGCCATGCGGCTCGACGATCCACGCTCCGACACGCTAACCGCCTACCTGCGCGTGCTGCGCGATGCCCAGCCGAAGGCGTTCCTGCTTGAGAACGTCTACGGGCTTGCCTATCGAGATAAAAGTGAGGGACTGGATCGCATCCTCGGAGGCGTCGAGCAGATTAATCGCGAGACCGGCTCAAAGTATCGCCCTGCTTGGCAAGTAGTGGATGCCGCTAGCTTTGGCGTGCCCCAGCATCGCGAGCGGGTTCTGATCGTTGCGAGTCGGGACGGGGGACAATTCAAATTCCCCAGGGCGACGCACGGAGAGCGTGACGATCTCCTGAGCCGGACCGATGTCGAGCCCTATCATACGACATGGGATGCGCTTGGAGATTTGCCGGAACGGCCAAACGATCCTGCCCTTGCGCCACGTGGCAAGTGGGCGGAGCTTCTGCCGAGCATTCCGGAAGGCCAGAATTATCTCTGGCACACGCCGCGCGGCGGAGGCATGCGGCTATTCGGTTGGCGGACGCGCTACTGGAGCTTCCTTCTTAAGCTCGCGAAGGATCGTCCATCATGGACCATCCAAGCGCAGCCGGGGCCCGCCACCGGGCCTTTCCATTGGACCAGTAGACATCTTTCGACACGAGAGCTGTGCCGTCTCCAGACTTTTCCGGATCACCTTCGGTTCGACTGCGGTCGCAACGGCGTGCAGCGCATGCTGGGCAATGCGGTGCCATCCCTCCTCGCCGAGGTGATCGCTCGCGAGATCCGAGGGCAGCTCTTGCGGCAGCCAATAAAGACCGGATTGCGGCTCCTGCCACCGCGGCGTGCGCCGGTGCCACAGCCCGAGAGCGTGAACAATGTTCCGTCGGCATACCATTCGCTGGTTGGTGATCACGCCGAGCACCCAGGTGAAGGATTGGGAAATAGAGCGAGGCGCAAGTCAACTCCATCCTCGCACGTGCTGGCGTCAGAGCCGAGTCAGCTCTGAGATTGGGTCGTCGCTCGATATTCGGCCATGCGCGCCGATCGAGCATGGCCGGGGCCGCTTGTCGGCGATGCGCGCGCCATTCACAATGCCGCCGCCAAGATGCGACGCGAGGGGAATCCCATGCTGGGCGGATTCGACATCTTCACCATCGTCATCGTGCTGCTCGCGGTGTTCACGCTCTACCTCGGCGTGAAGACGGTGCCGCAGGGCTACAGCTGGACGGTCGAGCGGTTCGGCCGCTACACCAGGCTGCTCGGTCCCGGGCTCAACCTGATCGTGCCGTTCGTCGACCGCATCGGCCGCAAGCTGAACGTCATGGAGCAGGTGATCGACATCCCGCAGCAAGACGTGATCTCGAAGGACAACGCCAGCGTCACGGTCGACGGCGTCGCCTTCTTCCAGGTGGTGGATGCCGCGAAAGCGAGCTACGAGGTCGCCCAGCTCAACGTCGCGATGACCAAGCTGACCATGACGAACATCCGCTCCGTCATGGGCTCGATGGACCTCGACCAGATGCTGTCGCATCGCGACGAGATCAACGAGCGGCTGCTGCGGGTGGTCGACGCGGCGGTCTCGCCCTGGGGCGTCAAGGTGAACCGCATCGAGATCAAGGACATCGTGCCGCCGACGAATCTCGTCGAGGCCATGGGCCGGCAGATGAAGGCCGAGCGCGAGAAGCGCGCCGAGATTCTCACCGCCGAGGGGCAGCGCCAGTCGGCGATCCTGCGCGCCGAGGGCGCCAAGCAGTCGCAGATCCTCGAGGCGGAAGGCCGCCGCGAGGCTGCCTTCCGCGACGCCGAGGCGCGCGAACGTCTCGCCCAGGCGGAGGCCAAGGCGACCGAGATGGTGAGCCAGGCGATCGCGCGCGGCGACACCGCGGCGCTGAACTATTTCGTCGCGCAGCAGTATCTCAAGGCCTTCACCGAGCTCGCGCACGCGCCGAACCAGAAGGTGCTGATGCTGCCGATCGAGGCGACCGCGGTGCTCGGCTCGCTCGCCGGCATTGGCGAGATCGCGAAATCGGCCTTCGGCGACGGCCGTGGGACGCCGTCGGCGCCGCCGCCCGGCCGTCCGCTCCCGCCGTCCGCCGGCACCGCGGTGCCGACCACGCGTCCGACCTGACCGGCCATCGTCATGCTCGCGCTCACGCTCGGCTTCTGGGACTGGTTCATTCTCGCGGCAGTGCTGTTGCTCATCGAGGTGATGGCGCCCGGCACCTTCATGCTCTGGCTCGGCCTGTCGGCTTTTCTGGTCGGGCTGATCTCGTTCTTCGTCGATTGGGGCTGGCAATACCAGCTCGTCGCCTTCGCGGTCTTCGCCATCGCGGCGATCCCGCTGTGGCGCCGCCTCGGCACGCATGCGAGCGCTCCGACCGATCAGCCGTTCCTCAATCGCCGCGCCGACGCCTTCGTCGGCCGCGTGTTCACGCTGGAGAAGCCGATCGTCGGCGGCAACGGCACGCTTGGCGTCGGCGACACCGTGTGGCGCATCAGCGGCCCCGATTGCCCCGCCGGCAGCCGCGTCAGGGTCGCGGCCGTCGATGGCGCGACGTTACGGGTCGAGCCGGCAATCTCATGACTCGCGTCCGGTGCGCACCGCAGCGCGCAGCGGTGCAGACGCGGGGACCCATGCCGTGGAGACTGACCCCAGTGTGGGTCGCGCGGGACACGAGATCGTGCCTACGCCACCCCCGCCCGCAGCAGATCGTGCAGATGCACGATGCCGACGGCGCGGCCGTCATCGACCACGAACAGCGCCGTGATCTTCGCCGAATTGACGATCTCGATCGCCTCGCTGGCGAGCTGATCGGGCCGCACGGTGATCGGCGACCTCGTCATCACGGCGTCGACCTTGGCGTCGAGCAGGTCGGGCCGCATGTGGCGGCGCAGGTCGCCGTCGGTGATGATGCCGAGGAGCTCATCGGCGTCGCGCACGATGCCGACGCAGCCGAAACCCTTCGCCGACATCTCGACCAGCGCCTCCGACATCGGGGCGCCGAGCCGCACCAGCGGCACGGCGCTGCCCTGGTGCATCATGTCGCGCACGAAGGTGAGCGCGGCGCCGAGCCGTCCGCCCGGATGCAGGTTGCGGAAGTCGACCGCCGTGAAGCCGCGGCTTTCCAGGAGCGCGATCGCGATCGCGTCGCCGAGCGCGAGCTGCATCAGCGATGAGGTTGTCGGCGCGAGATTGTGCGGGCAGGCCTCGCGCGCCTGCGGCAGTGCCAGCACCACGTCCGCCGCCTGGCCGAGCGTGCTTGCCGCCTCGGCCGTGACCGCGATCAAGCCGATGCGGAAGCGGCGCGAGTAGTCGATCAGATTCTTGAGTTCCGCGGTCTCGCCCGACCAGGACAGCGCCATGATCACGTCGTCCGCCGTGATCATGCCGAGGTCGCCGTGGCTCGCTTCCGCCGGATGGACGAAGAATGAAGGTGTGCCGGTCGACGCGAGCGTCGCCGCGATCTTGTGGCCGACATGGCCGGACTTGCCCATGCCGCTCACCACGACGCGGCCGCTCGCTGCGCGAATCAGCTCGATTGCGGCGACGAAGGGCTGGCCGAGCCCATTCTGCATGGCGCTCGCCAACGCCGCGATGCCGCCGGAACCGGCTTCGAGCGTGCGCAGCGCCGAGTCGATCAGGAACCGCTTGGTGTTACTCGAACTCGCTTCCACAGGACGCCCTCGGCAGAGACGGCGAGCCGCCTCGGTCCGCCAGATACCACACGCGGGGGCCGCGGGCGACCGCCTAGGCCGGCACATGTGCCGGCGAACCGGAAATCGGTTCGCCGGTAAGGAGATGCGCCAAGCATCAACCTCCCGTTAACCATACTCATTTTATTCCCGTTAACCAATGCGTGCCGATCGGCCGGGCCCGAGGACATCAACCGTGCCGCGCCTTTGTTCTGCGCTGATTGCTGCGGCATCCGGCGTGGTCCTCGGCGTGGCCGCGCTCGCGCCTGCGTGGGCGCAGACGCCGCAAGCCAATCAGACACCGGCCCAGGCACCGGCTGATGATGGCGACCTGTTCAGGCAGCCCGACGCCGCGACCGTGTTCGCGCCGCTCAAGGCGGATCTGCACGCGCCGGGCCGCTTCCGCCGCGTCAAGCCGGCGCCGCAAGGCGGCGGCCCGGCCGTTTTTGGCGAGATTCAAGTCTACGGCAATCCGCCCGGATTCGGCGCCGGCGCGACCGGCTTTGATTCCACCAATGCCAAGCGCCGCAAGGCGCGCGCGGCCGTGCATCAGCGGCCGGGCGTCTCGCTGCCGCTGCCGCCGCAGCCCGGCGTCGTCCCCGATCCGGTGCCGCCGAGCGTGCCGACGCGGCCGTCTGCCCAGGACCAGCGGCGCGGTGCCGCGCCGGTCGAGGCGCCGGCCGAGACGCTCGTTCCCCCCATCGTGACGCCGACGCGGCGCAAGCCGGTGGTCGAGCAGGATCCCTACGCGCCGACCGGCATCCGCGCCGGCGCCTTCACGTTCTATCCCGGCGTCGAGCTGATGGGCGGCTACGACAGCAATCCGTCGCACGTGCCGGGCGGCAAGGATTCGTTCCTGTACATGATCTCGCCCGACCTCAAGGTGCGCTCGGACTGGGAGCGCAATGCGCTCAATGCCGACATCAAGGGCAGCTATATCGGCTATGCGCAGACGTTCGGAACGAACGACGACGGCTCGATCTCCGGCGTCCCCAATTCGCTCGACCGGCCGAGCCTCGATTCGCGCGTCGACGGCCGCCTCGATGTCACCGGCCAGAGCCACTTCGACATGGAGGGCCGCCTGCTGATCGGCACTGACAACCCGGGCAGCCCGAACATCCAGGCCGGCCTCGCCCGCCTGCCGATCGTCACGACCGCCGGCACCACCTTCGGCTACACCCAGGGATTCAACCGCTTCGAGCTCACCGCCAAAGGCACGTTCGATCGCAGCGTGTGGGAGGCATCGACCCTGACCGATGGCTCGACCTCCGGCAATGCCGACCGCAATTTCGACCAGTATGGCGGTTCGCTGCGCGGCAGCTACGAGCTCAAGCCCGGCCTCAAGCCCTTCATCGAGATCGGCGCCGACACGCGCATCCACGACCTCACCTTCGATCGCAACGGCGAGCAGCGCGACTCGGACGGCGTCAATGCGAAGATCGGCACGACGTTCGAGTTCACCCGCAAGCTCACCGGCGAGATCGCGGTCGGCTATCTCACGCGCGACTACAAGGATCCCGGGCTCACCGGTATCGGCGGGCTCACGACCGATGCATCGCTCATCTTCGCCGCGACGGCGCTGACGACCTTTACGGCGACGGCCAAGTCGACCGTCAACGAAGTGGTGCTGCCGGGCGTCTCGGGTGATTTTTCGCGCGATTATGCTTTGCAGATCGATCATTCGTTCCGCCTTTGGCTCATCGGCACCGCGCAGATCGGCTACGGCACCGACGACTATGTCGGGCTCGATCGCTTCGACCAGCGCTGGTTCGCGTCGTTCGCGTTGATCTACAAGCTCAGCCGCGACGTGCAGCTCAAGGCGCAGATCCGCCGCGACTGGATAGCCTCCGACCTGCCGGGCATCGACTACGTGGCCGATCAATTCCTGCTCGGCGTTCGCCTGCAGCGATAGCGCCGCGCGGGCGGTCGCCGCGGACTTGACGGGCGGCAAGTTCACGGCAAATGATCGCGTGATTGGGCTCGCCTGACGGCCGGTGTCGGCGGCCCGCCGCGTTTCGTCCTGCCACCACGATCCTCACGATCCTCAGCGCCAAAGGGAAGACCATGATTCTGCGCCAATTTCTGTCGTGCTGCGTCGCCCTATGGCTCAGCCTTAGCGCGTTCGATCCCGCTGCGGCGGCGAGCCGGACGCATGTCTACTTGATGCGCGGCATCTTCAACGTGTCGGTCGGCCTCGATGCGCTGGCGCGCGAGCTCGACCGGCGCGGCCTTGCCAGCAGCGTCTACAGCCACACCGACTCCGCCACGGTCGCGGCTGAGGCCATTCGCGATTATCGCGGCGGCAAGGTCCGCACCATCATCCTGATCGGCCATTCGCTCGGCGGCGGCGGGGTGTTCGCGGTCGCCGATGCGCTCAACCAAGCGCATGTCCCGGTCGCGCTGGTGATCTCGCTCGAATCCAGTTCCAGCGGGCCGGTGCCCGCCAATGTGCGGCGCGCGGTCAATTTCTACATCTCCGGCTCGGGCGCCGTGGTGACGGCGGGAGCGGGCTTCCACGGCAGCCTGCAGAACATCGACGTGAGCCACGTGCCTGGCATGGACCACATGACGATCCAGTCCATGCCAATGATGCACGGCCGCATGATCGGCTACGTCAGCGGTGCGCGCGGCGGCTGAGGCAGCATCCTTGCGCTGGCGCAAGACGACGGACGATTGATGGAACTTTTTCCGTCGCTGCGCGTCATTGGAAAGGTTGAGCCGCCTGAAAAAGGACACGGCGATGCACCTTTCCAACGAAAGCCTTCTCACCATTCTGATCGTCGGCGTGGTCGCCGGCTGGCTTGCCGGCGAGATCATGCGCGGCTACGGCTTCGGGCTGATCGGCGACCTCATCATCGGCATCATCGGTGCCTTCATCGGCAACTGGCTCCTGCCGCTTCTCGGCATCCACCTCGGCGTTGGGCTGATTGCCTTGATCGTCAATGCGACGATCGGCGCCGTGGTGCTCCTGCTCGTCCTCAGGCTCCTGCGCGGCGGATCGCGCTGGGGCTGGGGAAGCCGCTGGAGCCGGCGCTGGTAGGCCGCAGGCCTCAACCGTTCCCGAGTATCCGCTTGAGCTCCTCGCGAAACCCTGGCGCGATGTCCTTGCGCGCGAGCCCATAGGCGACATTGGCGGCGAGGAAGCCGATTTTCGAGCCGCAGTCGAAGCTCGTGCCCTCGAACTTGAGGCCAAGGAACGGCTGCTCCTTCGCCAAACGGATCATGGCGTCGGTGAGCTGAATTTCGTTGCCGGCGCCGCGCGCCTGGTTCGCCAGGATGGCGAAGATCTGCGGCTGCAGGATGTAGCGGCCCGTGATGATGAGATTGGACGGCGCCTCCTCGCGCCTCGGCTTCTCCACCATCTGGGTGATCTTGAACGCCTTGCCGACCGGCTCGCCTACGCCCACCACGCCGTACATGTGGATGCGCTCGCGCGGCACTTCCTCGACTGCGACCATGTTGGTGGCGCCGCTGCCGTTCGCACGATAGACGTCCATCATCTGCGCGAGGCAGCCGCGGCCGTGCTGCACCAGCACGTCGGGCAGCAGCAGCGCGAACGGCTCGTCGCCGACGAGCTCGCGCGCGCACCACACGGCGTGGCCGAGGCCGAGCGGCGATTGCTGGCGCGTGAAGCTCGCCTGTCCGGCGCCCGGCAGGTCCTTTTCGAGCTGCGCCAGCTCGGCGTGCTTCTGGCGCTCCTGCAGGGTGAGCTCCAGCTCGAACTGGCGGTCGAAATGGTCTTCGATGACGCCCTTGTTGCGCCCGGTGACGAAGATGAAGTGCTCGATCCCGGCCTCGCGCGCCTCGTCGACCACATGCTGGATCAGCGGCCGGTCGACCACCGGCAGCATCTCCTTGGGCATCGCCTTGGTGGCGGGGAGGAACCGGGTGCCGAGGCCGGCAACCGGGAAAATCGCTTTGCGGATGGGCTTCATGGGTGTCCGTTGGGCGGTCGGAGGCCGTGTTGTTTCGCAAAAGGGAGATTCGAAAGCAGTGTTTACCACAGGACCGGCAGGCGCGAAGGTAAACGACGGACGGCGCCGGCGGTTCGCCTGGGGGCGGACGGATGTTAAACATACTGTAACCACATCTGCCGCCCTAATGGGACGGGGCACCCGATGGACGTGGATGAATTGACACCTGGAAGATTTGTGCACGGTTGCAGGCGGACCATGCGCGTCGCGGCGGCGGCGGGGTTTTTGCTCGCCCCGTTGATCGGCGCTGCCGGCGCGCAGTCGCGCGACGACCACGGCTCGTCCGGGCTCACCGACTTCTTCACCGGCAGCATCGGCCACCTGTTCGGCCCGTCGGCGCCGCCGTCGCCGGCGGCTCCGCCGGGCAAGGACGACTGGAGCGGCCAGTCGGGCGCCTCCGGCCATCCGCTGATGCAGGCCGACGCGATCCGCGCGGCCGTGGCCAATTTCCCCAGCTGCCTCGCCGGCTACTGGCCGGACGCCGCGCGCCGCGGCGTGACGCGTGAGACGTTCGAGCGCGCGACCGCCGGGCTGACCCCCGATCTCAAGATCATGGACCTGATCGACGCCCAGCCCGAATTCACCAAGGCGCTGTGGGAATATCTCGACATGCTGGTGAGCGACGCGCGCATCCAGCGCGGGCGCGAGATTCTCGCCGCCAACAAGGCGACGTTCGATGCGGTCGAGCGCGCCTACGGGGTCGATCGCCATGTCATCGCGGCGATCTGGGGCATCGAGTCGAACTATTCGACCGCGATCGGCGAGCGCTCGGTGCTGCGCTCGACCGCGACGCTCGCCTGCGTCGGGCGGCGGCAAAACTACTTCAAGGACGAGTTCCTGGCGACGCTGGAGATCCTCAACCGCGGCGACCTCACGCCCGACGAGCTCAAGGGATCCTGGGCGGGCGCCTTCGGCCCGACCCAGTTCATGCCGACCGCGTTCAAGCGCTACGCGGTCGACTTCGACGGCGACGGTCGCCGCGACGTGGTCAACTCGATCCCTGATCTCGTCGCCTCGACCGCCAACAATCTCAAGCTCGATGGCTGGAAGCCGGGCGAGACCTGGGGCTACGAGGTCGTCCTGCCGCGCGGCTTCGACTATCTGCTCGCCGACGGGCGGCCGATGCCGGTGCGCGACTGGGAGCAGCGCGGCGTCACGCGCGTCGGCGCCAAGGCGTTCTCGCGGCCGGGCGAAAAGGCGTTCCTGCTGGTGCCGGCGGGCGCGCACGGGCCTGCCTTCCTGATGCTCGGCAATTTCCGCGTCATCATGCGCTACAACCCGGCCGAGGCCTATGCGCTGGCGATCGGCCATCTCGCCGACCGGCTGCGCGGCGATCCGCCCTTCGTGCAGGCGTGGCCGCGCGACGAGCGCGTGCTCACCGCCGCCGAGCGCTATGAATTCCAGCAGCTCCTCGTCGCGCACGGCTTCGACATCGGCGGCGAGCCGGACGGCCGCATCGACGCGCATACCCGCAAGGCGCTCAAGCGTTACCAGCTCTCGGCCGGCCTCGTGCCGGACGGCTTCGCCACCGCCGAGCTGCTCGATCGCCTGCGCGCCGGCGGCTACGCCCAGCGCTAACCAATCCACGACCTTCTTCCCGCCGCCGGTTTTGCCATGGTATTAACCCAATGCGCGCGTAGCGCTGGCAAAGGCGGGACGGCCGCCCACGCAAGACATTGTTCGTGCGGGATTTTTTGGGTGTTGTGCGATGGCAGGCGGGAAAATCTCGCGGCGGTTGACGGGAGTGCTGCTTCTGGCGCTCGCCGAGGCTGCCGTGGGGCTCGGGCTGACGGCGGTGCTCTCGGCGCCGGCTGCGGCGCAGGTGTTCGACGACCGCTTCCCGTTCCTCGAGAACCGCGGCCACCGCAGCACCAGCAACAATAACTTCTTCTCCCTCCCGAGCGAGCAGCAGCAGCGCCCGACGCGGGCGCCCGTGGCGGAGAACAACACCCATGCGCCGCCGCCCGCGCGCAAGAGCGATGCCGCGCCGCTCACCTCGGTCGTCGTGCTCGGCGACTCGATGGCCGACTGGCTCGCCTACGGCCTGGAGCAGGCGGCGGCCGATTCGCCCGATATCGGCATCCTGCGCCGGCACCGCAGCTATTCGGGCCTCATTCGCCTCGAGGTAAAGAACGATCCGCGCGGCGAATATCCCGACTGGCCGCAGGCGGCGCGCGAGATGCTCAGCGCCGACAAGGCCAATTTCGTCGTGATGATGATCGGCCTGAACGATCGCCGGCCGATCCGGGAAAAGGCGCCCACGAAGTCGACCGCGCCGGCCGCGACGCCCGCGGCGACGCCCGCCGACAAGGACGGCGAGAAGGCCAGCGATAAGGATAGCGAAAAGGATACCGCCACCAACGAAGCGCCGCCGCCCGATGCGCCTGCAGCGCCGGCCGAGGGCGAGCGCGTCACGGCCGGGATGATCACCTACGAGTTTCGCTCCGACAAATGGACCGAGCTCTACATCAAGCGGATCGACGATACGATCGCGGCGCTCAAGTCGAAGAACGTGCCGGTGTTCTGGGTCGGGCTGCCGCCGGTGCGCAGTCCGAAGGTTTCCGCCGACCTCAGCTACCTCAACGACCTCTACCGCAGCCGCGCCGAGAAGGCCGGCATCACCTATATCGACACCTGGGACGGCTTCGTCGACGAGTCCGGCCGCTTCGTCATGCAGGGCCCCGACTTCGAGGGGCAGACTCGCCGGCTGCGCTCGGGCGACGGCGTCCACTTCACCGAAGCCGGCGCGCGCAAGCTCGCACACTATGTCGAGCGCGAGATCCAGCGTTCGCTGATGGCGAACGCGACGCCGGTGACGCTGCCGGCCGTCGATGAGCCGGCGGCGACGCCGCAGTCCGCAGCGCCGCGCCCGGGCGCCGCGCTCGCGCGCCCGCTCGCCGGGCCCGTGATGCCGCTCACCACGCCGGCCGAGGCGAACGAGCTCGCCGGCGGCGCCAACGCACGCCAGACCGCGACCGACGCGATTGCGGCGCGCGTCCTGGTGCGCGGCGAGCCGAACCGCGTGCCGGCGGGCCGCGCCGACGACTTCGCCTGGCCGCGCCGCCCGGTGGCGGCGGAAGGCGTCGACCCGGTGGTCGCGACCACGACCGTGCCGATGACGCCGATGCAGCCCTATGCGTCGGAGCCGCGCCAGGTCGCCACCGCGGCCCCCGTCACCGCCGGCCCCGCTGCGGCGGCCCGTCGCGTCGCGCCGCTCCGCCAGGCAGCCGCCAACCCGCGCCCGACCGCCACCGTCAACAACAACCAGCAGCAGGCGCGGCGGATCGCGCCCGCCCCGCAGCCGTTCTTCTTCCCGTTCTTCGGGCGATAGACCACGTGATCAGCATCATTGCCCGTGTTGCGGTCCTCGCCGCCGCGCTCGCGCTCGCCGGCTGCGTCATCAGCGGCTACGACATCTCGGCCGATCTGCAGCCGCAGTTTCCCCTCGCCCCCAAGGCCTATCGCGATCCCGACGGCAAGGTCATGGTCTTCACGCGCGCCGGCAATGACTATCTGGTGCAGGAGGGCGACAAGCCGGGCAATCGCGTGCGCTTCTTCAAGATCCCCGAATATGCCGGATATGTCTTCCAGTTCGACGGCACGAGTACCGATGCGCAGACGCACAAGACGACCGTTCTGTACGGCTATTACCTCGCCGACGTCACCGTGACCGGATTCGTGCTGCGCGACTGGGACGAGGAGGCGGCCGCGCACGTTCCCGCGCAGGTCAATTCGCTCGTCACGATCGACAACGAGCGCAACCTGACCGTCAAGGAGGGGCGGCGCGATACGCTCTACGTGATCCGCGAGCTGGCCCGCGCCAATCTGCCTACCAAGCCGACCGTCTACACCGCGGCCGACGCCGCGAAGTGAACCGCTGCCGGCGCGCGGGTCGTCGCGCCCGGGTGCTCACGCAAGCAGCGTGATCAGCTCGCGCACATCCGCCACCTCGTCGAGCGACCAGGCCAGCGCGGCCGCCTTGCGCGCCCGCGCATCGCCGATCAGCGGCGTCGCATTGGCGAGGAATTTCGCCTCGATCGCGGCGTCGCTCATCGGATTGTCGGTGGTGCCGCTGGCGTGCGCGACGTGCACGGCGTGGCGCCCGCCGCCCGCGACGATCGCGGCGTGCGCCTCGTCCTTGCGCAAGGTCTCATCTGCGACCGCCGTGACCTTGCGGCGCAGCGCCGCGATCGCGGGATCGGCGGCGCGCGCATCGGAATATTGTGCGATGCCGGCGGCGCCGTCGGCGAGCGCCACGGCGGCCGAATGGCGCAAGCTGAACTTCGACTGCAGCCCGCTCGTCGGCTCGGTGACGCCGGTGATGGTGAGCACCAGCGGATGCAGCCGCAGCTCGATCGCGTCGACGGATGCGGGATCGATCCGCGCGCGGTTGCGCAGCGCGATCACGGCGTCGATTAGCGGGTGCAGCACCACGCCGCACGCATGGGGCTTGTGGCCGTTGGTCTCGATCAGCCAGGCGCCGCCGAGATCGGCGGTCAGCGCCTGCGGCGCCGCGACGTCGCTGTAGATGCGGGCAAAGCCGCGCTTGCCCTCGATGATCTCCTGGCTCGAGTCGAAGCCGCGTTCGGCGAGGAGCGCTGCCAGCACGCCATTCTGCGCCGCCTTGCCGGCGTGGAACGACTTGCACATGGTGCCGCGGTTCTGCTGCATGCCGCCCGCTTGCGTCGCCGCGATGCCGAGCGCGTACGTCATCCGCTGCGCGTCGAGGCCGAGGAGGCGCCCGCTCGCCGCGCCCGCCGCGATCGACCCGAGCGTGCCGGTGAGATGCCAGCCGCCCTGATGGTGGCCGGGCGCGCTGCG
>DATBZM010000388.1:0-67799 GCA_036513175.1 Xanthobacteraceae bacterium | reverse complement strand
ATCGCGTTGCGCGAGCAGGACGCCGCCCGCCTCGGCATCCACCCGGCCGAGCGCGAATACACCGCCAAGGTGTCGACCGCGAACGGCATCGTGCGCGCGGCTCCGGTCGAGATCGGCCTGGTCGAAATCGGCTCGCTCTCGGTGCGCAACGTCGCCGCCATGGTCCTGCCCGACGACGCGCTCGGCCAGAACCTGCTCGGCATGTCGTTCCTCTCGCGCGTGCGCTGGGAGCACCGCGACGGGCGGTTGGTCCTCGAGCAGTAATTCTCCGTCGGTACGTTGCCGATCCTGACATCCGCGTCATGCAGCGAGCGCGCACTGTCATGGATGACAGTGGGTGGGCACTTAATCGTGATCGGCGGTTCAGCTCGAGTTCATCGGAAAAATCGTAAACGCGACGGCATGGGCGATCAGATCCGTGACAGACGGGAGGATCAAGACCATGTCGCGCTTTAAAGTCCTTGCTCTCGCAGCCGTGCTGGCGCTGGGCAGTCTATCGTTCGCAACCGAGGCTTCCGCGCGCGGAGGTCATGGTGGCGGCCACTGGGGCGGCGGAGGCCGCTGGGGTGGAGGCCACTTTGGTGGCTTCGGCTTCCATCGCGGCTTCGGCTTCGGGGGCGGCCCCTACTACGCCTACTATCCGTATGCCGGCTGCTGGCGCTGGCACCGCGTGTTGACGCCATTCGGCTGGCGCCTGAACCGCGTCAACGCTTGCTACTACCCGTATTACTGAAAGTCGCGGCCACGACATGCCGCCGTGGGCTCCGTCCCGGCCGACGTCGCGTCGGCCGGACGGAGCGCCCCGCGACGTCGATTGATCAGGCGAAGCATTCTCGCCGCATTCCTTTCCTGATGCGGGCTTTCCGCGCCGCTGCGCTTGAGCTATGTGCTCGCGCGATCTTCCTCGCCCGCGAGACGCAGCATGTTCCCGATCCCAAAGCCTGAATTGTCGCCCAACACCTATGCCTACGAATCCGAGCCGATGGTGAAGCCCACCGGCTTTCGCGAGTACGACGCGCGCTGGCTGTTCGGGAAAGAGATCAACCTGATGGGCGTGCAGGCGCTGGGCATGGGGCTCGGCACGCTGATCCGCCAGATGGGCGTTCGCCCCGAGATCGTCACCGGCCACGATTTCCGCGCCTACTCGGCCGCGATCAAGTACGCGCTGGTCTCCGGGCTGCTGGCGGCCGGCTGCAAGGTGCACGACATCGGGCTTGCGGTCACGCCGATGGCCTATTTCGCCCAGTTCGCGCTCGACGTTCCCTGCGTCGCCATGGTCACGGCGTCGCACAACGACAATGGCTGGACCGGGGTGAAGATGGGCGCCAACCGGCCGCTCACCTTCGGCCCCGACGAGATGACCCGGCTCAAGGAGATCGTGCTCGGTGCGCGCTTCGACCTGCCTGGCGGCGGCGCCTACGAATTCGTGGAAAATTTCCCCGCCCGCTACATCGCCGACCTCACCGATCGGCCGAAGCTCAAGCGCAAGCTGAAAGTGGTGTGCGCCTGCGGCAACGGCACCGCCGGCGCTTTCTCGCCCGGCGTGCTCGAGGCGGTCGGCTGCGAGGTGGTGCGGCTCGACTGCGACCTCGACCACACGTTCCCGCACTACAATCCGAATACCGAAGACATGAAGATGCTGCACGCCATGCGCGACGAGGTGCTGCGCACCAAGGCGGACGTGGCGCTCGGCTTCGACGGCGACGGCGACCGCTGCGGCGTGGTCGACGACGAGGGCGAGGAGATCTTTGCCGACAAGGTCGGCGTGATGCTGGCGCGCGACATGTCGGCGCTGCATCCCGGCGCGACCTTCGTCGCCGACGTGAAGTCCACCGGCCTGTTCATGACCGACCCGGTGCTCAAGCAGAACGGCGCCAAGACGGATTACTGGAAGACCGGCCACTCTTACATGAAGCGCCGCGTGAACGAGATCGGCGCGCTCGCCGGCTTCGAGAAGTCGGGGCACTTCTTCTTCAACAAGCCGATCGGCCGCGGCTATGACGACGGGCTCATCTTCGCGCTCGCGGTCTGCGACATGCTCGATCGCAGCCCGGACAAGAAGATGTCGGACCTGCGCAAGGCGCTGCCGAAGACATGGTCGTCGCCCACGATGGCGCCGCACTGCGCCGACGAGATCAAATACGGCATCGTCGACCAGGTGGTGGCGCACTTCGAGGCCGCGCAGAAGAAGGGCCACAAGGTCGCGGGCCAGCCGATTCGCGACCTCGTCACGGTCAACGGCGTGCGCGTAACCGTCGAGGACGGCACCTGGGGCCTGGTGCGCGCCTCCTCCAACAAGCCGGAGCTGGTGGTCGTGGTCGAGAGCCCCGTGTCGGAGGCGCGCATGCGCGACATGTTCAAGGCGGTCGACGGCGTGCTACGGACCCACCCCGAGGTGGGCGAATACAATCAGACCATCTGATCGACCAGCGTTCAGCGCCGCTGTGCATGATGGCGGTCGCGGCGCTCGCTCGCCATTGCTCCCGGTTCACCCTGAAAGGAAGGATTGGAAATGCACTTGGCGCCGCATTGGGCGCGCGACGTGTAGTAGCAGGACGTCGCGCCAGTGGATGAATCTAGCGCACAATAGGGATACGAGGTGGGACTTTGAGCCGCGCCGGGGCTCGCAGTGACGAATGCAAGAACTGCGGAGGCAGTCAGCGCAAGTGAGAGACGCATCGTCGGGCTCCCTGCTTCCCCCGCTCAGCAAGTGGGTCTGCCGGGCAGCCAAATCAACACCGCGCCGAAGAATTCCCGCCGGAATCATACCTCCTGAAACACGTCCACCTCGACGGCGCCGGGCAGCATCGCGCGCCAGGCCTGGATGAAGCCCTGCAGCCGCGGATCGCTGGCGATGCGCTGGCGGTTGAGCTCGACCGCCTCGTCGGTCTCGTAGTCGATGACCTGGATGAAGCGGCCCGGGTCGTCGACGTTCTGCAGCAAGTGCATCCGGGTGGTGCCGAAGAACTCGTAGAAGGGCTTCGCCGACTTGATCAGGGCGCTGAGCTGGGCCGGATCGGCGCCCGGCATGCTGAACCGCAGGTGCACGGTCCTGATCACCTTGGCTTCGCCTGCGCCCATGACGTCCTCCTCGGCCCTTCCCGTTCCGCTTTGCCTCCCGTAGCTTAGCGCCATCCGTGGCGGCATTGCCAAGCAAAGAGGTGACGACCGTGATCGATCTTTATACCTGGACGACCCCCAACGGCCGCAAGGCTTCCATCATGCTCGAGGAGGTCGGTATCCCCTACGAGGCGCATGCGGTCGACATCGGCAAGGACGAGCAGTTCAAGCCCGAGTTCCTCAAGATCAGCCCGAACAATCGCATTCCAGCGATTGTCGACCGCGATAACAATTTCAGCCTGTTCGAGTCGGGCGCGATCCTGCTCTACCTCGCCGAGAAGGCCGGTAAATTGTTGCCGACCGACAAGCTCAAGCGCTACCGGGTGATCGAATGGCTGATGTGGCAGATGGGCGGCATCGGACCGATGCTCGGGCAGACCCATCATTTCGTGAAATACAACAAGGGCAAGGCACCCTACGCCGAGGAGCGCTACCTCAAGGAGACGCACCGGCTCTACGGCGTGCTCGACAAGCAGCTCAAGGACAACGAGTACATGGCGGGTGACTACTCGGTCGCCGACATCGCGACCTGGCCGTGGATCTCGCGCTACGAATGGCAGACCGTCGACCTCAATCAGTACCCCAACGTCAAGCGCTGGTACGTCGCGATCGCCAAGCGCCCGGCCGTGCAGAAGGGTTACGACGTGCCGAAGAAGATGCAGGACATCCCGATGCCGTAGGGCGGCGCTCATCCGTCGCCACACACACCGCGTCATGGCCCGCGAAAGCGGGCCATCCAGTAGACACTAACGGGAGTGAGGCTCACGAACCTCCGTGGCTACTGGATCGTCCGCTTTCGCGGACGATGACGTCAGAGAGTGGTGAGACGCCGTACGTCACCGCAGATGCGGCATCACCTCGGCGGCGAACATCTCCATGTTGCGCTTGGTCAGCTCGTCGGACAGCACGCCGAACTGCAGCATGGTGATGAGGTTGTTGGCGCCGGTCGCGTCGCGCTGGCGCTCGATCTGCTCGCGCACGGTCTTCGGGCTGCCGACCACGGCGGTGCCGTTCTCGATCAGCTCCTCGGCGGTCATGCGCGCGCGGGTGCCGAGCGCCTTGCGCATCTTCATCGTGTTCTTCATCGACGCGAGCGACATGTAGCCGGGCGGCAGCAGCATTTCCCACGGCACGGCGAGGAAATCGTTGAACAGCGACTCGATGCCCGCCTTCGCCTCGGCGCGGGCGCGCTCGTCGGTATCGGCGACGTAGAGCGGAACCGCCCAGCCAAGCTGGTCGCCCAAGGCCTCGTAGCCGTATTGCCGCGCCTGGTCGCGGTACATGTTAAGATAGCGCGAGACGAGATCGCGCCCCGAGAAGGTGACGAGGAACGGATATTTGCGCTCCGGCGCCGCCGCCCATTTGATGGTCTCGGACGAGCCCATCGAGGGGATCCAGATCGGCGGATGCGGCTGCTGGTAGGGGCGCGGCCAGAGGTTCACGTAGCGCAGATTGTAGTGCGTGCCCTCGAACGCGAACGGGCCCGGCCGCGTCCAGGCGGCGACGATCAGGTCATGCGCCTCCTGGTAGCGCTCGTGCGAGAAATACGGATTGATGCCGCTCGCGTGATACTCGTTGCCGATGCCGCGCACGAAGCCGGTGATCAGCCGCCCGCGCGACAGGTTGTCGAGCATGGCGAATTCTTCGGCGATGTAGACCGGGTTGCTGGCGAGCGGTAGCGCGCGGCCGAGCACCGCGATCTTGGCCCGCTTGGTGCGCGCGATCAGCGCGCTCGCGATCAGGTTGGGCGCCGGCATCAGGCCGTAGGCCGTCTGGTGATGCTCGTTGACCCCGATGACGTCGAAGCCGAGCTCCTCCGCATAGACGAGCTGATCGATGTAGGAATGGTATTCCTCGGCGCCCTTCTTCGGATCGTAAAGCGCGTTCGGCAGCACCACCCAGGCGGCGCGATGCTTGTGCCGTTCCGCCATGTCGAGCGGGCGATAGGGCATCAGGTGGAAGAACGTGAACCTCATCGCCGCCCCCCGAGAAACGCGAGGACCTTTTCCGCCGCCACCGCCGGCTTCTCGATCTGCGGACGATGGCCGCATTCGGGGATGATATCGACGCGGATATCGGGGATGCGCGCCGCCCAGGCCTTGGCGTAGTCGCTCGGGAAAAGCTTGTCGTCGCGGCCCCAGAGAACGAGCGTCGAAAGGCGGATGCGGTGCAGCCAGGTTTCCAGCGAGGGGTTGAACCAGCGCGGCTCCCAGCCGAGCTTGGTCGCCATGTAGCGGTTGGTCAGCTCAATGTCGGCTTCCTCGTCCGTCGGCACGCGCGCGATCTCCTGCTCGGCGACCGCCTGATCATAGATCAGGTTGCGGACATACTCCTCGCGCGACCAGATGAAGTTGTCGCCGCACACGAGGCCCTTCACGCGCACGCCCGCCGGTGCAATCAGGGTCAGGCTCTTGAGGCGCGCGGCGTTGCGCACCGCCATCTCGGCGGCGATCCAGCCGCCGAGCGAATGCCCGATCAGATGGACCGGCGGCCCGTCGAGCGCGTCGAGAAAGTCGAGATAGTACATCGCAACATCGCCGACGTTGCGAATCCAGGGCGGATTGTCGGACAGGCCGAAGCCCGGATGCTCGGGCAGGAGCACATCGTATTGGTCCGCAAGGGTCGCGAAGAACGGTCCCCAAGCCGGCCATCCACCGGCACCGTGCAGGAAGAGCAGTCGCTCGCCGTTGCCATCACGCCGCAGGCGGACGCTGGTGTCGCGGGTCCCATGTCGGCTTTCTTGAACGGCCATCGAAACGCTCCCGGCAGGCGCGGGCCTTCTATAGCAGAGCGCGCCGCGCGAAGCGTCGGCATTTCGCGCATGCCCCGGCACCGCGGGGCGTGGAATTGCGGTCGGCGCATTCCGGCCCGATCACGCAACTTTCCGGATGGCGGCGTTAGATCGCATTGCTCCGCGAACAATTCCACGACGTTTTCCTGGAAATCGCCGCACCAAGTCGGCCATAATGCGGGCCTTCACGGGGGTGACATGGCGTCAGTGTTAGCGCGCTTTCTTGCGGCCTTGCGTGGTACCGGAATTCCGTCTCTCGCGGGACGGGAAACCGGGATCCTCGAGCCGCAGATCCGTCAGGTGCGGGCGCGCGCGAACGCCAACGCGCCGCCTGACGCACCCGCCGACCGCAACAGCCGCATCGCCGGGTTCCGCGTCAAGCGGTTGCGCCAGATCGCGGCGTTCTACGCCGACGGGGCACACGAGGCAGTCGTCACTGTCGGCGATTGCGCGTTCCTGCCCGCGGATGGCTATCACGCCGCCGCCGAGATGATCGTACGGACGGCCGGCGAGCGCGCCTCCGCACTGGTCGCGACCGAGAACGCGGTGCGCAAGGCAATCATCAAGCACGGGCTTGGCGAGATTTCCGACCGCGAGCGCGCGACGCTGCGCGCAGCCGACCTGTTGTGCGAGCTCGGCGAATTCGAGCGCGCGGCCGCGCTGCGCATCCGCCTGCCGATCGTGTGGAACGAGGGCCGGTGCCATGCTTCGGCGCCGGGATTCGAGAGCGTGACGCGGCGCAACTTCCTTCGCCTCGGCCTCGAAGTGCTGTTCGGCGACTTCGCGGTCGCGGAGCCCGAATCGTTCGACGACCTGCGGCGCGCCTGGCGCAGCGCCCTCTCGCTCGACGCGAGGCTGAGCGAGGAGGAGCACCAGACGCTCGAGTCCTATCAATTCATCGAGCGGTCCTGGCTCGCGCCGTCAGCGGCGGATGATGCGCGCTCGGCCCCCGCCGCGCTCACGCTCGGCCTGTTCGCCGGCAGCGACCGTCCGCTCCTCTACGACGGCAGCCACGGCGTGATCACGCTCGCGCCGGCCGGGTCGGCCAAGCGCCACGGCCAGATCGCGCTGAACCTGGCGCGCCTCGCCGCCGGCGCGGTGGTGATCGACATCGACGGCAAGGCCTTTCAGGCCAGCGCGCGCGGGCGGCAGAAGGACATCGGCAAGATCTTCGCCTTCGCGCCGGCGCTCACCGACCATTCGATGCACTACAACCCGATCGACGCGGTCGCAGGCGAACCCGACAACGCGTGGAGCGAGGCGCGCCTGCTCGCCGACCTCTTGACCGGGCGGGGCGGCCCCGACGAGGAAGGCCGCAGCTTCATCGCCCCGGCGATCTACGACGTCGCGCTGAGTGACCGGCCCGAGCGCCGCCACATGCGCGGCGTGCTCGCCCGCGTCGCCTGCTCGGACAAGCAGCTCGACGCCTGGATCGCGGCGCTCTCCCGCTCGCCGCATGAGGAGCTTGCCCGTCACGGCAAGGTGCTGCGCAAGCTGGCGCCGGCAAAGCGCGAGGCGCTGGTGACGCGGCTCATGCGCGAGCTCGCGGTTTGGCAGACGCCGCCGATCGCCGACCTGCTCGACCGCTCCGACTGGACGCCGGCGGATCTGCGCCGCCGCGCCACGCTTTATCTGTGCGTCGACCGCGGCGACCTCGACCGTTACGCGGTGGTGCTGCGGGTCATCGTCGGCCAGACGCTGGCGACGCTCGGCCGCAACAAGGCGATCTCGCCCGGCACCACCGTCACGTTCTTCCTCGACGAGCTGGCGCGGCTCGGCCCGATGGGCACGGTCGCGCGCGCCGTCGACAACGGACCCGAATGCGGCGTGCGGCCGTGGATGTTCTTTGCCGACACAGCCGAGATGCGCGCCACCTATCCCAAGGCCGACGGCATGATCGCGAACTGCGCGGCGCATTGCTACATCGAGCCCGATCGGGGGACCGCCCACGAGCTGTCGCTGCGCCTCGGCTTCGTCAAGAGCCTGTTCGGCACCGAGGAGAAGCCGATGACCGATCCGGACGACCTCGCGGGCCCCGACTTCAACGACAAGATCGTTGCACTCGTGCGTAATCGGCCGCCGGCCAAGCTGGTGCTGCCAGGCGAGCTCAAGACCGCGCAACGGCGCGGGCGCTGAGGCGTGACGGCCACGCCGGACGAAGCTCACTCCGTGCCGGCGATCCCGGCCGCTTCCACGACCTTGCCCCAGCGCGCGATCTCCGATTTGACGAATACTTTCATGTCGTCGACCGACGGGCTTTCCAAGGGCAGCACGCCGAGCTTGACGATCTGCTCCTTGACCTCGGCCGTTGCGAGCAGCCCTTTCATCTCGTGATGCAGCCTGGCGACGATGGCGGGCGGCGTCTGCGCCGGCGCGACCACCATGAACCAGCCGGCGACGTCGAAACCCGGGACGCCGGCCTCGTTGATCGGCGGGATGTCGGGAAAATCGGACACGCGCGCCTTGGTGGAAACGCCGAGGGCGCGAACGCGGCCGCTGTTGATCATTCCGGCCGCTGGCGGGATGTCGCAGAACATGAGGTCGATATGGCCGCCGACCACGTCGTTCAACGCCGGCAGGCTGCCCTTGTACGGCACATGGGTCATGTGGATCCCGGTCATGCTGGCCAGCAGCGCCGCATAGAGATGATGCGGCGCGCCGACGCCGCCCGAGCCATAGGACAGCCGACCCGGATTCTGCTTGGCATAGGCGATCAGCTCCGTGACCGAATGCACCGGCAGAGCAGGGTTCACGACCAGCACGAATGGCGCCTGCGCCACCATGACGAGCGGCACGAAATCGGCGGCCGGATCATAGGGGAGCTGCTTGTGCACCTTGACGTTGATCGCCATTGGCGTGGGCGTCGCCATCAACAGCGTGTAGCCGTCGGGCGCCGCCTTGGCGACCGCGGTCGCGCCGATCACGGTGCCGGCACCGGGCTTGTCCTCGACGATGACCGGCTGGCCGAGCCGCGGCCCGAGATGCTGGGCGACGATGCGGGCAAGGATTTCGGTGCTGCCGCCCGGCGTGTAGGGGACGACAATCGTGATGGGGTGGTTCGGATAGTCGTCAGCGCGGGCGATGCCCAGCCAGGCGGCGGCAGCCCCGCCCATCCATGCGAGAAAATCGCGCCGTCGCATGCAGCCCTCCGTCCCGGTCCGTGGCCACAGTCCAACTGAACGCGAGCGTAACACATTGGACGGACGCGCGGCGGCACCTGCGACTTTACGTCGTTCCCGCGGCGGACCGACGGCAGCTGGGCTCGCGTTGGAGCTCTTTCGGCCGTCCGCGCCAGGCGTCCGGTCGGGGACCATCGGCGCCGCAATGGCCTGATGCTTGCAATACAGCGTCGGATATACCCTAATCTGCGCAGGAGCATCCCGCGTCATGACGGACACCCAACGATCGACCGAGATCCTCGAAGCGCTGATCGGCTTCGACACCACCAGCCGCAACTCGAACCTGCCGCTGATCGACTGGGTGGAGAATTACCTCAAGGGCTGCGGCGTCACCTACGAGCGCATCCTGGATCAAGCCGGGGTCAAGGCCAATATCTGGGCGACGATCGGGCCGACGGACAAGCCGGGCTACATCCTGTCCGGCCATTCCGACGTGGTGCCGGTCGACGGGCAATCCTGGGCGAGCGATCCCTTCCGGCTGAGCCGGCGCGACGGCCGCCTGTTCGGCCGCGGCGCAACCGACATGAAGGGTTTCGTCGCCTGCTGCCTCGCGGCCGTGCCCGACATGAAGGCGCGCGCGCTCAAGCGGCCGATCCATCTTGCGATCTCCTACGACGAGGAAGTCGGCTGCATCGGCGTGCGCGACATCATCACCCGCATCCAGCGCGGCGCCGTCAAGCCAGCGGGATGTTTCGTCGGCGAGCCCTCGCTGATGGCTGTCGTCGTCGGGCACAAGAGCAAGCGCTCGATGCGCGTCACCGTGCACGGGCACACGGTCCATTCCTCGCTCGCCCCGCAAGGGGTCAATGCGGTGGAATACGCAGCGCGCCTGATCGTGAAGATCCGCGACATCAGCGAGCGTCTCGCGCGCGACGGCGCGCGCGACCCGCTCTACGACGTGCCGTTCACGACCGGTCACACCGGCACGGTCAACGGCGGCAGTGCGCTCAACATCGTCCCGGACAGCTGCACGTTCGAGTTCGAGTTCCGCGCGATCGGCGCCGATGACGTGAACGCGCTCGCCGACGAGGTCATCGCGTATGGCCGCGACGTTCTCGAGCCGGCCATGAAGGCGGTAGCGCCGGAAGCCGGCATCACGTTCGTCGACCGATCGAATTTTCCCGGGCTGAACACGCCGGCGGACGACGACATGGTCGTGCTGGCGAAGCAACTCGCCGGCAGCAACGCCTATTCGAAGGTCGCCTACGGAACCGAAGCGGGGCGTTTCTCGGCGGCGGGCATCCCCTCGGTGGTGATCGGACCCGGCTCGATCGACCAGGCGCACAAGGCGGACGAGTACATTGCCGAGAGCGAGATGGCGAAGTGCGTCGGGTTCATCGACCGCCTCACCGCACAGTGCGCTGCGGGATGACGCACACTTGCGGTCGGCCGCCGCGGGCGTGAGAGCCCCGATTGCGCGAATTCACTCGACATCGGGCCAACGGCGTGCGCCATGGATGACACGCAGAATTTCCAGCCGGTCCCCGAGGATCCGGTAAGGGACGAAATACGGCGAGCCCACAATGACAAGCTCCCGCGTTTGCGGCACACGACCCGGACGGCCCGAGTCCGGCATTCGCGGCAATTGATTCTCGACCAGATCGACAATCCGTCGGACCATCGCGGCCGCGGCCGCTGGATTGTCATTTGATATGTACCCGTGAAGTGCCGCGAGATCGGCGAGCGCCGGGTCGGTCCAAACGATGATCATTTGGATTTGGGGCGCGGCAACTCCCGACCAGTGCCGAGCGATTTGGCCCAGGCCTTGACCTTTTCATGCGCGACAGTCTCGCCGCGGTCCGCTGCCGCGATCCCCTTCTTGATCGCCTCAACCTGCCAATCCTGGACCGCGAGATATTCCTCGATGGCTTCGGCGGCGAGAAACGACTTGCTCCGGCGTACGCGCGCCGCAGCAGCCTCAAGTCGTTTCTTCACCGACTTGTCGATGCGAACCGTGATCGTCGTGCTGTCGGACATTGGCACCTCACTGCGCATTGTTGCAATGTACACACCCTAACATAACCGCACAACTGGAACCGGCGCGCGCGGAGGGCCGAACGCGCTCCGGCGCGCTGCTGAACGTGCCCTCGATGGTCGTGATCGTCGCGATCCAGGCGCTGCTGGTGATCGGCACCGCGATAACAGTTGACCTCGCAGCGGCAGACTAGCAAAGCGTATTCGTCAATCCGGGCCAGCGGCGCAATACGCTCCGCCATTGCGCCCTACGCCAGCGGCGCGCTATCGCGTGGCGCATGACGGCCCCTATCCACATCTATGTCGACGCCGACGCCTGCCCGGTGAAGGACGAAGTCTATCGCGTCGCGGCGCGCCACCGCCTGCCCGTGAGCGTGGTCGCCAACGGCTTCATCCGGGTGCCGCAGGATCCGCTGATCGAGCGCGTCGCGGCAGGCGCGGCGCCGGATGCGGCCGACGACTGGATCGCAGCGCGCGCCGGGGCGAGCGACATCGTGATCACGGCCGACGTCCCGTTGGCAAGCCGCTGCGTCAAGGCGGGCGCGCAGGTGATCGCGCCGACCGGCAAGCCGTTCACGGAAGACTCGATCGGCATGACGCTCGCGGTGCGCAACCTCATGCACGACCTGCGCTCGGCCGGTGAGGTCACGGGCGGACCGCAACCGTTCTCGCCGCGCGACCGCTCGGCCTTTCTCGCCGCGCTTGACCAGGCGATCCGCCGTCTGCAGCGGCAGACCTGAACATGGCGCCACCCCTCATCCAGCTCAAGGACATCGCGCTGACCTTCGGCGGCACGCCGCTGCTCGAAGGTGTCGAGCTCAGCGTTTCGGCGGGCGAGCGCGTCGCCCTGGTCGGACGCAACGGCTCGGGCAAGTCGACCTTGCTCAAGATCGCGGCCGGCCTGATCGAGCCCGATCGCGGCACGCGCTTCGTGCAGCCGGGCGCGACCGTGCGCTACCTGCCGCAGGAGCCGGATTTCGGCGGCGCCACCAGCGTGCTCGCCTATGTGGAGGGCGGCCTCGGGCCGGGCGACGACCGCTATCAGGCGAGCCTGCTGCTCGGCGAGCTCGGCCTTACGGGCGACGAAGACCCCGCGCAACTCTCGGGCGGCGAGGGGCGTCGCGCCGCGATCGCGCGCGTGCTGGCGCCGCAGCCCGATATTCTTCTCCTTGACGAGCCCACCAACCACCTCGACCTGCCGACCATCGAATGGCTGGAGGGCACGCTGGCGGCGCGGCGCACCGCGCTGGTGGTGATCAGCCATGACCGGCGCTTCCTTGCGAACCTTACCCGCGCCACCGTATGGCTCGACCGCGGCACGACCCGGCGGATCGAGCGCGGCTTTGCGAGCTTCGAGGCGTGGCGTGACGAGGCGCTGGCCGAGGAGGAGACGGCGCAGCACAAGCTCGACCGCAAAATCGTCGACGAGGAGCATTGGCTGCGCTACGGCGTCACGGCAAGGCGCAAGCGCAATGTGCGTCGGCTCGGCGCCCTGCAGGCGTTGCGCCAGGCGCGGCGCGACTATCGAGCGAGCGCCGGCAGGGCGACGCTCGCCGCCGCCGAGGCCGACGCCTCGGGCGCGCTGGTGATCGAGGCCGACAAGATCGCGAAATCTTTCGGCGAGCGCGCGATCGTGACCAACTTCACGACCCGCATCGCCCGCGGCGACCGCGTCGGCATCGTTGGTCCGAACGGCACCGGCAAGACGACGCTCATTCATCTCCTCACCGGCGCGCTCGTGCCCGACAGCGGCACCGTGCGGCTCGGCGCCAACCTCGCCTCGGTCACGCTCGACCAGGGGCGCGAGAGCCTCGATCCCGATGCGACGGTTGTCGAAACACTCACAGGCGGACGCGGCGACACGGTCGCGGTCGGCGGCGAGAGGCGACACGTGATCGGCTACATGAAGGATTTCCTCTTCTCGCCCGAGCAGGCGCGCACGCCGCTATCCGCGCTCTCGGGCGGCGAGCGCGGCCGGCTGATGCTGGCACGCGCGCTCGCCCAGCCCTCGAACCTGCTGGTGCTCGACGAGCCGACCAACGACCTCGATCTCGAAACGCTCGACGTGCTGGAAGAAATGCTCGGCGATTATCCCGGAACGATCCTGCTGATCAGCCACGACAGGGACTTCCTCGACCGCGTCGTCAATGCCGTCATCGTGCCGGAAGGCGGCGGACGCTGGGCCGAATATGCGGGCGGCTATACGGACATGCTGGCGCAGCGCGGCGAGGACATCGCCCGCGAGGCGACCAGCAAGCCAGCCCTGTCGAGGCCGACAAGGACACCGGCAGCGCCCACGCGATCGAGCGCCAGACGCAAGCTGAGCTTCAACGAAAAATACGCGCTCGAAACACTGCCGGGAGAGATCGCGGCGCTGCAGCAGACGATTCGCACGGCGCAAGAGCGGCTCGCAGAGCCCCATCTCTATGCGCGCGACCGCAAGGCGTTCGACGCGATTTCAGCGAGTCTCGTCGCGGCACAAGCCGAGCTTGCGGCAGCGGAGGACAAGTGGCTGGAGCTGGAGATCCTGCGCGAGACGATCGACGGCGCGTGACGCCGGGATATAATCATTGGGACAGCATCTGCTGGGTTCCCGGATCGCACCGACGCGGCGGCAACAGCCCGCGCGGCAGGGAGGACTCGATGAAGGACCTCATCAAGCGGTATCTCGACAATGGCCTGTCGCGCCGCCAGCTCATGGCGGGACTGAGCGCGCTCGGCATGGGCGCGGTGGCGCGCAAGGCGGTGGCGCAGTCGCTGACGCCCGCGGCGCAGCCCTCCGCCGCCGCGATGCGCCAGGTGCAGGGAAGCGGTGGCGCGCTGTTCGTCGCGCAGCTCAAGGCGGCCGGCGTCGAATATATCTTTTTCAATCCGTCGACCGGCGATTACCCGATCTTCGACGCCCTGGTGGACGAGCCGGGCATCCACCTGATCAAGGGCATCCACGAGGGCGCCGTGGTCGCGATGGCGGACGGCTATGCGCGCGCCTCGGGCAAGACCGGGGTCGTCATCGTCGCCAATGTCGGGCTGCCGAACGCGATGACCCAGATGGTCAACAGCTTCAAGGACCAGGTGCCCCTGCTGGTCGCAGTCGCGTCCGTCGAGCAGGAGGCGCTCGGCCGCGACCTGCCGCAAGAGCCCGACTACAGCGAGGTGATGACCCAGCCGATCACCAAGTGGTACTGGGCCGCGAGGACGACGGAGTCCATCCCCGAGACGCTGCGGCGCGGCCTCAAGTTCGCGTCGACCCCGCCCGGCGGGCCGGTGTTTCTGGCGCTGCCCAACAACACGCTGCGCGCGGACGCAAGGGCGCAGATCTGGGACCAGGCGAAATTCGACGTGCCGATGCGTATCCGGCCCGACAAGGACGATGTCGACAAGGCGGCGCGCCTGCTGATCGATGCAAAAAACCCGCTGATGAGCGTCGGTGACGACATCACGTGGTGCCATGGCGAAAAAGAAGCGATCGAGCTCGCCGAGTTGCTGGGCATGCCGGTCGCGGCGCAGTTCGGCGGGCTGACCTACTGGTCGAAGCCATTCCCGACCCGGCATCCGCTGTTCGTCGGCGCGCATCTCGCCAACATGCGCTATCCGGGCAAGCCCGATGTGCTGCTCAATCTCGGCAATCGCTTCGGCGAGCATGCCGCGCCCGGCACCACGCTGATCTCGATCCGCTACGATCCGGCCGGACTTGCGCGCACGACGCCGGTCGATCTCGGCATGGTCGCCGACCTCAAGCTCGCGGCCGCCGACCTGATCGCGGCGATCAAGAGCCTCGCGCCGGCGGCGCGGCTCGAGGCGATCGCCGACGAGCGCATCGCCCGCACGCGCGCCTATACCGATGAAATGCGCGAATTCCGCCTCAGAATCGCGCGCGAGCACGCGGACCGCACCCCGGTCGCGCTCGAGCGCCTCGGGCTCGAGCTCGAAGCCGCGCTCGAGCGCGACACTTGCTACGTCTGCGACGTCGACTCCGGCAAGACCATGGACTCGCTGATGTCGTTCGGCGGCGACGACAAGCCCTATTTCGCGACCAGCGCGAACATTCTCGGCTGGGGCATGGCGGCGGCGTTCGGCGTCAAGCTGGCGCGGCCGGACAAGCCGGTGGTGTCGGTGGTCGGCGACGGCAGCTTCTGCTTCAGCGGCCCGCAGCCGCTGTGGAGCATGGCGCGCTACAAGGCGCCGGTGCTCAACATCGTGCTCAACAACCACAGCTACAACAACGAGCGCAATCGCATCTGGCATTTCGCCGGACGCCAGTTCAACACCGGCCGCGACATGACCTGCTACCTCGGCGATCCCGACGTCGATTACGCCAAGGCGGCCGGCGCCTTCGGGGTCGAGGGCGAAGTCGTCAAGGAGCCGGACAAGCTCAAGGACGCGATCGGGCGCGGACAGCGTGCGGTCGCCGAGGGGCGGCCCTATCTGCTCGACGTGCACACGTGGCGCGACGGCATCGGCGCCGAATCGACCTGGCATCCGCCCTACTCACTCGCCGACCTGCGCACGCGCAAGGTATGACGATGCGGCGCCTCGTCCCCTCCGCTCTCATCGCCGCGCTGGCGCTTGGCGCGCCGGCGCACGCGCAGCCCGCCAACGCGTTGCCGCCCGGTGACGGCCGCGAGATCATGACCGCGGTGTGCACGCAGTGCCATGCGCTCACGGTGATCATCTCGATGCGCGACGGACCGGTGGGCTGGAAGCGGCACGTCTACCACATGATCCTGCGCGGTGCGCCGCTTACGCCGCACGACGCCGACACCTTGCTCGACTACCTCGACAAGAATTTCGGGCCCGGACAGCGGCTGCCGCCGCCGAAGTCGATCGCGTTGCCGGACGGGCCCGGCAAGGAGCTGGTCGAGACGCGCTGTACGCTCTGTCACGATCTCGAGCGCGTCACCGCGACCAGGCGGACCATGAGCGATTGGAACGGCACGGTCGCCAACATGTTCGCGCGCTTCGGCTTGTCGGCGCCGGACGACGAGCGCGCCATCACGGCCTATCTCACGGCGCATTTCGGACGCGATTAGCGGTTGGCGCGGCGCCCATCGCCCATGGGGCAGGCGTGGGACGTTGCGCCATGGCGATTGACAAGGTCGCAACGGCCGCGCGACGTTTGCAACAATCAATCGAAAGCGCCGCGGGCCCGCGGTGACGGGAGGACACTATGATTCGATTTTATGCGCGCAGCGTTGCTGCGCTGTTGCCGTTGTCGCTTTTGCTCTTCACGGCCGCAGACGCCGAGCCGCCCAAGCTGCCCGTGCCGGCGGTCGACCAATCCGCGGTGGCGTTGCGTGGTTATTTCTATGTCGGCGGCAGATACGTCGGGCCGCCCGGGCAGGAGATCATGCAGGGGCAAGTCTACGTGGAGGTGCTGGCGCCGAAGGACGTGCGGCGGCCCTATCCGCTGGTGCTGGTCCACGGCGCGGCGCAGACCGCGACCAACTGGATGGGCACCCCGGACGGCCGCAAGGGCTGGGCCGAGTATTTCGTCGAGCAGGGCTATGTCGTCTACATGATCGACCAGCCGATGCGCGGGCGCTCGGCCTATCATCCCGACGACGGCAAGACGCGGATGTTCACGGCAAAGGGCGAGCAATTCCAGTTCACCGCGATCGAGACCGACGGCACCTGGCCGCAAGCGAAGAAGCACACGCAATGGCCGGGCGAGGGACCGAACAAGGGCCGCAAGGGCGATGCCATTTTCGACGCGTTCTACGCAACGCAGGTCGAGACGGTGCTGTCGGCGGAGGAGACCGAGCAGCGCAACCAGGACGCCGGCGCGGCCCTGCTCGACAAGATCGGCCCCGCAATCGTGCTCACCCACTCGCAGTCGGGCGCCTTCGGCTGGCTGATCGCCGACGCGCGGCCGAAGCTCGTCAAGGCGATCGTCGCGATCGAGCCGGCCGGGCCGCCGTTCGAGGCAACCATCATCGGCACCGGCCGCACCCGCCCATGGGGCCCGACCGACATCCCGATCGCCTACGATCCGCCCGTGAAGGACCCGGGCGAGATCGCGATCGAGCGCGAGGCCAAGGCCGACGGGCCGGATCTGTTCGTGTGCTGGATGCAGAAGGCGCCGGCGCGCCAGCTGGTGAATCTCAAGGGCATCCCCGTCGTGATCATGTCGGCGGAGGCGTCCTATCACCAAGTCTATGACCATTGCACGGCGAAGTATCTGAACCAAGCGGGGGTCAAGACCGAGTACATCCGCCTGCAGGACAAGGGCATCCGCGGCAACGGCCACATGGTGATGATCGAGAAGAACAATCTCGACATCGCTCACCTGATCGACGAATGGGTAGTGGCGAATGTGAAGTAGAGCTGCGGAGGTGCCGATGATTGCGGGCCAGCTCGCACTGGCGGTTGCAGCGCTGTTCGCGGGCGCGGCTTTCCATGTCGGCTGCTCGCGCGTGCCCCTGTGCGGGAGACCGTGAGATGGATCGCCGTCGCTTCCTCAAGCATGCGGGTTGCGCGGCCTGCGCCTCCGGCGCCGATCATCTGCTCTTTGGCGTCTCCGCGGCGGCTGCCGCCGAGGCCTACGACAAGCTCGACGATGCCGGCCGGCTGCGGCTCGCCGACATGGCGCTCGATCTCGCCAAGCGCGCGGGCGCAAGCTACGCGGATTTTCGCATCGGCCGCGCCGAGGAGGAGTTCAGCCAGGCGCGCGAGCAGCGTCTCGATCAATACGACTCGTCCCTCTCGGTCGGCTTCGGCGTGCGCGTCCTCATCGAGGGCAGCTGGGGCTTTGCGGGCGGCGAGCTCCCCGAGCCCGACGCGATCACGCGCGCGGTGGCGCTCGCAGTGGAGAACGCGAAGGCGAGCCGGCTGATCCAGGCGAGGCCGATCGTGCTCGAATCGGTCGCCGCCTACCAGGACGACTGGCGTATGCCGATGAAGACCGATCCGTTCACGGTCCCGGCGCATGCGAAGGCCGAGAAGCTGCTCGCGATCAACGCGGCGGCGCTCGATGCCGGCGCGAATTTCTGCGTTGCCGAGATGAATTTCGTGCGCGAGGAGAAGCTCTTTGCGAGCAGCCGTGGCAGCCGCATCACGCAGACCCGCGTGCGCGGCTTTCCATCCTTCGAGGTGACCGCCGTCGATCGCGAGCGCGGCCGCTTCGCGAGCCGTGCGAGCCTCGCGGCGCCGCGCGGCTCGGGCTGGGACTACGTCGAGGCATATGACTTCGTCGCCGAAGCCGCGCTCGCCGCCGAGCAGGCACGGCAGAAGCTCACGGCGAAGCCGGTCGCTCCGGGCCGTTACGATCTCGTCATCGACCCGACCAACCTGTGGCTGACGATCCACGAGTCGATCGGACACACGACCGAGCTCGACCGCGCGCTCGGCTGGGAGGCGAATTTTGCCGGAACATCCTTCATCACCCCGGACAAGCTCGGCAAGCTGCAGGTCGGCAGTCCGCTGATGAACGTGATGGCGGATCGCACAGAGCTCGGCGGCCTAGCGACGGTCGGCTACGACGATGACGGTGTGCGCACCGCCGGCGCGGAATTTGCCATCATCCGCGACGGCATCTTCGAGAACTACCAGATGGCGATCGGCCAGGCGGCAATGATCGGCCGCGAGCGCTCGAACGGCTGCGCCTATGGCGCGAGCCCCGCCTCCTTCCCGATCCAGCGCATGCCGAACGTCTCGCTGCAGCCGAACCCGAAGCCGACCTCGCTCGACGATCTTTTCGCCGGCGTCGACAACGGCATCTATGTGGTCGGCGATGGGAGCTGGAGCATCGACCAGCAAAGGTACAATTTCCAGTTCGGCGGCCAGCTTTTCTACGAGATCAAGAACGGCAAGCGCGGCGACATGCTGCGCGACGTCGCCTACCAGGGCCGCACGCCCGATTTCTGGAACGCGATGGACGGGCTCGGCGACAAATCCACTTATCACCTCGGCGGCACCTATTCATGCGGCAAGGGGCAGCCCGCACAGCTCGCGCCCGTATCGCATGGGGCGGTGCCGGCGCGGTTCCGCGGCATCAATGTGCTCAACACGGAACGGAAGGACATCTGACCGATGTTCCTTTCACCCGACGAGGCCAAGCGCATCGCCGACGGGCTGCTGGCGCGATCGAAGGCGGAGCATTGCGTCGTCGGCATCGCGGGCCGCGAGGATACCAATCTGCGCTTCGCGCACGGCAACGCGACCACCAATGGCGCGCAGAGCACGCTGGAGGTGCGGATCGAATCGTACTTCGGCAAGCGCTCCGGTGCTGCGAGCATCACCGGGCGCGACGAGCAGATGCTGGCCCAGGCGGTCGCGCGCTCCGAGGACATCGCACGCTCGGCGCCGGAAAATCCCGAATCCTTGCCACCCTTGGGACCGCACAAATATGCAGCAGCCGCCGGCTACGACGCGCCGACCGCCGCGATCCGCGCCGGCGATCTTGCGTCCGCCGCGAAGGCCATCATCGACGCAGCCGGCAAACGCAGCATCGACGTGACCGGCTACAGCATCGCGGGGCGCGGGTTCCACGCGCTGGCGACGAGCGCCGGCCTTTTTGCCTATGAGCCGCGCACCAGCACGGAGTTCACCGTCACGGCGCGCAACCGCGCCGGCACGTGGTCGGGATGGGCCGGGGTCGCCGAGACCCGCATCGGCCGCCTCGATACGGCACGCCTCGGCGCGCGCGCCGCCGACAAGGCGGCCTATGCGGCGCCGCCGGTCCGGCTCGACCCGGGCAAGTATACGGTCATCCTCGAGCCCTCGGCGGTATCGGACTTCGTCACCTACGCGCTGTGGTACATGAATGCGCGGCAGGCCGACGAGGGCCGCAGCTTCTTCTCCAGGAAGGGCGGCGGCAACAAGATCGGCGAGAAGCTGTTTGCCGACAAGGTCACGATCTTCTCCGATTCGGGCAGTCCGGTCGCGCCGGCGGCCACCTTCGACGAGGAGGGCCTGCCGCAAGGCCGCACCGTCTGGGCCGAGGACGGCGTGCTCGAGAATCTTGTCTATTCGCGCTACTGGGCACAGAAAGCGGGCCGCGAGCCGGTACCGCAGTCGCACAGCTTCGTCATGACGGGCGGGACGACGACGACCGACGACATGATCCGCGACGTGAAGCGCGGCGTGCTGGTCACGCGCCTGTGGTACATCCGCGTGCTCGATCGGCAAGAGCTCGTGCTCACCGGCCTCACGCGCGACGGCAATTTCCTGATCGAGAACGGGCGTATCGTCGGCCCGGCGCTCAACTTCCGCTTCAACGAGAGCCCGATCGCGATCCTCGCCAACGTGCTGGCGATCGGGCCGAGCGAGCGAACGCGCGGCGGCGAGACCGAGCGTCCGACCGTCGCGGCGCCGACGCTGCTGGTGAAGGATTTCACGTTCTCCTCGCCATCCGACGCGATCTGAGCGCGTAGGACGCGTGGGCACGCTTCGCTTTGCTACCTGGCGAGCTTCGCCCGGAACGGATGCGCCGGGTAGACGCCGAGGATGGTGAACTCCTTGGAGAAGAACGCCAGCTCCTCCAGCGCAAGCTTGAGGTTCGGGTCGTCCGGGTGGCCCTCGACGTCGGCGTAGAACTGGGTGGCGAAGAAGTTACCCTCGATCATGTAGCTTTCGAGCTTGGTCATGTTGACCCGATTGGTGGCAAAGCCGCCGAGCGCCTTGTAGAGCGCGGCCGGAATGTTGCGCACCTGGAACACGAAGGTCGTGAGCATCAGGCCGTTGCCGCGTTTGGCGAGCTTCTTCTCGCGCGAGAGCACGATGAAGCGCGTGGTCGAATGCGCGTCGTCCTCGATGTTCTCGGCGAGAATTCGCAAGCCGTAGATTTTCGCGGCGAGGCGCGACGCGATCGCGGCCCGCGTGGGATCGCCATGCTCCGCCACCTCCTTGGCGGCGCCCGCCGTGTCGGCCGCGACCAGCGCCTTGATGCCGAGCTTGCGGATGTAGTTGCGGCACTGGCCGAGCGCCATGATGTGGCTCTCCACCGTCTTGAGGCCTTTGAGCGTGGCGCCGTACGGAGCCATGAGCTGGTTGCGGATCGGCAGAAAGTGCTCGGCGATGATGTGCAGTTTGGCGGTCGGCATCAGGTGATGGATATCGGCAACGCGTCCGGCGACCGAATTCTCAATCGGGATCATGCCGAGATCGGCCCTGCCGCTCGCGATCGCCGCCAAGGCGTCCTCGAAGGTCGGGCACGGCAGGAGCTCGTAGCCCGGATAGGCCTCGTTACACGCGATATGCGAGTTCGCCCCAAGCTCGCCCTGGAACGCGATTTTACGTTTCTTCGATGTCTTGCTCATGGATCCCACTCAATGCGTAAGCAGCGCGCGCGCTTTTTCCAGATCTTCGGGCGTATCGACGCCGAGCGGCACCGAATCGACCAACGCGACATCGATGCGCATGCCGGCTTCGAGAGCGCGCAGCTGCTCGAGCTTTTCGCGCTTCTCCAGGGTCGAGGGCGGCAGCTTGACGAAGCGTTCGAGCGCTTCGCGCCGATACGCATAAAGACCGATGTGATGATAGAGCGGACCGTCGCCGTAGGGCGCGGTCGCGCGGGTGAAATAGAGCGCGCGCAGGCGCCGCGCACCGAGTGGCGACCCGACCATCTTGACGATGTTGGGATTGGTGCGCTCGGCCGGATCGCGGATTTCCGCCGCGAGCGTCGCGATATCGACCGCCGGATCGTCGAGCAGCGCGACGGCGGCGCGCAGATCGGCCGGATCGAGGGTCGGCAGGTCGGCCTGAACGTTCACCACCCGGCGGATGCGCCGTTCCGGGTCGAGGTCGGCGAGCGCCTCGAAGATGCGATCGGAGCCGGACTGATGCTCGGCCGAGGTCATCATCGCGCGGCCGCCGGCTTTTTCCGCCGCAACGCAGACCGCTTCCGAATCGGTCGCCACCACCACCTCGCCGACGCCCGCGGCCTGCGCACGCGCCAGCACGTGGGCGATCATCGGCTTGCCGGCGATATCAATGAGCGGCTTGCCGGGCAGCCGGGTCGCGGCGAGGCGCGCCGGAATGAGAACAATGACCTCGCTCACCATCGCCGAAAATGCCCGGATTTACGCGCGTCAGCCCGAATTTGACGGGTGGGGAGCCCGCTTATACGGGTTGCCAGGGGCGAGGCAAACCGGCTATTTGTGCGCCGCTACCGATAGCCGTTCGAAGAACGGCGTCGTTTCGCTCGCCTACGGCCGTTCGAAGAACGGCGTCGCTTTGCTCGCCTATGCGCCCGCCGGGCCATCTCTCCGCTAACCGATGACGACCTTCGGAGCATTTCGGCAATGGATTCCGACGACCTGAACAAAGTCCTGATGGCGGTGCTGGCCACCTGCCTCTCGCTGGAGGCGGTCAATATCGCGGCCGGCGCGATCTTCACCCCCCAAGTGCCGGCGAAGCCCGGCTACGAGATCGCGATCCAGGAAAAGCCCGCCGAGCAGCAGGGCGGCGCGCCGGCGGCGCCGCAGCCGATCGAAGTGCTGCTGCAGACGTCGAACGCCGAGCGCGGCCAAGCCGCTACCAAGATCTGCCAAGCCTGCCACACCTTCGAGAAGGGCGGGCCGAACAAGGTCGGTCCCAACCTCTGGGGCATCGTGGGTCGCGCGCGCGCCTCGGAGCCGGGGTTCAACTATTCGGCGGCCATGAAAGCCAAGGGCGGCACCTGGACCTGGGACGAGCTCAACAAGTTCCTCACCAATCCGCGCGGCTACATCCCAGGCACCCTGATGACTTTTGCGGGCTTCTCGCGCGACAGCCAGCGCGCCGACGTGATCAACTACCTGCACACGCTCGCCGACAAGCCGATGGACCTGCCGAAGGTGGCCAACAAATAGCCCGACCGGCGTGGCTTCCATTGAATGAAGCGCTCGGCCGGGCCCGCGCCCGGCCGAGAGCTTTTGCGCCCGCGTGCAAGGGAACATGCACGGGAAATTGAAGGCAGGCGTGGGAGTTAGCCGCACCCGCGTGCGCCAATGCATCGCAAAAGGGACATAATCCGTTAAAGACATAGGCCGGAGAAATCCTGCACCCAATCGATTGCGGAGAACCCCTTGTTCCTGACCCGCCGCCACCTCCTTCGCCGCAGTGCGCTCGCGCTCGCGGCGCCCGGGCTCGCCAAATCCGGCCTTTCCGCCCTCGTTCAGCCGGCCGCCGCGCAGGGCGCGGCGGCGCCCGGCCCGGCCTGGCGGCAAGGCCTCTCGCTGTTTGGCGACCTCAAATATCCGGCTGACTTCAAGCGCTTCGATTACGTCAATCCCGACGCACCGAAGGGCGGCTCGGTGCGCATGCTGGGCCTCGGCACCTTCGATAACTTCAATGTCGTGGTCGCGGGTTTCAAGGGCCAGATCGCGTCGGGCATCACCCACGTCTACGAACAGCTCGCCGCGCCGGCGCTCGACGAGGTGGCATCCGTTTATGGCCTCCTCGCCGAGTCGGTGAGCCGAACCGACGACTTCTCGTCGGCCACCTACCGGCTGCGCGCCGCGGCGAAATGGCACGACGGGCAGCCGGTGACGCCCGAAGACGTCATCTTCTCGTTCAATGCCTTGCGGGCGAACAGCCCGTTCTACGGGGCCTACTTCCGCCACGTGGTCAAGCTGGAGAAGACCGGCGAACGCGACGTCACCTTCACGTTCGACGGACCGGGCAACCGCGAGCTGCCGCAGATCGTCAGCGAGCTTTACGTGCTGCCCAAGCATTGGTGGGAAGGCAAGGACCGGAACGGCAAGGGGCGCGACGTGAGTCTGACCACGCTCGAACCGCCGCTCGGCAGCGGGCCCTATCGGATCAAGTCGTTTGAGCCGGGGCGCACGATCGTCTACGAGCGGGTCAAGGAGTACTGGGGCAAGGATCTTCCGGTGCGGATCGGCTCCGACAATTTCGACGAGATCCGCTACATCTATTTCCGCGACACGACCGTCGCGTTCGAGGCCTTCAAGGCCGACCAGCTCGATTGGCGCACTCAGGACAGCGCGCAGACGTGGGTTACGGGATACAATTTCCCCGCCGTCACCGCCAAGCGCGTGATCAAGGAAGAGTTTCCGATCCGCAACAGCGGCGGCATGCAGTGCTTCGCGTTCAACACGCGACGGGACAAGTTCAAGGACCCGCGTGTCCGGCACGCCTTCAACTTCGCGCTCGACTTCGAGGAGCTCAACAAGCAGCTCTTCTATGGCCAGTACGAACGCATCAACAGCTACTTCTACGGCACCGAGCTCGCCGCCACCGGGCTGCCGGGCCCGCAGGAGCTTGCAGTGCTCGAGCCGTTGCGCGACAAGGTGCCGCCGGAAGTGTTCACCACGGCCTACAGCAATCCGGTCGGCGGCAATCCCACGCTGGCCCGCGACAACCTGCGCGCAGGCCTGCGCCTGATGCAGCAGGCCGGCTACGAGATCCGCGACCAGAAGCTGGTCGACGCCAAGACCGGCACCCAGCTCGCGGTCGAGCTGCTCGGCGACGAGCCGGTCTTTGAGCGCATCAACCTGTTCTACAAGCCGGGGCTAGAGCGCATGGGCATCGCGGTGTCGATCCGCACGATCGACGACGCGCAATACGAAAACCGCCTGCGCAACCGCGACTTCGACATCATCATCCACAGCTGGGGCGAATCGCTCTCGCCCGGTAACGAGCAGCGCGGCTACTGGGGCTCGGCCGCGGCCGATCAGCCCGCGTCGCAGAACTACATCGGGGTCAAGGACCCCGCGATAGACGCGCTGATCGACCGCGTCATCTTCGCAAAGAACCGCGACGAGCTGGTCGCGGCCACCAAGGCGCTCGACCGCGTGCTGTTGTGGAACCACTACGTCGTGCCGCATTGGAGCTACCGCAAGGTGCGCTCGGCGCGCTGGGACCGCTTCGGCCGGCCCGACAAGATGCCGTACTACGGCGACGATGCATTCCCCACCATCTGGTGGTGGGACGCCGACAAGGCGGCAAAGACCGGGTCGGGCCGGTGACGATCACGCGCCGCAATGCGCTCGTCATCGGCGTCGGCGCGCTCGCCGCCGCGCGGCTGGCGCCGGCGTGTGCCGCCGCGGAGAGCGAACACCACGGCATCTCGGCCTTCGGCGACCTCAAATATCCGCCCGACTTCAAGCATTTCGACTATGTCGATCCGAACGCGCCGAAGGGGGGCCAGTTTTCGCAGATCGGGCCGGCGCGGCTCAACAACCAGAATTTCCAGACCTTCAATTCGCTCAACAGCTTCATTCTCAAAGGCGATGCGGCGCAAGGCATGGAGCTCACCTTCGCGGCGCTGATGGCGCGCGCGGCCGACGAGCCGGACGCCATGTATGGCTACGCGGCGCGCGCGGTGCGCATCTCCGCCGACGGGCTGACCTACCGCTACCTGATGCGGCCGGAAGCGCGCTTCCACGACGGCACCAGGCTCACGGCGCAGGACGCCGCATTCTCGCTGACCATCCTCAAGGACAAGGGCCATCCGCTGGTGGTCCAGCAGCTGAACGATTTCGACCGCGCAGAAGCCGAAGACGACGCGACGCTCGTCGTACGCTTCAAGCCGGGGCGCGGCCGCACCGTGCCGCTCTACGTCGCGAGCCTGCCGATCTTTTCGCGCGCCTACTACACGACCCATCCGTTCGACCAGTCGACCCTCGATATTCCGCTCGGCTCCGGCGCCTACCGGGTCGGTCATTTCGATGCCGGCCACTACATCGAATACGAGCGCGTGAAGGACTTCTGGGGCGCCACTCTCCCGGTTGCGGTCGGGATGAGCAACTTCGACACCGTGCGCTACGAGTTCTACCGCGACCGCGAGGTGGGCTTCATCGGATTCACGGCGAAGAACTACCTGTTGCGCGAGGAATTCACCTCGCGCGTCTGGGCGACCCGCTACGATTTTCCCGCTGCGCGCGACGGCCGCGTCAAGCGCGACACGCTGGCCGACGGCACGCTGTCAGGCGCGCAGGGATGGTTTCCCAACCTGCGGCGCGAGAAGTTCAAGGACCGGCGCGTGCGCGAAGCGCTGATCGACGCCTTCGATTTCGAATGGACCAACAAGAATGTCATGTACGGCGCCTATCAGCGCACCATCTCGATGTTCCAGAACTCGCCCTTGATGGCGACCGGCAAGCCGGGCGCCGAGGAGCTGGCGCTGCTCGAGCCGTTCCGTGGCAAGGTGCCGGACGAGGTGTTCGGCGAGCCCTACGTTCCGCCGGTCAACGACGGCTCGGGGCAGATCCGTCCGCTGCTCGCCAAGGCGAGCGCCCTGCTGACGCAGGCGGGCTTCACGCTCAAGAACGGCAAGCGCACGGACACGAAGGGCGAGCCGTTCACCATCGAGTTCCTGGTCGACGATCCGACCTTCGAGCCGCACCACCTCGCCTACATCAAGAATCTTGCCATGCTCGGCATCGACGCGAAGATCCGCGAGGTCGACGCGGTCCAATACAAGGCGCGCCTCGACGACCGCGACTTCGACGTGACGGTGGAGCGCCTGACCTTCGCCAACACGCCGGGCGACGAGCTGCGCACGTATCTCTCGTCGGCGTCCGCGCGCATCAATGGCTCGTTCAATATCGGCGGCATCGCCGATCCCGTGGTGGATGCGCTGGTCGAGAAGGTGATCGCCAGCGACAGCCGGCACGCGCTCACGGTTGCCTGCCGCGCCCTCGACCGCGTCATCCGCGCCGCCCGATATTGGGTGCCGCAATGGTACCGGGCCTCGCACTTGATCGCCTATTGGGACGTGTTCGGCCGGCCGAGCGCGCCGCCGCCGCTCTATGACCGCGCCATTCCGGACATCTGGTGGTATGACCGCGACAAGGCGAGCAAGATCGAGCGGGCGGGCTGAGCAGAACGAGAGGGATTCCGAATGGCCGCCTACCTGGTTCGCCGCCTGCTGCTGATGATCCCGACGCTGTTCGGCATATTGCTGGTCGCGTTCGTCGTGGTGCAGTTCGCGCCCGGCGGGCCGGTGGAACGCGTGCTCGCCCAGCTTTCGGGCATGGACACGGGCGCGAGCTCGCGCGTCGGCGGCTCCGGCGGCGACTTCGGCGCCCGCCAGCTGCAGGGCGCGGGCCAGCTCGACGCCGTGACCTCCAAGTACCGCGGCGCTCAGGGCCTCGATCCGGCCTTCATCAAGAAGCTGGAGAAGCAGTTCGGCTTCGACAAGCCGGCCTATGTGCGCTTCTTCATCATGCTCAAGAGCTATCTCGTGTTCGATTTCGGCCAGAGCTTCTTTCGCGACATCCGTGTGGTCGATCTGATCAGGGAAAAGCTCCCGGTGTCGATCTCGCTCGGCCTGTGGATGACGCTGCTCACCTATTTGATCTCGATCCCGCTCGGCATCGCCAAGGCGGTGCGTGACGGCACGCGCTTCGACACCGTCACCTCGTCGATCATCATCGTCGGCTACGCGGTGCCTTCCTTCCTGCTCGCGATCCTCCTGATCGTGCTGTTCGCCGGCGGCTCGTTCTGGAACATCTTTCCGCTGCGCGGGCTCACCTCCGAGAATTGGAGCCAGCTTCCCTGGTACGGCAAGATCATCGACTATTTCTGGCATATCACCTTGCCGGTCGGCGCGATGATGGTCGGCTCGTTCGCCACCATGACGCTGCTCACCAAGAACTCTTTTCTCGACGAAATCCGCAAGCAATACGTGCTCACGGCGCGCGCCAAGGGATTGAGTGAGCGCCGGGTGCTGTACGGGCACGTCTTCCGCAACGCCATGCTGATCGTCATCGCGGGCTTCGCCGGAACCTTCGTCGGCGCCTTCTTCGGCGGCTCGCTGCTGATCGAGACGATATTCTCGCTCGACGGGCTCGGCCTGCTGAGCTTCGAAAGCGTTCTCAACCGGGACTATCCGGTGGTGTTCGCCAATCTCTATATCTTCGCGCTGATCGGGCTGGTCGTGAACCTGATCTCCGATTTCACCTACACGCTCATCGATCCGCGCATCGATTTCGAGACGCGGGAAGTCTGAGATGGACACCTGCGTTCCCGACAGCGTCCCCGAGACCCCGCTCGCCACGCCGACCGGGCCGGTGCTCGCGCCGGTGCGGCCGCACTTTGCGCTCTCACCGCTCAACCGGCGGCGCTGGGAGAATTTCAAGCGCAACCGGCGCGGCTACGTCTCGTTGTGGATCTTCGCCGTCCTGTTCGTGCTCTCGCTGTTCGCGGAATTCATCGCCAACGACCAGCCGATCTATGTCCGTTACGACGGAAAGTCGTATTTCCCGTTCTTCGTCACCTATGCGGATACGACCTTCGCCGGCAAGGACGATACCGACGCGCTCGGCACCGCGGCCGACTACCGCAACGATGAGGCGCTGGTCAGCCGCATCACCAAGCACGGCTGGATGCTGTGGCCGCCGATCCGCTTCCACTACGACACGCGCGTCAACAATCCGCCGATGGCGTTTCCCTCCAAGCCGACATGGGCCTTGACCAAGGAAGACTGCGAGAAGGCCGTCGCGGGAAACTTTGCCAAATGCGACGGCAAGCTCGAGCCCAATTGGCTCGGCACCGACATGAATGGCCGCGACGTGGTCGCACGCCTGATCTACGGCTTCCGCATTTCCGTGCTGTTCGGGCTCATCCTCACGGTGCTCTCCTCGGTGGTCGGCGTGATCGCGGGCGCCGTGCAGGGCTATTTCGGCGGCTGGACCGACCTCCTGTTCCAGCGCTTCATCGAGATCTGGAACTCGATCCCCGAGCTCTATTTGCTGCTGATCCTCTCGGCCGTGCTGACGCCGGGCTTCTTCATCCTTCTCGGCATCCTGCTGCTGTTTTCCTGGGTCGGGCTCGTGCGCCTCGTACGCGCCGAATTCCTGCGCGGGCGCAATTTCGAATACATCCAGGCGGCGCGCGCGCTCGGCGTCTCCAATCCAGTGATCATGTTCCGGCATCTCCTGCCGAACGCCATGGTGGCCACCATGACGTTCGTGCCGTTCATCTTGTCCGGCGCCGTCATGACGCTGACCGCTCTCGATTTTCTCGGGTTCGGCCTGCCGCCCGGCGAGCCTTCGCTCGGCGAGTTGCTCAACGAAGCGAAAGCCAACCCTTACGCGTGGTGGCTCGGGCTGTCCGGCTTCTTCACGGTCGCCATCATGCTGTCGCTGCTGATCTTCATCGGCGAGGGCGTGCGCGACGCCTTCGACGCGCGCAAGACTTTTCGGTGATCGCCATGAGCGAGGCAGCCCTTCTTTCCGTCCGCGACCTTTCGGTCGCCTTCCGCCAGGGCGGGCGCGATACGGTCGCGGTCGATCGCATCTCGTTCGATATCCGCAAGGGCGAGACTGTCGCGCTCGTCGGCGAATCGGGATCGGGAAAATCCTGCGCCGCGCTGGCGGTGATGAAGCTGCTGCCTTATCCGCAGGCACATCATTCGTCGGGCAGCATCCTGTTCGACGGCAAGGATCTGATCAAGGCCTCGGAAGCCGAGATGCGGCGCGTGCGCGGCGACGACATCTCGATCATCTTCCAGGAGCCGCTGACCTCGCTCAATCCGCTGCACACGATCGAGAAGCAGATCGCCGAGATCCTCGAGGTGCATCGCGGCATCACCGGACGGGCGGCGCGTGCGCGCGTGATCGAGCTGTTGAGGCAGGTCGGCATTCCCGACCCCGATGGCCGGCTCGCCAGCTACTCGCATCAGCTTTCCGGCGGACAGCGTCAGCGCGTCATGATCGCGCTCGCGCTCGCCAACGAGCCCGACCTGCTCATCGCCGACGAACCCACCACCGCGCTCGACGTCACGGTGCAGGCGCAGATCCTCAAGCTGCTCAAGGATCTGCAGGCACGGCTCGGCATGGCGATGCTGTTCATCACCCACGACCTCGGCATCGTGCGTCGCGTCGCCGACCACGTGCACGTGATGACCCAGGGCAAGATCGTCGAGCACGGGCCGGTCGAGCGCGTGTTCACGGCGCCGCAGCACGTCTATACGCGCCAGTTGCTCGCCGCCGAGCCGAAGAAGGAGCCGGCGCAGCCCAATCCATCCGGCCCGGTCGTGGTGCGCACCGACAATCTCAAGGTCTGGTTTCCGATCAAGCGCGGGATGCTGCGCCGGGTGGTCGGTCACATCAAGGCGGTCGACGGCGTCAGCATCGAGCTCCGCAAGGGCGAGACCCTCGGCGTGGTCGGCGAGTCGGGCTCGGGCAAGACCACGCTCGGGCTCGCAATCCTGCGCCTGATCTCGTCGAATGGACCGGTGGTGTTCATGGGCCATCAGCTGCAAGGCCTCAAGTTCAAGGCGATGCGGCCGTTCCGCCGCAACATGCAGATCGTGTTCCAGGATCCTTACGGCTCGCTCTCCCCGCGCATGTCCGTCTGCGACATCATCGAGGAAGGCCTGTGGGTGCACCATCCGAAGATGCCGGCGGACGAGCGCGAGCGGCGGGTGATCCGTGCGCTCACCGACGTCGGCCTCGAGCCGGCGACCCGCTTCCGCTATCCGCACGAGTTCTCCGGCGGCCAGCGCCAGCGCATCGCGGTCGCTCGCGCGATCGTGCTCGAGCCGACCTTCGTGGTGCTCGACGAGCCGACCAGCGCGCTCGACATGCTGATCCAGGCGCAGATCGTGGCGCTGCTGTGCAAGCTGCAGCGCGAGCACGACCTCACCTACATGTTCATCTCGCACGATCTCAGGGTGGTGTCGGCGCTGTCGAGCCGGATCATGGTGATGCGGCACGGCAAGGTCGTCGAGGAGGGACCGGCGGCCGAGGTCTTCGCCGCGCCCAAGTCGGATTACACGCGTGCGCTGTTCGCCGCTGCCTTCAACCTGGAGACGGCGGCCGCCGACGTGGTCGCCCAATGACATCGAGCCGGGGGCGATTGCGATGACCGAGCACGCGACGGTGGACGCGCTTGCCGACAGTGCGGCCGACGCCACGGTGTCGCCGCCCAGGCTGCTGGGCGACGGCTTCCATCGGCTGGAGCGCTTCCGGCTCAACTTGCGGACGCCCGACGGACAGACCATCGACAGCGTGCGCGACGTGCTGCGGGTCGGCAAGGTGACGGCCGTGCTGCCGATCGATCTTGCGCGCGGCGAGGTGGTTCTCATCCGCCAGTTCCGCCTGCCGGCCCATCTCGCGACCGGCGCGGGCGAGCTCACCGAGATCGTCGCCGGGCACGTCGAGGCGGGCGAGACGCCCGCCGACGCGGGCATGCGCGAATGCGTCGAGGAGATCGGGGTGCGGCCGTCGGCGCTCTACGAAATGCTCGATTTCATCCCGGTGCCGGGCTCGAGCGACGAGCACGGATTCATGTTTCTCGGCCTGGTCGACGCGACGCGCGTTCCGGCGCGCGCCGGCGCCGCCGACGAGAACGAGGCGACGCGGCCTGTGCGCGTTCCGATCGACATTGCGCTCGCAGCACTCGAACGAAGGGGTGTGCGCAACGGCTTTCTCATCCTCGCGCTGCAATGGCTCGCGCTCAATCGCGGCCGTCTCGATGCGATCGTCGCCGGCCCCGCGGCCGCGCGATGAGCGCGCTGCTGCTGGTCATCACCGGCTGGGATCCGGCGCCGTGGGAGCAGCGCTTCCGCGCCGCCGCGCCCGGCCGCGACATCCGGCTGTGGCCTGACCGCGTCGGCAATCCGGCCGACGTCGCCTATGCGGCCGCCTGGCTGCCGCCGCGCGGCGCATTCTCGCCGTTCAAGAATTTGCGCGCGATCTTCAGCCTGGGCGCCGGCGTCGATGCACTGCTCAAGGATGGTGAGCTGCCGCTAGTTCCGGTGGTGCGCGTGATCGATCCGAATCTGACGCGGCGCATGACCGAATACGTGACGCTGCACGTGCTCATGCATCACCGCCGTCAGCGGCTCTACGACGCGCAGCAGCGCGAGCGCGTCTGGCGCGAGCATGCGCAGCCGGCCGCGCATGAAGTGCATGTGGGCATCATGGGGCTCGGGGTGCTCGGCCGTGACGTCGCCGAGGTGCTGATGCGGCTCGGCTTCCGCGTCGCCGGCTGGAGCCGCACACCGCACACGCTGCCGGGCGTCGAATGCTTTCATGACGCCGCCGGGCTCGATGCGTTTCTCGCGCGCAGCGAAATCCTCGTCTGCCTGCTGCCGCATACGCCGGCCACCGAGGGCATCCTCAACCTCGCCCTCTTGCGCAAGCTCAGACGCGATGGCGCGCTCGGTGGCGCCTTTCTGATCAATGCGGGGCGCGGAATGCTGCAGGTCGACGCCGACATCCTCACGGCGCTCGATGAAGGCGCGCTCGCGGGCGCAACCCTCGACGTCTTCCCGACCGAGCCGCTGCCGGCCGCGAGCCCCTTATGGCTGCATCCGAAGGTGACGATCACGCCGCACAACTCTGCTGCTTCGGTGCCCGAGGAAGTCGTCGCCTACGTCGTGAAGCAGATCGAGCGGTCCGAAATCGGGCAATCGCTCGAGAACGTGATCGATCGCGCCGGCGGCTATTGAGCCGAAGCCGAGTCCTCAGAACTTCCGCCCGAGGCCGATGCCGCCGGTGCCGAATTGGAATGTGGTGTCCTTGTCGAGCGGGATGCGCGGCGAGTGGTCCTTGGGCTCGTTGCTGTCGTCGTCCGCCTGCGTCGACCTCTTCTGGCCCGGCGCCGGATTGGCCGGTCGGGCCGGCGCGTTGGTGCATGGTTGCATGATTGTAGGTTGGCAGCCGGTTTGCGCGACGGCCCAGCCGGACGCTCCCGGGAGCGCGAGCCCAGCAAGGATGCCGGACGCAAATGCCGATCGAGCACGCAGCATGGGAACCTCCACCGAGGCGTCGGCCGCCGGCATCCTATGGCTCGGTCGACTTGAAGTCGAGCGGCATCACGGCGTCGCCGCAGCCCGCGGCATCCGCTTGACCGCCGTGACGGCGCCGCCGCCGGCCGCGATGCGCTGCACCGCCGCGGCGATCGGCTCGACGGCGACCGCCATGTGATGCGCGTTGGCGTGCACCAGCGTCGCTGCGTCGCGCACGATCGCGACATGGCCCTTCCAGAAGACGAGATCGCCGCGCCGCAGATCGCCAAGGTCGGCCGCCATTGCTGCGCCGAGTGCGCGCTCCTGCATGTCGCTGTCGCGCGGGCAGGCGATGCCGGCGGCCGTCAACGCGACCTGGACGAGACCAGAGCAGTCGACGCCGAGGCTGGACTTGCCGCCCCATAGATAGGGCACGCCGGCGAAGCGCTCGGCCACCGCCACGAAGTCGGGCTCGGCCGCGCCGATCGGCGCCAGATGCCGCGCCGGTACATGGCCCGACGGCGTCACGGCCAACGGGCCCTCGCCCCGCATCACCGCCAGCCGGCAGCCGAGCGAGAAAGCCGCGACCGGCGGCAGCTTGATGGAGCGGCCGGGAAACGCCAGCGTGCGCAGGGCGCAGACCCAATGGGTGGCGGGCGGACCGGGCGGGCCGAGCGCATTGGCCGGCAACCACCCGACATAGCCGTCGGCCGCAAGCTGGCCCCAGCTCCAGCCTTCCTCGTTTGTCTCATAGACCGTGACGCGCTCACCTTTGAGCGCTTCGGTGTCGAGCGGCGCATCGGGCGCGGGCTCGCGGCGCAGCGGCGCGCTCTCATCGCGCACCTCGCGCTCGACCCCTTCGACGAAGCGCGCGGCCTCGACCCTGCCTCGCAGATGCGCGGCCGCAAGGTCGGGGCGCGCCGGCGTCACGCGCGGATCGAACGCGACGCTTGCTTGCGCGCTCATGCCCTAGCCGTAGCGTCCCGCGAGATAGGAATAGACCGCGCGCGCCGCCTGGCACTCGCCACCCTCGGGCCGGCCCGGCTTGGCGGACGGGGTCCAGGCGTAGATGTCGACATGCAGCCAGGCCTTCGCGGCAGCAACGAAGCGGTTGAGAAACAGCGCGCAGACGATCGAACCCGCAAAACCGCCGGTGCCGATATTGCTCAAATCCGCGACCTTGGAGTCGAGCATCGCGTCATAGCCAGGCCACAGCGGCAGCCGCCACAACGGGTCGTTTTCGGCGCGGGCGTTGTACGCGATCGCACCGGCCAGCTCCTCGTCGTGCGTGTAGAACGGCGGCACGTCGGGCCCGAGCGCGACCCGCGCGGCGCCGGTCAGCGTACCCATGTCGACCAGGAGATCGGGTGCCTCCTCGTCGGCTAGCGCCAACGCGTCGGCAAGGATGAGGCGGCCTTCCGCATCCGTATTACCGACCTCGACGGTCAGTCCCATGCGCGAGCGATAGACGTCGCGCGGACGGAATGCATCGCCGGAAATCGAGTTCTCGACGGCCGGGATCAATACGCGCAGGCGCAGCTTGAGGCGGCGCGCCATGATCATCGCCGCCAGCGCGAGCACGCTCGCTGCGCCGCCCATATCCTTCTTCATCAGCAGCATGGCGCTGTCGGGCTTGATGTCGAGCCCGCCGGTGTCGAAGCACACACCCTTGCCGACCAGCGTCACCTTCGGCGCGTCCGCATCGCCCCAACGCATGTCGATCAAGCGCGGCGCGCTCTTGGCGGCGCGACCGACCGCGTGGATGAGCGGAAAATTCTGCGTCACGAGGTCGTCGCCGATCACCGAACGGATCGCGGCGCCGTGCTGCTCGGCCACCTGCCGCGCCGCGGCCTCCAGCTCGGCCGGACTCATGTCGTTCGCCGGCGTGTTGATGAGGTCGCGCGCGAGGAAGACCGCGGCAACGATGCGCGAGAGATCCTCGCCGTCGACGCTTTGCGGAATTTCCAGGCGAACGTCCTTGGCATCGCGCTTGCGGTAGCGCGTGAATTGATAGGTGCCGAGCGCGAAGGCGAGCGCCGCGAGACGCGCATCGCCGGGTGCATCAACAAGACGATACGAGCCGTTCGGAATCAGGCCGGGCAGCCGCCCCGCCGTGAACGGATCGTGCGAAGGCTTATCCTCCGCATCGAGCCCGAACAGCACGGCGGACAGGCTGCCATCGGGTGCCGGCAGCAACAGATGGCTGCCGGACCTCGGCGCGAAGCCGGCCGCATCCGCGAAGGTGCGCGCCGCCGCATCAAGTCCGGTGCGCACCGCCGGCCAGGTCGCGGCGGTGACACAGTGAATAGGAACGGCGGCGGTGCCCGGCGCGGCGAAAATGGAGTGCATGGCGCGCGGTCCTCAGGTCAATGGTGCGGCGGCGCAAACGCTAACGGGGGCCTTGCTCGCCAAGACGGCGTGAATGATCGCCAACTTCATTTTCGATTCGCCTTATTGGTTACCATGTCGCCCCGATCCCGACGCACGTCAGGACCATCGCATGGCGCCGGGTAGAGCGGCAATCCGCCTTGTCTGTCAGATACTAAGCGTGTGACGGCGCGATCGGCTTGCAGGTTCCCGCCAGAGGATTTTACCGCCTCTTAACCATATTCCGTAACCATCACCGCCATCGTCATTTCGATTTCGGCGGTCCTGCCAAATGCTTTTTCAAGCAAGATCGATTGCTCGCGGCCGCATGGGGCGTCTTGCCGCATTCGCATTCGTGCTTGCAGCGATCATCGCGGGTTCTCGCGCGCAGGCCCTGGAGACCATCACGCTGTCGCCCTCGGGGCTGCCCTCCGGCGTGCAAGGACAGTTCTACAATCAGCCGATCCTTGCGAATGACGGTGACAACGAGGATCAAAACCCAAGCAGCACCGATTCGGACGACGTATTCACTTACGCGGTGACATCAGGGTCATTGCCGCCTGGTTTGTCGCTCGGGGCCGGCCCGACGGCTGGCGGCGTGCCGCTGTCGGGCACGCCCACGGCTGCCGGCACCTACACTTTCACGATCACGGCGACGTCGGGCGATACCAGTTCTGGCTCACAGCCCTATACGCTGATCATCGCGCCGCCGCCGCTCGTCATCAGCCCGGCGAGCCTTCCGCCGGCGAGCCAGAACGTCGCCTACAACCAGACGGTCACGGCGAGCGGCGGCACCGGGCCTTACACCTACATCGTCCTCTTGGGCGCGTTGCCGACGGGCCTTTCGCTTAACTCGGCGACGGGCGCAATCACCGGCACGCCAACCACGGGCGGGAACTACAATTTCACGATCCAGGCGAGCGACCAGTTCGGCAACACGGGGACGCAAGCGTACTCTGTCAGTGTCGGAACGAATATCCTGACGATCAGTCCCGCGAGCCTGCCGGCCGGCACGCAGAGCGTCCCCTACAGCCACACCGTCGCGGCCTCCGGCGGCAACAGTCCGTACACATACTCGGTCAGCAGCGGCGCGCTGCCGACGGGGCTCTCGCTCAATCCGTCGACCGGTGCGATCAGCGGCACACCGACGGCGGGCGGCCTGTTCAACTTCACGATCCTGGCAACCGACACGCAGGGCAACACCGGCAGCCAAGCCTATTCGGTAAACATCGGCACCAGTTCGCTCACGGTGAATCCGGCGAGCCTGCCGGCCAGCACGCAGAACGTTGCCTATAACCAGACCGTCAGCGCGGTCGGCGGCACCGGGCCCTATACGTTCTCGGTCTCGACCGGCGCGCTGCCGGCGGGCCTCGCGCTCAACCCGTCGACCGGCGCCATCACGGGCGTGCCGACCGGCAGCGGACCAGCGACGTTCACGATTTCAGTGCTCGACAGCAAAGGCAACACCGGCAGCCGCGCCTATGCGATGAACGTCGGCACCAACTCGCTGACCGTCAATCCGGCGGCCCTGCCGAGCGGCTCGCTGGGGACGGCCTATAACCAGACGGTAGTCGGAACGGGCGGCACCGGCCCCTATACGTATACGGTCACGACCGGCACGTTGCCGGCGGGTCTTTCGCTCAATGCGGCGACCGGCGCGATCACCGGCACGCCGAGCGGCGCCGGTCAATCGCTGTTCACCGCGCAGGCGCGCGACAGCAACGGCAATACGGGGAGCCGCTCCTATGCGATCATTATCGGCACCAATTCGCTGACCATCAATCCGACGAGCTTGCCGCCCGCCCCGCAGGGCGTTGCGTACCGGCAGACGGTAGCGGCGACCGGTGGCAACAGCCCCTACATCTACACGGTATCGTCAGGCGCGCTGCCGCCCGGCCTCTCGCTCAACCCCAACACCGGACAGATCGCGGGCACACCTAGCGCGCTCGGAAGCTTCAGCTTCACGATCCTGGCGCGCGACAGCACCGGCAATTTCGGCAGCCGCAGCTACACGGTCGGGACCGCGCGGCCCGACCCGAGCCTCGATCCCGACGTGCAGGGCCTCGTCGCCGCGCAGGCGGCCGCGGCAAGGCGCTTCGCCGGCGCGCAGATCGGCAACGTCATGCAGCATCTCGAAGGGCTGCACGATGACTTCGATCCCTGCGCGGTCAACATGGACATCAACCTGTCGACCGCGGCGACGCGCCCGCTAGTCGAGCAGCTCGGCCCGAATGCCGCGACGCCCGGGCCGCCTGCCGAGACGGCGGCGCGCATGCCGCCCGAGCAATGCACGAAGGACCGCTGGTGGGCGCCGGTCTTCGCGATCTGGGCGGGCGGTTCGATCCAGCTCGGCACGAGCAGCATCAACGGCCTTTCGGTCGATAACCGCTTTTCCACCGCCGGTGTGACGGCGGGCGTCGACGTGCGCCTGCTCGACCAGCTCATCGTCGGCGGCGCGTTCGGCTACGGAACCGATCACACCGACATCGGCACCGTCGGGACGAGCAGCAGCAGCCGCAGCCTGAGCGGCACCGTCTATGCAAGCTACCAGCCGGTCCGCGCGTGGTTCGTCGACGGCCTCATCGGCTACGGCTACCTCGACTTCAACAACCAGCGTTTCGTCACGATCGACAGCACGTCGGTCACCGGCGACCGCACCGGCGGCACCTGGTTCGGCTCGCTCGGCATCAGCACCGAGATCAAGCTCGATCCATGGAAGTTCATGCCCTACCTGCGCGCCGAGTTCATGACCGCGAGCCTCGGCGCCTATTCGGAGCAGGGGCCGACCAACCAGGGGCTCACCTTCGCCACGACCAGCTTCAACACGACGTCGGCGGTGCTCGGCGTGCGCACCTTCTACGACATCGCGACAGCGTGGGGCATGCTCACACCGACGCTGCGCACCGAATACCGGCGCGAGCTCGACGGCGGCGTCAACCAGCCGATGTACTACACGGATATCGGCCCGGGGATCACCTATGGCCTGATCCAGAGCGCCGCGAGCCATGACCTGTTTACGACCGCGGTCGGCGTGCGGGCGCGCGACAGCGGCGTGGCTTCGCTCGATTTCGAATACGGCGCCACCATCGGCACCGATAGCCCACTGACGCACACGCTGAGGGCGACCGCGCGCATGGCGTTCTGAGCGAGCGGGCCCGCCTTAACCAACCATTAGGGTTAACGGTCTACTACTCGCCGCGACCAGGCGGCGTCGGGCCGCGCAAGGCCTGGCGGAGTGAATGATGGCAATGCGTCGACCTCCCGGCCGCACCGCCCGGCTTCTTGCGAGTGCCGCCCTGCTTGGTTGCGTGGCCCTCACGGGCGCGGGCTGCGTCACCACCGGCAGCCAAGACCTGACGGGCTCCATTGCCGCAAACGCTCCCCCGCGCACCGACGACGATTGGCGGCGCGAGGCCGCGGCGCAGGGCGCGCGCTACCGCGCCAATCCCGCCGATCGCGATGCGGCGATCGCCTACGCGCGCGCGCTCAGCGCCCTCGGCGAGCGCGCGCAGGCCGTCGCGGTGCTCGAGCAGGCCTCGATGCATCACCCCGAGGACAAGGCGGTGCTCGGCGCCTACGGCCGGGCGCTCGCCGCGGTCGGCAACTATGCCCAGGCCCTCGACGTGCTCAACCGCGCGCATTCGCCCGACCAGCCCGACTGGCGGATTCTATCGGCGCAGGGCGCAGTGCTCGACCAGATGGGTCGCCACGAGGACGCGCAGCGCTACTATTCGAGCGCGCTCAAGATCGTTCCCGACGAGCCTTCGGTGCTGTCCAATCTCGGCCTGTCCTACGCGCTCTCGCGCGACCTGCCCAAGGCGGAGGCGACGCTGCGCCGCGCGGTCACGCAGCCCAGCGCCGATCCGCGGGTGCGGCAGAACCTCGCGCTGGTGGTTGGTTTGCAGGGCCGCTTTGCCGAGGCCGAAAGCATCGCGCGCGCCGACCTTCCGCCCGACGAGGCGGCCGCCAACGTCGCCTATCTCAAGCAGATGATGACCGATCACAACGACTGGGCGAAGATCGCATCGACCTCCGATACGCCGACGAGCGCGAACAAGAAGACGAGCCGCAAGCGTACGGCGCAGGACCGCGGCGACAACGTCACGAATTGAATGCTGCGATCGCCTTGATGGCGGCCGGTCCGAGAATCACCACGAACAGGACCGGCAGGAAGAACACGATCATCGGCACGGTCAGCTTGGGCGGCAGCGCGGCCGCCTTCTTCTCTGCCTCCGACATGCGCATGTCGCGGTTCTCCTGCGACATGACGCGCAAGGTCTGCGCCATCGGCGTGCCGTAGCGCTCGGCCTGCTGCAGCGCGAGGCAGACCGCCTTGACGCCATCGAGGTCGGTGCGTTTGGCCAGATTCTCGTAGGCCTGGCGCCGGTCAGGCAGATAGGACAGCTCGGCGGTCGTCAGGGTGAGCTCCTCGCACAGCGCGATCGATTGCGAGCCGATCTCCTCGCTCACCCGTCGGAACGCGGCCTCGATCGACATGCCCGACTCGACGCAGATCAGCAGCAGGTCGAGGGCATCAGGAAAGGCGCGCATGATCGACAGCTTGCGCTTCTGGATCTTGTTCTTGAGAAACAGGAACGGCAGCTGCATGCCGACATAGGTCGCGATCAGGCACAGCCCGAGCTTGAGGCTCGGCGCCAGGTCGAGGTGGGCGAGGACGAAGACGTAGAAAGACGAGCCCACCAGCATGGCGAGCGGCACGACCATGCGGAAGAACAGGAACGCCACATAGGGCCCCTGCCCGCGATAGCCGGCCTGCATCAGCTTATCGCGTGCCGCCTCCTGGCCGACCCATTTGGTGAGGTTGAACTGCTCGACCACCGTCTGCATGTAGGCCTTGGGCGAGGTGCGCAGGCTGACCTTTTCCTGCCGCGCCATGCGCTCGCGCTCGCGCTGGCGCATCTTCTCGCGCTCGAGCGCAACGGCTTTCATGCGCTTATCCAGCGTGTCGCCCGCAAGCATCGGCATCGCGAGCGTTACGACCGTGGCGATCGCCGCGACGGCGGCGAGCAGCATCGCGAGAAAATGCGGGTTGTGCAGCTTGTCAATCAGAAGTTGGAGCATGGTCAGAAGTCGAAGTTGATCATTTTTTTCATCACCATGATGCCCATCAGCATCCATGCGGCGGAGCCGGCAAGCAGGAGGCGGCCGACCGGCGTGGTCCACAAGAGCTCGATGTAGTCGGGACTCGTGACGTAGACGATGCCCATCACCAGGATCGGCAGGCTGCCGATGATGCCGGCGGAGGCCTTCGCTTCCATCGACATCGCCTTGATCTTCGCCTTCATCTTCTTGCGATCACGCAGCACGCGCGACAGGTTGCCGAGCGCCTCCGACAGGTTGCCGCCGGACTTCTGCTGGATGCCGATCACGATGCCGAAGAAATTCGCCTCGGGCAGCGGCACGCGCTGATAGAGACGGCCGCAGGCTTCGCCGAGCGGCATCCCGATGGTCTGCGTCTCGACGATCGCGCGGAACTCGCTTTTGATCGGCTCGGGCGCGTCAGAGACGATGACTTTCATCGAATCGAACAAAGGCAGACCCGCTTTGATGCCGCGCACGATGATGTCGACGGCATCCGGAAAGTGCTGCAGGAACTTGTTGTGCCGGCGTTTCCTCAGGTACGACAGAACCCAGCGCGGCAGGCCGAAAGCAGCGGCGAAGGCGAGCCCGGCGGCGGCCACGAAGCCGCCGCCGATAAAAAGGACCCCGACGAATGCCACGGCGCCGAGAACGCCCGAGCCGATCATGAATTGCTGCTTCGACCAGCTCAATCCGGTCTGCTCCAGCCGCACCGAGAGGGGCGGGTTCTTCTGCTTCTTGCGGCTCGCCTCGAGCTGCTTGAGCGTCTCCTCGAGCTCGTTGCGACGCAGCTTGGGCGACGCGCGCGTCGCCGTCGCCTTGGTAGCCGCGCGATCGGGCTTGGCGACGCTCTGCATGCGCCGCTCGGCGTGCCGCTCGCCGGACAGGAGCGGATAGAGGAAGACCCAAGTGACGCCGCCGACGGCCGCTGCGGCGAGAACGAACAGTGCGAGGTGCTGCATCGACATGCCAAGGAGATCTCGAGCCATCAACCCGCCGTCGCCTTCTCGGCCGCGTCGAGCGCGGCGGCGAGATGCTTTTCTTCACCGTAGTAGCGCGCGCGCTCCCAGAAGCGCGGACGGCCGATGCCGGTCGAGCGGTGCCGCCCGATCAGCTTGCCCGCCGCGTCCTCGCCGAGGAGATCGTAGATGAACAAGTCCTGGGTGATGATCACGTCGCCTTCGAGGCCCATCACCTCGGTGATGTGGGTGATCTTGCGCGAGCCGTCGCGCAGGCGCGCCGACTGGACCACGACGTCGACCGAGGCGCAGATCATCTCGCGAATCGTGCGCGAGGGCAGCGTGAATCCGCCCATGGTGATCATCGATTCGAGGCGCGACAGCGCCTCGCGCGGGTTGTTGGCATGCAGCGTGCCCATCGAGCCGTCATGGCCGGTGTTCATCGCCTGCAGCAGGTCGAACGCCTCGGGTCCGCGCACCTCGCCCACGATGATCCGCTCCGGCCGCATGCGCAGGCAGTTGCGTACGAGGTCGCGCATGGTGATCTGGCCTTCCCCTTCGAGATTGGGCGGCCGCGTTTCCAGGCGCACCACGTGCGGCTGCTGCAGCTGCAGCTCGGCTGCGTCCTCGCAGGTGATGACGCGCTCGTCATCGTCGATGTAGCGCGTGAGGCAGTTGAGCAGCGTGGTCTTGCCCGAGCCGGTGCCGCCGGAGACGAGCGTGTTCACCCGGCAGCGGCCGATGATCTTGAGGATGTCGCCGCCTTCCGGCGTGATCGTGCCGTAGCGCACGAGCTGCTCCAGCGTGAGCTTGTCGCGCTTGAACTTGCGGATGGTGAGGGCCGGGCCGTCGATCGCGAGCGGCGGCACGATGACGTTGACGCGCGAGCCGTCGGGGAGGCGGGCATCGCAGATCGGCGAGGATTCGTCGACCCGGCGGCCGATCTGGCTGACGATGCGCTGGCAGATGTTGAGGAGCTGATGATTGTCGCGGAAGCGGATCGGCGTGCGCTGGATCTTGCCGGCGACCTCGATATAGACGGTGCCTGATCCATTCACCATCACGTCGGCGATGTCGTCGCGCGCGAGCAGCGGCTCGAGCGGGCCGTAGCCGAGCACGTCGTTGCAGATGTCGTCGAGCAGCTCCTCCTGCTCGCTGATCGACATCACGATGTTCTTGATCGCGATGATCTCGTTGACGATGTCGCGGATTTCCTCGCGCGCCGAGTCGGCGTCGAGCTTGGCGAGCTGGGCGAGGTCGATCGCCTCGATCAGGGCGCCGAACACGGAGCCCTTGGTCTCGTAGTAGCCGTCCGATTTGCGCGAATCGCTCGCGCCGGTCGGCGGCGCCGGACTGTGGTTGGCGCCAACGACGCGCCCGGCCTGCGGCACCGGCGCCGGAACGAGCGGCGCCGCGAGCCCAGCGGACGGAAAGGCAGTGCGACCGCCTTGATCCGTGGCGGCTTGTGTGGGCGGGGTGGGCGCCGGCGTCGGCGCCGGCATCAAGTGCGCGGGCGCGTCGGGCGCGCTGCGCACGTCAGCTCCCGGAACTGAACGCTTACCGAACACGACCCTACTCCCCGCTCCAGCCGAAACCCGCGCCCGCCCGCATCGTCCAGCGCGGGCAGCCTATATTCATCACAAACAGCTAAAGCGTGATGACTTTGCTTCGAATCGTCATCACGCTTTAGCGCATCGTTTGAGCATGATCTTTTCCGAAAACCGGCATCCACTTTTCGGGATCATGCTCTAGCCCAGCAGCTTCCCGATCAGCGGCCCGAACAGACCATTGCTCTTCTTCTTGGCAGCGGCGCGCCCCGTGAGCACCTGTGCGAGCGTGCGGAACATCTCCGCCGTGCGATGACCTGCCGCGACTTCGGCAATCATCTGTCCGTTGTTCGATGCCGTACCGAACACCGGCGGCTCGAACGGAATGACCGCGATGGGGTCGTCCTCGAGCGCCTTGGCGAAATCCGCAGGTTTGATCTCGGGGCGCTTGGGGATGCCCACTTGGTTGAGGCAGTAGAGCGGGCGGCGGTCGTTCGGACGCGCGCCGCGCAGCAGGTCGACCATGTTCTTGGCGTTGCGCAGATTGGCGAGGTCGGGCGCGGCGACGATGAGAATGTCGTCGGCGCCGACCAGCACGCGCCTGGTCCAGGCCGTCCACATGTGCGGCACGTCGAGCACCACGCAGGGCACGGTCGCCCGCAAAGCGTCGAACACCGGCTCGAAGGCTTCCGCCGTGAAGTCGTAGACACGATCAAGCGTCGCCGGCGCGGCGAGCAGGCTCAAGTGGTCGGTGCATTTCGACAGCAGGCGATCGATGAATGCCGTGTCGATGCGGTCGGGCGAAAATACCGCATCGGCGACGCCTTGCGGCGGGTCCTGATTGTAGTCGAGCCCGGCGGTGCCGAACGGGAGGTCGAGATCGGCTACCACCGAATCGAGCGAGAGGTCGCGCGCGATCGCCCAGGCGACGTTGTGCGCGACGGTCGAGGCGCCGACGCCGCCCTTGGCGCCGACCACCGCGATAACGCGCCCGACCGGCTTTGCATCCGGTGCCGAGAACAGTCCGCACACGGCGCCCACCACGTCGATCGCGCGCACCGGCGCCATGAGATATTCGCTCACCCCGCGCCGCATCAGCTCGCGGTAGAGCACGATGTCGTTGAAGCGCCCGATCACGACGACGCGCGTGCCCTCATCGCAGACCTCGGAAAGCTCGTCGAGCCCGGCAATCAGATCGTCGACGCGCGTGTCGGTCTCGATCATGATGACATTGGGCGTCGGCGAGCTGCGATAGGCCTCGACCGCGGCGACGATACCGCCCATCTGGACGCGCAGGTGCGCCTTGGCGAGACGGCGGTCCTCGGCCGCGGCCTGCACCGATGCGGCGGTCTCGACGCTGGCACAGAACGCTTGAATCGATACGCGCGGCGCGGGCGCGATAAAGTCGTCGCGCTCGGTCGGCGCGGGCGCGGCGTCGATCGTTTCGGCGGTCTGCAGGGAAAGCTTCATGTCAGTTCCCGACGTCGCTGATCTTGCCCTTGTTCTCGTTCGGATAGTTGGTGGCCGTGCTCTCGCCCTTGCGATACTTGTCGAGCACCACCGCGCGCCGCGCCTCGTAGGCCGGTGTCTCGCCGCGCGGCTGAACCAGGTCGGCCGGATTGTCGACCATGGCGGCAAGATTACGCTGGGTCGCGCAGCCGAGATTCCAATAGGGCCTGTTTTGCTCGTATTCCGCCACGTCGGCGGGGCCGAGATCGTGCGGCCACAATCCGCACGGGCCCGCCTGCGCGGTGATGCGCGGGTAGGTGAGCCGGATGGTCGCAAGCCGGCCCGGATTCATCGGCCGATATGAGCGCACCAGAAGGCCCTCGGCCGGCACCCCGGCGGAGGTCAGGATGGAGTTGATTTCGTGCACCGCATCGGCGGCGGCGCGCTCGTTCGGCCCGCCGGCCGGCACGTCGATCACAATGCCTCCGGTCGCCTCGCGCTTCCATCGTTGCGCCAGCGCCAGCACGTCCGCGCGCTGCTCCGGCGCGAGCTCGCCGCGGCTCGAGCCGATGAAGATCTCGACAGCGTGCGTGCCCTCCTGCAGCGTGATCGGATGGCGCTGGCGATAGTCGGTCGGTACTGCGTCGACCGTCTCGTGCGCCGTGTAGCAGCCGGTGAGCGAGGCCGCGAGCGCCGCGGCCGCCGCGAAGCGACCGGCCTGCCTGCCGCACCTGGTAATCGCGCCCGCCACGGATGTCATCGACCCGATCTCCTCGCCGCTCAATTCATGATGAAGCCGAAATGGCCGTTATATGTGCGGTTCGGATCGACCCCGCCGGTGACGCCGTAAATACGATTGAGCCGTCCCATCAGGATCTGCGCGGGATCGCTCACATCGGCATAGCCGTCATCCGGCCGCGACAGGTCCTTCTGCGCCACCGGGTGCACCACGTAGGGCGTGACGATGACCATGAGCTCGGTCTGGTCGTTGACATAGTCGCGGCTGCGGAAGAGCGGCCCGAGAACCGGGAGCTGCTGCAGCCCGGGAACCCCGTTGATCGCCTGCTTGGTCTGTTCCTGGATCATGCCCGCCATCGCGAGCGAGCCGCCGGACGGGATCTCCACCGTCGTGTCGGCGCGGCGAACGCGGATCGACGGAATGGTGACGTTCTGGGTCGCGCCGGGCACGGTCAGCGACAGCGCGTTGTCGCTCGAGAGGTCGGAGACTTCGGTCATGACCTTGAGGCTGATGCGCCCCTCTGACAGCACTACGGGCGTGAAATTCATGCTCACGCCGAATTTCTTGAAGTCGATGGTCGCCTGGCAGAGCGGCGGCGACTTGGTGGTGTCGCAGCTCAGGCCGGCGGGAATCGGAAACTCGCCGCCAGCGAGGAAGGTCGCGCTCTCGCCCGAGATGGCGGTCAACGTCGGCTCGGCGAGCGTGCGGATCACGCCGGCGCGCTCCATCGCCTGCAGCGTCACGGTCGAGTTGGCATTGGCTCCGAACGTGCCGGTAATCGCATTGCTGGTGAGCGGCTGGCCGAAGGCGCTGAACGGATTGTTGGTGCCGAAGTTGAGCACCGCGGTGCCCTGGCCGACCGTGGTGTTGAGGTTGATGCCGAGCTGCTTGATGACGTCGCGCTGCACCTCCGCGACCGTCACCTTGAGCATCACCTGCTGGCGTCCCTTCACCACGATGGCGTTGACGACCTTGCCGTCGCCGGCAAGGCGCGTTGCGACGTCGAAGGCCTGCTGCGCCTCGATCGGGCTCGACAGCGTGCCCGAGAGCACCACGCCGTCGCCGACGCCTTCGATGTGCAGATCGGCATCGGGGAACATCTGCCGCAGCGCCGCACGCACGCCGTTGAGGTCGCGCGTGACCGCGACGTCGAAGCCGGCGAGCTGGCGGCCCTGCGCGTCGAAGAAGTACACGCTGGTCTGCCCGACCGTGACGCCGATCAGGTAGGCACGCCGCGCCGAGCGCACGACCGCATTGGCGATCTTGGGATCGGCGACCAGCACGTCCTTGACGTCGCCCGGCAGGTCGATCACCACCGATTTGCCGACGCCGAGTGGAATGAAGCTCGAGCCCGCGTCGCTCGCCGCCACTTGCACGCCTGGTTGCGGACTGACGTGCACGCCCGGTTGCGCCGCGAAGTGCGCCGCCGGCAGCCGTGTATCGACACCGAGCTCGGCGGCACCGGCGCGATCGAGCGAGGTGGGCGCCAACGCGACGAGCGCCGCCAGCGTCGCGATGCGGATCAGCGCCCTGTTAGCCATGTCGCAAGTCCTTCCACGAATTTCACCTGGATATGATCGAGGTCGAGACCCCGAACCGGATGGTATTGAGGCGAGTGCGCGCCGGCTTGAGGTCTTCGGTAGGTTGCTTCGACTTGGCGTCGACGAGACTGCGCAGCGTGAGCGACAGCGTGCCGGCCTGGCGCGCAGCGGCGAGGAGCTCGGCTTGGCGCTGGGTCAGCTCGAGCGTCGCGGTCTTGCCGACCACGACGCGTTGACCTTCCTTCTCCTGCACCAACTGGTCGATCGCGAGCACCTGTACGTCGCTGAGAATCGTCTCGCTGACGTGCGTTTCGATGCCGGTCACCTTTTCCGCTTCGTGGTCACGGCGCGACAGGATCACGTCGACGCGGTCGTTCGGCAGGATGAAGCCGCCCGCCCCCGTTTCGGCGGAAATCTCGGTCGAGTAGGCGCGCATGCCCGACGGCAGGATCGCCGCCAGGTAGCCGGAACCCTGGGCGCGGATCACCTTGTTGTCGCGCACGGGCTCGCCCGCTGCCATCGGAATGCGGACGATCGCGCCGACATATTGCTGGATCGCGTCGGGGTGCTCGTTCTTGCGAATGAAGGCCGCATTGACTGCCGATACCGGCCACGTCTGCCACTGCAGATCCTCGGCCGCCAGCGCCGTTCCGCTGCCGACATCCTTTGCGGCAACCAGCACGTCGGCGGTGGCAATTTGTGGAGCGGGCGGCGGCGGCGGCGGCGCAGATGGCCCACCGAAGCCGCCGGCCAGAACGGCCGCGAGGCCGCCGGCGGCGAGCGCGATACCAAGAACAACAAGACGCGCGGCTTTCATACGCTTCACTTCCCACATGACGCCGCGGCCAGCCGGCCGCCTTGGCGGGATTTCACCAGCCAAACGTCAATTCATGGTTAATGAGGCGTATCTAAATGAAGCTAATCGACGGTTTCCGTCGTTCGCTCCGGCGTTTGCCTACGCTCATTGGTGGAGCGCCTGCATCCAGATCGTGGACGGATAGACCACCAGCGCCGCGACCGCGAGCGCGATGCCGTAGGGCACGCCGCCCCCCGGCTTGTGCAGCCGCTCCGCCCAATCCTTGCCGGTGAGCAGGGACGGCAGCGAGAACTTGCGAAATTCGATCAGCCCAACTGTCAGCACGCCGCCGAGGATCGAGGCATAGAGGAGGTAGTCGAGGAGATGTGCCCAGCCGAGCCACAGCGCGGTCGCGGCCGCGAGCTTGGCGTCACCGCCTCCGACCCAGCCGCACAGGAAGAACGTGAACGTCACGGCGAGCACGAGACCTCCGGCGCCGGCGTGATCCAGCATCTCGCGGAAGGGCATTCCGGTTCCCACCGCCAGCGCTACGAAGCCCCCGACCAGGATGAACGAAATCCGGTTCGAGATCGTCATCGTGAAGAAGTCGCTCGACGCCGCGAACGCCATCACGGTCGGAAAAATCATCAACCGTGCCGCGTCGATGAACAGGTCCATCATGTGTCGACTCGTGCACCGATCCGATCGCTGTCGCAGAATTCCGTCATCCTGCCGGGAGCTCGATTTGCCGATTGCGTCACCCGCCTAGCCACCCGCGGGGCCTGCCCGCTTCGGCTCGCGCCTCACTGGCCAGCGTTGGCGAGGTCGGCGGAAACGTCCGAATAGGTGTTCGCGAGCTGACCACCCAGAGAATTCACCACCGCGATGATCGCAACTGCAATGCCGGCGGCGATGAGGCCGTATTCGATCGCGGTCGCGCCGCGCTCATCGCGCAGTAAGCGCCTGAAGATAGACATAACCGCCCCCCGAGGTGACGTGCAGCATCCGAACCCGCAGGGACGATACCGCAGGACCTCACAACGGAGTGTAAAGAGCCGGCGTTCCGGCGCCTTCGCAATGTCGCGCCACACCGCGGCGCCGTCAAAAAGAAGCGGCCCCGCGCATGAGGGCGGGGCCGTTCTAACTTGATGCGGCCGCGGTTACTTGCCGGCGTTGCCGAGCTGGCTCGACACGCTCGAGAACGTGTTCTTGAGCTGGCCGCCGAGGGTGTTGACGGTCGCGATGATCGCGACGGAAATGCCGGCCGCGATGAGGCCGTATTCGATCGCGGTCGCGCCGCTCTCGTCACGCAGAAAACGCTTGAACACAGACATGTTGCTCTCCCAAGGTTATCGGCGGATTTCCGCCGACACTGGTGTGCGTTATGCCGGAAAAATTAAAAGGATGAGTAAAGAGCGACCCTCGGATTTTCGGGTATTACTTCGGCAAATGCGAGCCATCATGAAGAAATGGTTGCCGCGCTCGCAAGCGCCTGAAAACAAAAAAAGGGCCTCGGCGCCGCCGAGACCCTGGAGACGCGAATGGGCAAGCTTACTTGCCAGCGTTGCCGAGCTGGCTCGACACGCTCGAGAACGTGTTCTTCAGCTGGCCGCCGAGCGAGTTGACGACGGCGATGATGGCAACCGAAATGCCGGCCGCGATGAGGCCGTATTCGATCGCGGTCGCGCCGGACTCGTCCTTCGCAAACTGCACAAGGGTCTTCATGAGCTACTCCTGGATCCGCGTGGCTGTCTGAGCTCGGTCCATGCGGCCGTTTGTTTCCCGGCCGATCAGGACCTGGCCCGACGCTATCTCGGCGCTGTTGCTTCCCGGTTAATCGGTGCCCGCAAAACCGCTTGCTCCGCCGATCTTACCGCGATGGTTAACGGGCGCTTGCGGCCTCGGCGGTCATGCGGGAAGAGGCGGGCCGGCAGCGGCAACACAGGGCGCCGCCGCTGCTCCCGTGGGCCGCAGTGTCGCGCAATATCGCGGGTTACGGCGACGGTGGCACGTGATTTTGCAATTCATTCACCATTTTCGCGTCAACTCGCTCGGGTAAAACTCCGCTGCGGCCGTGCGTTATCGCGGTCGTCGGATCCGCGTAATGGTTCGGAGAGTTCCGATGACGGCACAATTCGCGTATCGCGGGCGCCGGCTCGCGCAAGGGCTTGCGGTTGCGGCCCTTCTTTTCGCGGCCGGCATGACCGGATCAGTGCACGCCGAGACCATCAAGGTGCTGGTCGACCAGGCCGTGATCACCAAGCTGCCCGCGCAGGTGGCCACCATCGTGATCGGCAATCCGCTGATTGCCGACGTGACCGTGCAGGCGGGCGGCCTTGTGGTGATCACCGGCAAGGGTTACGGCGCGACCAACATGATCGCCCTCGATCGTACCGGCGCAGTGCTGAGCGAGCGCAACATCGAGGTCGTCGGACAGGAGGGCAATATCGTCGTCGTCTATCGCGGCGTCAATCGCGAGTCCTATAGTTGCACGCCCAATTGCGAGCGCCGGATCACGCTCGGCGACGCGCCGGACTATTTCGAGGCGACCTTGCTGCAGGCGACCAATCGCGCCGCGCGCGCACAGGGGCAAGGCGCTCAGGGCCAGCGCTGACGGCGCCGACATGGCAACGGCTTGGCGGCGACCATGGCAACGACTTGACGCCCAGCCGTCGCCGTCGATTTGGTTAGCGCGATCTCAATGCGGCGCACGCAGCATGGGCCTCGACCGAAACAATTCGACAATAAGTTTTCAGTAAAACACGAAGCATCCGTAACGCTCATGGAATTTGCAATCGGGAAATCCTGCCCATGCTGATGAGGCGGAGTAAAATCGAACGCACGATGAGGCGCGTCGCGCGGCTCGCTTCGCCGCGACGATTCGCGCGCCACCAAGGCGGCGCAACCGCGGTCGAATTCGCGCTGGTCCTGCTCCCGTTTCTCGCGCTCATGTTCGGCATCATCGAGACGGCGCTCGTGTTCTTCGCCGATCAGACGCTGGAGACGGCGGTCGCCAACTCGGCGCGACTGATCCTCACCGGGCAGGCGCAGACCCAGGGCCTCAACGCCACCACGTTCAAGAATGCCGTATGCGCGCAGATCTACGGGCTTTTCAACTGCCAGGGCGGCGTCTACGTCAACGTGCAGACCTATTCGAGCTTCGGCAGCATCAGCTATACGCCGCCGCTCGACAGCAAGGGCAATCTCGTCACTACCAACTTCGGCTACAACCCGGGCGGCCCCGGCGATATCGTCGTGGTGCAGCTGTTCTACCAATGGCCGATCTACTTCACGCTCTGGGACATCAGCGATCTCACCAACATGGCGGGCAACAGCCGCCTGCTCGTCGCCACCGCGGCGTTCCGCAACGAGCCGTACGATTGAGGCGTCCCGTCATGACCTTTCCATGCACGCGTTTTGCGCTGCTCAAGGAGCTTCGCGGCTTTGCGGCCGATCAACGCGGCGTTTCGGCGATCGAGTTCGCGATCCTGCTGCCGCTGATGCTGACGCTGTATCTCGGCGGCGTGGAGGTTTCGCAGGCGGTCAGCGCCGACCGCAAGACCACGCTCGTCGCCCATACGGTCGGCGACTTGACGGCGCAGGCGTCGAACGTCGCATCGAGCGACGTCACCAACATTTTCAATGCCGCCACCGCGGTGGCCTATCCGCTTGCCTCTGCCAACCTTTCGGTCACGCTGTCGAGCGTCTGCATCGATTCGACCGGGACGAAGGCGACGATCGGCTGGAGCCAGACGCTTAACGGCACGGCGCGCAGCGGCACGGTCACGAGTCTCGTCCCGAGCGCGCTCATGGTCGCCAATTCGTCGCTAATCTGGGGCGAAGCGCACTACGCCTACAGGCCGACCATCGGCTGGACGATCACCGGCACGCTCAATCTGGGCGACCAGTTCTTCCTGCGTCCGCGCCTGAGCTGCTCGGTGACGCTCAATTCGGCGAGCGGCTGCTGCTGACGACCGAGCGCGTCCCGTTTCCCGCGAAATCGGAACGCGCTCGCAATCACGCAATCGGGAGCGCCGTGGTCGACTTGATCTTTTCCATGGCGAAGCGCGACGTGACGTTCTTGAGCGGCACGGCGGCGATCAATCGCTTGTAGAACGCGTCGTAGCCGGCGATGTCCGGCACCACGACGCGCAGCATGTAGTCGACGTCGCCGGCCATGCGGTAGAATTCCAGCACCTCCGGCATCGCGCCGACGATCTGGGCGAATCGGGTCAGCCACCCTTCCGAATGATCCTCGGTCTCGACCGAGACGAACACGGTCACGCCGAGCCCGAGCTTGTCCTGATCGATGACCGCGACGCGCTTCTGGATCACGCCGTCGCCCTCGAGCCGCTGGATGCGCTTCCAGCACGGCGTCGAGGAGAGCCCGACCCGGTTGCCGATCTCGGCGACCGAGAGCGAGGCATCCTCCTGAAGCACGGCGAGGATTTTCCGGTCGATGGCGTCCATGCTGCGCAACCCCAAACAATAAGATGAAGGTTTTGGTTGTTCGCCAGTGTATGGATGTTTATTCCTTTCTCAAGGCGGACCTTGGGTCATAAGAGAAAAATATTTCGTCCATGTGGGGCGCGGCAGCAAGGCCGACGGGGGTCGATCCCCTTCCCTTTTCCCCCCGAGCCTCAGCCGTTCGTTCGCTCGCCCGCCGTCAGCAGCGCATCCACCTCCGCCCGTGCCGGTGCGGCGGCACTGCCGCCGAAGCGCGTGCATTTGAGGCCGGCCGCCGCGGCGGCGAAGCGCAGCGCGCCCGCGGGGGCGCGGCCTTCGATGAGCGCCAGCGCAAAGGCGCCGTGGAACACATCGCCCGCCGCGAGCGTGTCGACCGCAGCGATGCGAAATACAGGCAAGCGACAGATCGTGTCGGTTTCGTCGCGCCACAGAACCGGCGCGGGACCGTTGGTCACCGCGAGAAACGCATTGGTGCTTTCTCCGAACCGCCGTAGTCCGGCCGCGAGATCATCGGTCTGCATGGTGGCGCGCAGACCCTCGGCCGAGAACACGACGTGCGAGCAGGCCGCAAACAAAGGGTCGTTCGGCTGCGCCGGCTTGTCGGCGTCGAGCACCACCGGCACGCCGCGTCGCAGCGCCGCCCGACAGATCGGCAGCGCGAAATTGGGGAAGCGGTTGTCGGCCAGCACCGCGTCGGCCGCGGCCGCCAGCGCACCCGGATCGCGCGGCGTTACGACATCGAGTCGGTGATCGCGATAGGTCGCGATGGTGCGCTCGCCGCGCGCATTGACGAAGATCGCCGAGATCGCCGAGGCGACGCCGTCGACGCGCACGCAGCCGGCGCAGTCGACGCCGTCGCGCGCGAGCCCTGCCAGGATGCGGTCGCTGATCGGCTCGTGCCCGGGCGGACCGCCGAGCGGACCCGCAAAGCTCGCCCGCCCGCCGAGCCGTGCGATCGCGATCGCCGCATTGGCGGCGCAGCCGCCGCCGACCGCGACGAACTCGCTCGCCTGCGCCTTGCCGTCGGCCGGCGGAAACTCGTCGACGCGGAAGATCTCATCGAGCACCGCGATGCCGGTGCACAGGATGCGCGGGCTAGCCAAAGTCGCCCGCCTCCCCTTCGACCCAGGCGCGGATGATGTGATGCGCGATCGCGACCGGCGGCGGCGTGCCGAGCCCGTCGGGATGCCGGCGCAGCAGCATCAGCGCGACCTCCTCGCGACCGAACCAGCGCGCGCCTTCGAGCTCGGCCGCGTCGACCTTGATGTCGTCGGTGAGCGCCTCGGCGTGGCAGCCGATCATCAGCGACATGGGAAACGGCCAGGGCTGCGACGCAAAGTAGACGACGCGCCCGCACGTGATGCCCGCCTCTTCATGCACCTCGCGCCGCACGGCTTCCTCGACGTTCTCGCCCGGCTCGACGAACCCGGCGAGACACGACCACATCGCGGAGGCGAACCGCGCGGAGCGGCCGAGCAGGCATCGTTCGCCGCGCACCGCCAGCATGATGACTACCGGATCGGTACGGGGGAAATGCTCTGCCTTGCAGGCCGGGCACGCGCGCTTCCAGCCGCCCTCGGTCAGATTGGTCAGCGCCCCGCAGTTGGAACAGAAACGATGGCGCGCGTGCCAGGCGAGCAGCGCTTTCGCCTCGGCGAGCGGCGGCAGGTGCTCGGGCGCAACCAGCCCTTGCACCGCGATCGAACGCAGATCGGTGACGAGGAAATCGTCGCGCGCCTTGAGGGCCTCGGCGGCCTCCTTGCCGATGCCGAGGCCGAACTGCGGCACGCCGTCGCCAAACCCCAGCAGCACGCATTCGCGCGCCGGCGCGAGCGCCTGCGCCTCGGCGAGACCGAACAGGGGCTCGCCGCCACCGTCGCGCTTGCGCGCGACGATCATTTCGCCGCCCACCACATAGGCGCCCGCGCGCGGATCGGCCGCAAGCGCGGCGGCTTCGCCTCGCCGATGGGCGGCGCGATCGATCAGGCTCGCCGTATATCCGAGGTGCGGTTTGGGCCCGAGATCGGGGCGGGAGGGCATGCGGGTCTCCAGCAGGGGCAGCGAAAATCGCATGGCGGCGGATTCCGTGCAACTTGCCGCCGAGCGACGCGCCCCTCACGCAAGCCCGATGGCGTCGCGCAAGGCAGCGACGAACGCTTGCAGCTCTTCTGCCGCATAGGGACGCGCCGGCGCTGCCCCCCAGACCGGACGCGGCCACGCCAAGTCCTCCTTGCGTCGCGCCACCACATGGATATGCAGCTGCTGCACCACGTTGCCGATCGCCGCGACATTGAGCTTGTCGCAGCGCGCGTGGGTCTTGAGCGCCGCGGAGATGAGCGCGATCTCGGCTATCAGCCCGGTGCGGGCAGCTTCGTCGAGATCAATGATCTCGACAGCGTCGGGTCGCCGCGGCACCAGGACGAGCCAGGGATAGTTGGCGTCGTTCATCGCCAGCACGCGCGAGAGCGCCAGGTCGCCGAGCAGAACAGTGTCCTGCGCAAGCCGAGGATGCAGCGACCAGGCCGGCGGCGGCGAAGTGCTCATGGGTCCCCCCGATGCGAAAATGATCGTCGGGGGATGCCTAACACGAACGGTCCACAGGCGCTTGCATTCCCGTTCCGTTCCGCCGATATAGAAGGCGGGAGGTTGGCGGTGGACGAGCCACTCGCCAACCGGGTCAGGTCCGGAAGGAAGCAGCCCTAACGAGCTCCGGTTCGGGTCGCTCGTCAGCCTCCCACTCAATCTTTTCTCGCCGCAACGAGGATGCGCCCGGGGCCGCAGGCACGATGAACGACGCCACCGACGATCCTGGCGCGCCCGGCCTCGGTTTGGCAGCCGCGGAGCGCGCGCCGCACTACCGCGTGCTGGCGCGCAAGTACCGGCCGGCGAGCTTCGACGACCTGATCGGCCAGGATGCGATGGTGCGTACCGTCTCGAACGCGTTCGAGACCGGCCGTATCCCGCAGGCATGGATCCTCACCGGCGTGCGCGGGGTCGGCAAGACGACGACGGCGCGCATCCTGGCGCGCGCGCTCAACTACGCGCTGCCGGACGGCTCGGTGACCGGCCCGACCGTCAAGATGCCGGGGCTCGGCACCGAGTGCCAGGCGATCATGGAAAGCCGGCACATCGACGTGCTGGAAATGGACGCCGCCTCGCACAACAGCGTCGACGACATCCGCCAGATCAACGACGCGGTGCGCTATGCGCCGGTGAGCGCGCGCTACAAGGTCTATATCCTGGACGAGGTGCACATGCTCTCGGGCGCGGCGTTCAACGCGCTGCTCAAGACGCTGGAAGAGCCCCCGCCGCACGCCAAGTTCATCTTCGCGACCACGGAGATCCGCAAGGTCCCCGTGACGGTGCTGTCGCGCTGCCAGCGCTTCGATCTGCGCCGCGTCGAGGCCGACCGGCTGGTCGCGCATCTGGAAGGCATCACCGCGAAGGAAGGCCTCACGGCCGAACCGGAGGCGCTCGCGCTGATCGCGCGCGCCGCGGAAGGGTCGGTGCGCGACGCGCTCTCGCTGCTCGACCAGGCGATCGCCCATGCGGCGGGTTCGGTGCGAGCCGAGGACGTGCGGCAGATGCTCGGGCTCGCCGATCGCAGCCGGGTCATCGACTTGTTCGACGCGCTGATGCGCGGCGACATCGCGGCCGCGCTCAAGGAGCTGCGCGAGCAATACGATGCCGGCGCCGATCCGGCCGTGGTGCTGACCGACCTCGCCGAGTTCACGCATTTCGTCACCCGCGTGAAGGTCGTGCCGGCGGTCGCCGACGACCGCTCGCTCGCCGAGATCGAGCGCACGCGCGGGCGTACATTTGCGGCCGCGCTGTCGATGCGGGTGCTCGCGCGCACCTGGCAGATGCTGTTCAAGGGGCTGCCGGAGGTACAATCGGCGGCGAAACCGATCGCCGCCGCCGAGATGGTGCTGGTGCGCATCGCCTATGCGGCCGATCTGCCGACGCCGGATGAAGTGGTGCGGTCGCTGACGACCGGCGAAGGCGCGCCGGCGGCGCGACCGCAAGGCAATGTCGCGGCATCCGGCCCGGCCGCGCGGCTCGAGGCGCCGCGTCACGCAACGAGCAACGCCGCGCTGAGCAATGCGCCGATCGAAACGCCGCGCGGCAGCGCCCCGCGCGCCGCAGCGGCGCCGCAGCGCCAGGAACCGGTGGCGCGCCAGGCCGATGCGGCGCCCGATACCGCGCCGGTCGCGCTCGCGCGCTTCGAGGACCTGATTGCGCTCGCGGCAGAGCGGCGCGACCTGCAGACCAGAACCGCGCTGGAGCGCGATGTGCGCCTGGTGCGCTTCGAGCCCGGCCGCCTCGAGGTCGCGCTCGAGCCCAATGCGTCGAAGACCATGGTCGGCGATCTTGCGCGCAAGATCAGCCAATGGACCGGCCGGCGCTGGATGGTGGTGGTGTCGGGCGAGCAGGGCCAACCCACCATCAAGGCGCAGAACGAGGCACGGCGCGCCGAGCTCGAGCGCGGCGTGCAAGCCGACCCGCTGGTCAAGGCCGTGCTGGCGCGATTTCCCGGTGCGCAGATCGTGGCGGTGCGCGAGGGGCTGCAGGAGATCGCCGCGGCCTCTTCGCCCGAGGGCGACGTGATGCCGCCGGAGCCGCCGATCGATGACGACGCGTCGGTGTTTGCCGAGCACATCCGGCCCGACGATATCGGCGACGACGACTGACCGCGATAGGCATCGGAAGGAAGAACCATGGCGGATTTCCTGGGCCTGATGAAGCAGGCCGCCGAGCTCAAGTCGAAAATGGAGGCGATGCAGGCCGAGCTCGACCACATCGAGGTCGAAGGCACTGCCGGGGGCGGAATGGTCACGGTCAGGCTCACCGCCAAGGGCGAGATGAAAGGCGTGCAGCTCGATGCCTCGCTGATGAAGCCGGACGAGAGGCAGATTGTCGAAGACCTGCTGGTCGCGGCGCATGCGGACGCCCGTCGCAAGGCCGAGGCGCTGCTGCAGGACAAGATGAAGTCGCTGACCGGCGGCCTGCCGCTGCCGCCCGGATTCAAGCTCTGACGCCGCCGCCCGTTCCATGCCTTCCGCCGTAGCCGGCCCCGAAATCGAGCGGCTGATCCAGCTGCTCGCCCGCCTGCCCGGGCTCGGACCCCGCTCGGCCCGGCGTGCCGCGCTGCATCTCATCAAGAAGCGCGAGCAGCTGATGAGCCCGCTCGCGGCGGCGCTGCGGACCGCGATCGACAAGATTCAAGTGTGCCGCACCTGCGGCAACATCGACACGCAGAACCCCTGCACGGTGTGCACCGATCCGCGCCGCGATCCGTCGGTGATCGTCGTGGTCGCCGACGTCGCGGATCTGTGGGCGCTCGAGCGCGCACACGCGATTAACGCGCGCTATCACGTGCTGGGCGGCACGCTGTCGCCGCTCGACGGCGTCGGCCCGCAGGATCTGACGATCGGCGCCCTGGTAACGCGCGCGCACGCGGCAGAGGTGAAGGAGATCATTCTCGCCCTCAACGCCACGGTCGACGGCCAGACCACCGCGCACTACATCACCGACCTGCTCGGCGACGCCAAGGTGGCGGTGACGCGCCTCGCGCACGGCGTGCCGGTCGGCGGCGAGCTCGATTACCTCGACGAGGGAACGCTGATGGCAGCGATCAAGAGCCGCACGCCGTTTTGAATAGCGCAGGTCCCGGCGAAGTGGACGCCGGTTCGCCGACAAGGACATGCGCCAATGCGTGAATTCTGGCCCGTCAGGCCGCCGCCTCGGCGGTGTCTTCCGCGGCGCGTCGCCGGTCGAGCGCGCCGAAATGCCCACGCCGCTGCAGGAATGCCAACAGCGCGAGGCCGGGAATCCCGGCAGCGGCGCAAATCGCGAAGAACCACACCCAGCCGGTCGCGGACGCGATATAGCCGGCGCCGAGCGACAGGTAGGTGCGGCCGACGGCGGAGAGCGCGGTCAACAGCGCGTATTGGGTCGCGGTATGCAGCGGGTTCTTGCACAGCGCCGAGAGATAGGCGACGAAGATCACGGTGCCGATCGCGCTGGTGAAGTTTTCCACGCTGATCGCGACGGTAAGCGCCCATGGATCGACGCCGACGGTCGCGGGCCAGATGAAGGCCAGATTGGCGATCGCCTGCAGGATGCCGCCGATCCACAGGCTCCGCGCCAGCGGAAAGGCGCGTGCCACGAACCCGCCGGCGAAACCGCCAATCAGCGTCGCGGCGAATCCCCAGACCTTGACGATCGCGGCATATTCGGCGCGGCTGAATCCGATCTTGATGACGAAGGGCGCCGTCATGGCGCCCGCCAGTGCGTCGCTGAACTTGAACAGCACGACGAAGATGAGCACGATGATGGCCGCATCGCGGGTGAGGAACTCGGTGAACGACACGAGCGCCGTTCGCAGGACGCGCAGGACCGGATTGTCGCGCGCATGCGCGGCGTGCTCCGATTCGGCGAGCGCCGATTTTGCCGGCTCGGTCGCGATCAGGCTGGTCACGATCCCGATCGCGACGCAGGCTGCCATCGCGACGTAGCCGGCCGTCCACGCCGCCGGCCGGGCGAGGCCCGATGTCTCGAATCCGGTCACGAGAAACAGCGCGCCCGCGGTCGAGACCAGCATGCCGACCCGGTAGGCCGCCACATAGGATGCCATGCCGGCCGCCTGCTCGCTCTCGGGGAGGCTTTCGACCCGGAACGCGTCGACCACGATGTCCTGCGTCGCCGATGCGGTCGCGACGAAGAGCGCCGCCAGCACCAGCAAGCCGGGAGACGTCGCCGGATCGCACAGGGCGAGCAGGAGGATCGCAAGCATCAGCAGAAGCTGCGAGAAGATGAGCCAGCCGCGCCGGCGGCCAAGCCAGGAGGACAGGATCGGCACGTCGAGCGCATCGACGATGGGCGCCCACAGGAACTTGATCGTGTAGGGCGTGCCCAGCGCGGCGAACAAGCCGATGGTCTTGAGGTCGACTCCCCGCTCGGTTGCCCACACCTGCAGGGTCGAGCCGGACAGCGCGAGCGGCAGGCCGGACGAGAAGCCGAGAAAGAGGACGATCAGCACGCGGGGACGCAGATAGACCGCGAGCGTTGCGGCCATGGAATTGCGTCGGGGCGCCGAAACAGACGCGGTCATTCGCCGGCTTCGAGCCGGCGCGGCATCGGCGCGGCGATGATTTCGGCGGCAGCGGTCGCGCCGTCCTTGTCGTCGAATTCCAGCTCCTCGATCCGGGCCGCGCGCTTTTCGATCTTGTCCGACGAGATCACGATCTGGCGCAGATCCTCGGTGGTCTGGCCGAAATGCTGCTGCAGCTTGAGCACCCGCTCGCGCAGTCGGCCGAGATCGTCCATCAGGCGGCCGACCTCAGTGCGGATCTGGTCGGCGGCCTCGCGCATGCGCGCGTCCTTGAGGATCTGCTGCATCACCTGGATCGACAGCATGAGCAGCGACGGCGAGACGATCACGACCCGCGCCCGATAGGCCTTCTGCACCACCTCGTCGAAGCCGTCATGCAGCTCCGCATAGATCGACTCCGACGGAACGAACATCAGCGCGGTGTCCTGGGTCTCGCCTGGAATCAGGTACTTGCCGGCGATGTCGGCAACATGGCGGGCGACGTCCTGGCGCACGCGCTGTGCCGCGACCTTCCGCTCCTCGTCGGAGACGGCGCCGCGCAGCGCCATGACGGCTTCGAGCGGGAACTTGGCGTCGATGACCAACGGCCGCTGATCGGGCAGAAATACGACGCAGTCCGGCCGGGTATTGTTGGCGAGCGTGTATTGGAATGCATAGAGGCCCTTCGGCAGGCCGTCCTGGATGATCGCCTCCATGTTGGCCTGGCCGAAGGCGCCGCGCGACTGCTTGTTGGCGAGCACGTCGCGCAGCGAGGTCACGTGCGAGGAAAGCTCGGTGATGTTCTTCTGTGCGTTGTCGATAACGGCGAGGCGCTCGTGCAGGTTCTGCAGCCGGTCGACCGTGTGCTTGGTATTGCTGTCGAGCGAGGCGCCGAGCCGGCTCGACACCGAATCGAGACGATCGGACAGCACGCGCGCGAGCTCGGCCTGGCGGCCCGCGAGCGCCTCGCCCATCGCCTGCATGCGGCCGGCCGTCTCCGCCTGCAGCCGCGCGAGGTCGTCCACCACGGGGTCATGGGGGGTCTCTGACGACCGGCGCAGCAGCAGAATCGCGATCACCGCAACGGCGACCAGCAGGACAACCACGACGACCACGGCGACGCCCAAGCCGAACAGCAGCGTTTCGGGTGTCGCGCCGGTCAGAATCTGGCTGGTGAGCTGCGTCATGCCCGGCGTTGTAGCCGATTCGCGGCTTCCGAGGCGAACAAAGTACGAACGTATTGACCGCCCGGAATGCACTGATTACATCGCCCATTCATGGCGCTGCGCGACATCATCATCCTTCCCGACAAGCGGCTGCGGCTCAAATCCGAGCCGGTCGGCAGGATCACGGCCGAGATCAAGACGCTGGTCGAGGACATGTTCGAAACCATGTACGAGGCGCCCGGCATCGGGCTTGCCGCGATCCAGGTCGGCGTGCCGAAGCGGGTGGTCACCATGGATATCGCCAAGAAGGAAGGCGAGAAGGAGCCGCGCGTCTTCATCAATCCGGAGATCACCTGGACCTCGGACGAGCGGTCGGTCTACGAGGAAGGCTGCCTCTCGATCCCCGAAGTGCACGAGGACGTCGAACGGCCCGCCAAGGTGCGCTTCAAGTATCTCGACCTCGACGGCAAGCCGCACGAGGCGGAAGCCGAGGGACTCTTCGCCACCTGCATCCAGCACGAGATCGATCATCTCAACGGCAAGCTGTTCATCGACCACATCTCCAAGCTCAAGCGCGACTACATCGTGAAGAAGTTCACCAAGGCGGCGAAGCGGGCCGAAGAGGACGCGTGAGCGGCTGCTGGACGCGCGCACTTCCATCTGATATCAATGATATCAGAGGAGGAGTCGACGCGTGACCGACCTGCTGATTCGCAAAATCTCCCCCGGCTTGAAACGTCGGCTCAAGGACGAGGCAAAAAAAAGCGGACATAGCCTCTCCAAAGAAGCGAGGCTGAGGATCGAGCGAGGGTTCGCGTCTGCGCGACCGCCATTGAAGATGGGCACTTTTCTGTTCTCCCTCGTCGAGGATCGAGATCGCGGCCATGATCTCATGTTCGAAAGAAACGATTTGGTGTCACCGCCGCCCAAGTTCGAATGATCCTTCTTGACACGAATATCGTCTCCGAGACGATGCGTCCGGATCCGTCGGTCGAAGTGCGCGATTGGCTCGACGCGCAGCGGAGCGAAGACCTCTTTCTCTGTGCTCCGGTGATGGCGGAGCTTCACTACGGAGTCGAAGGGCTCCCGATGGGCGCACGCCGCAAACGCCTGGAACATGCCATCGAGCGCGTCGAGGAGGCTTTTGCCGATCGAATTCTTCCGCTCGATCATGCGGCTGCACGGGAATACGGCAAGATAGTCGCTCAACGCGACCGGATTGGTCGGGCTACTGGAACTATGGATGGCCTCATCGCGGCAATCGCCAAGGTTCATGGAGCAACGATTGCCACGCGTGACATTCACGGATTCGATGACGTCGGCTTAGACGTGGTCGATCCATTCACCCGTAGTCAGGGTTGACGCGGGCCAGGATTCGGAACGTCCCGTCACATGTCGCTGCGCCTCGTCTTCATGGGCACGCCAGATTTCGCGGTGCCGACGCTGGTCGAGCTCGTCGGACGCGGGCACGAGGTCGCGGCGGTCTATACACGCGCCGCGAAGCCGGCCGGCCGCGGCATGGAGATGCAGCCGACCCCGGTCGAGCGCGAGGCGCGGCGTTTCGGCATTCCGGTGCTGACCCCGAAATCGCTGAAGGACGCTGAAGCGGAAGCGCAATTTCGCGCGCACGGCACCGATGCGGCCGTCGTGGTCGCCTACGGGCTGATCTTGCCAAGGCCCATACTCGATGCCGCGCGGCTCGGCTGCTTCAACCTGCATGCCTCGGCGCTGCCGCGCTGGCGCGGCGCGGCGCCGATCAACCGCGCCATCATGGCGGGCGATGCCGCGACCGCCGTGATGGTGATGCGGATGGAGAAGGGGCTCGACACCGGGCCGGTCGCGATGGCCGAGCGGGTCGCGATCGGCCCCGACATGACGGCGGGCGACCTGCACGACGAGCTGGCGCGCCTCGGTGCCGACCTGATGGCGCGAGCATTAGCGGAGCTGGAGAAGGACGCGCTCGTTCTCACGCCGCAAGCCGCCGACGGCGTCAGCTACGCGGCCAAGATCGACAAGGCCGAGACGCGCATCGACTGGGCACGCCCGTGGCAAGAGGTGCACGACCATTGCCGCGGGTTATCGCCGTTTCCCGGCGCCTGGTGCGAGATCGGCGGCGGGCGCGTGAAGGTGCTGCGCACGACGCGCGGCGAGGGTTCGGGCGCACCCGGTACCGTGCTCGACGACAGGCTCAATGTCGCGTGCCGCGACGGGGCGGTGCGCATCGTCCAATTGCAGCGCGCCGGCAAGGAGGCGATGCAGGCGGAGGAATTCCTGCGCGGGACGCCGGTCAAGCCCGGCACCGTGCTGGGCTGAGGCGGATCGAACAGAACCATGCCGCGCTATAAGCTCGTGCTCGAATATGACGGTTCGCCCTTCGTCGGCTGGCAGGCGCAGGACAACGGCGTCTCGGTGCAGGGCGTGCTGACGGACGCGATCGCGGCGTTCTGCGGCGAGCGTGTCGCGGTGCAGGGGGCCGGGCGCACCGATGCGGGCGTGAATGCGCGCGGACAGGTCGCGCATGTCGATCTCGCCAAGGCGTGGGACACTGATACGGTGCGCGATGCGCTCAACGCGCATTTGCGGCCGCATCCGGTCGCGGTGCTCGCGGCCGAGGTCGCAGCGGACGATTTCGACGCGCGCTTCTCTGCGCTCAGGCGCCACTATCTCTATCGCGTCATCAACCGCCGCGCCGATCTCGCGCTCGACCGGCAGCGCGCCTGGCGGATCGGCCGGCCGCTCGACGCCCCCGCCATGCAGACGGCGGCGCAACGGCTCGTCGGCAAGCACGACTTCACCACCTTCCGCGCCGCCGAATGCCAGGCGAAATCGCCGGTGAAGACACTCGACCGCCTCGACGTCGAACGCGACGGCGAGGACATCCGCGTGCACGCGTCGGCACGCTCGTTCCTGCACACGCAGGTGCGCTCGATGGTGGGCTCGCTCGCGCTGGTCGGCGAAGGCCGCTGGTCGGCCGACGACCTTGCGGGTGCGCTCGCGGCGCGTGACCGCGCCGCCTGCGGCCCGGTCGCCCCGCCGGACGGGCTCTACCTGGTCCAGGTGGATTACTGACCGGCGCAATCCGCGAGTTTTCGCGCATCCACAGCCGCAACGCATGCCGCCTTGAACCGGCCGCAGACACGGCTACGCTTTCACCATTCGAATCACCGCTCGAACGGTCTTGGCGGCAGCATGGCGAGCAAGAGTTTCAGCTCCGCAGCGCAAGGCGCGCTTCCCCTTGGGGATGCGAATGCAGTCGGATGGGACAAAGCCCTCCTCGACGCTTTCGCCGATGTGCAGCGGACGTCGGGGTTTCTGTCGCTGGCCGAGCCAGCCGTGCAGGCTCATCCGGGCGACGCCGTCATCCTGTGCCTTGCAGCCACTGCGGCCCTTCTCGACGATCATCCCGAACGAGCCCAGGTGTTCTTGAAGCGGTTCTCGAAGCGCTATGTTCCCGGCGAGACGCATCATCTCCTATGTGCGCTTGCGCTGGCGCAACAGAACAAGCTCGGCGCCGCATATGCGGTGCTCGAGCGCGAAGACCTCGACTATTCTTTTGCCGCCATGCGCGCGTTCCCGGGAGGCCCGGAACGACGCGATTGGCTGATGTCCCGGGTCGACGCAATCTTGGCGTGGAACAGGCCGGTGGTCCGCAAGCGCGCACCGGCGGGCGCACCGCCAGCACGCGCGCCGGCGGCAAAAAGCCGGCCGCGCGGCGTGCCGCCGGCGAAGATCGCGGCTCCGCCGGTACCGCCCGGACTGTCGCGCATCGAGGTCGATATTCCGTTCATGGCGGAATTCAATCTCGCACCGCTGCTTGCCGCGACCGCGGCCGCTCCCGAGGAGGACGGCGGTTGGTACGGATTGCGCGAGCGCTTCGCCCATCTCGGCCTCGCGCAGGGTTTCGACGAGCTGCTGTGTCTTCCCCACCTGCAGGGCATCGAAACGTTCTGGTATCAGATCGAAACCGTTCGCAAAGTGCTCAAGCAGTTTCGCGGCCGCGTGCTGCTCGCCGACGAGGTCGGGCTGGGCAAGACCATCGAGGCCGGCATGGTGCTCAAGGAGTATCTGCTGCGCGGCATGGTCGAGAGCGTGCTGGTGCTGACGCCGGCGTCGCTGGTCGGACAGTGGCGCGAGGAGATGGAGACGAAGTTCGACATCCGCTGCGCGACCACGCACGATGCGCTGCTGCGCGCCGATCCGGACCGGTTCTGGGCGGAGAAGCGCTTGATCGCCTCGATTGCTCTCGCCCGGCGCCCCGAGCATGCCGAGCGCCTGCTTGCCCGCGCCTTCGATCTCATCATCGTCGACGAGGCACATCATCTGCGCGACCGCGCGAGCCGAAGCTACAAGCTGGTCGACGGGCTCAACAAGCGCTTTCTGCTGCTCCTGTCGGCAACGCCGGTTCAGAACGATCTGACCGAGCTCTACAACCTTCTCACCTTGCTCAAGCCTGGCATTTTCAAGACCCCGAAGGAATTCCGCGCCGCGCACGTCGCCGCCGGCAATCCTCGCCAGCCCGCGAATCCCGAGCGTCTGCGCGAGCTGATGCGCGGTGCCATGATCCGCAATACCCGAGCGGTGGTCGCGCTCAAGCTGCCGCGCCGCCATGCCATGACGGTCTGGGTCGCCGGAACCGAATCCGAACGCGATGCTTATCGTGACCTCGGCAACGAGGTGCGGCGCCTTGCGGGCGAAGCCGGCGCCGATCGCAACCGATTGGCCCTGCGCCACCTGCTCGCGGCGGCGGGATCATCGCCGGCGGCCGCGGCGGCCGCGCTGGCGCGATCCGCCGCGCATCGCCCCGATGAGCCGGCGTGGAGCGCGCTGGCGGCGCGCTTCGCGGCGCTCGGCGTCGGCAGCAAGGAAATCGCGCTGCTCGATCTGCTGCGACGCAATTCGTCGGAACGCAAGCTGGTGTTCGTGCATCATCGCGAGACGCTCGACCATCTGGCCGATTTGCTGGCGCGCAACGACATCGAATTCGCCCGCTTCGACGGCAGTCTCAGCGGACCCGAAAAGGACGCTGCTATCGCCGAGTTCCGCGACCGCGCGCCCGTCCTGCTGTCGACCGAATCCGGCGGCGAAGGCCGCAACATCCAGTTCTGCAACACCCTGATCAACTTCGACCTGCCGTGGAATCCGATGGCCATCGAGCAGCGCATCGGCCGCATTGATCGCATCGGCCAGACGCGCGAGGTCTTCGTGTTCAACCTGGTCGCGCGCGGCACGCTCGAAGAACAGGTGGTTCGGCTGCTCGACGAGAAGATATCGATGTTCGAGCTGGTCGTCGGCGAGGTCGGCGCGATTCTCGGCAGCCTCGAAGAAGATCGCGACTTCGCCGAGCTGGTGCTCGATGCGTGGCTCCGCACGACCGAGGATGCGCGCGCCGAGGCTTTCGAGAGCATTGGCCGCGGACTCGATGCGGCGCGCCGCCAGCACGAGAACGCCAGCGAGCTGGACAATGCCTTGTTCGGCGAGCATTTCGAAACCGCGTAAGGCGCACCCATGGGAGAGCTGCGGGCATTCGTTTCGGAGATCTTGGACCGCCACGGCGCCGCGCTCGAGGAATCGGAGCCGGACGGGCTCGAGGTGCTCGCACCCGAATCCTTGCGCCAGGCCCTGGGCTGGCCGGAGCTGGCGCGCCTGAGCTTCGGGCCACAGCAGGACGGGCGAGCGATCAGGATCGGGCTCGAAAACGATTGGCTCGATCGCTTCGGCGCGCTCCTCGGCGAGCACGGGCGCTGGGCGGAACGGCAGCTCGCGTCGGCCGCCAGTGCCGGAGTTCTCGCGGATCCAGAACGGATCCTGGAACGCACGCTTGATCTCCCCAACGCGATCTGGCGCTTCCAGCGGGTGACCGCGACCCATACGCGCTGTCTGCTGCTGGCCTTTCGCTATGCCGCGGTGTCCGACGAGAAGCGCGAGGGGCTGATCTGGCTCGGCTTCAATCTCGGCACCGGCGCCGCCATCGACGAGATCGTTGCCCGACTGCGCCCCATGCTGGCCGACGCCGAATGGCAGGCGCCCGAGCCTGCCGTGCGGCAGGCGGCCGCCGCAGCCTGGGATGCCGCGATGATCGAATCGCGCGTCGGCCCCTTGCTCGGGCATCGCGTGCGCGAGGATCTGGAACCGTTCATGCGCGCGATGCGCCGCCGCCTCGAGCGCGACTGCGGCCGGATCCATGGCTATCACGACGACCTGCGCGGCGCGGCGCTCAAGCGGCTCACCGCACTCGCCGGCGCGGCCGGCGAGAAGGCCGAGGCCGAGCGACGCCGCGAGACTCTGCGGGTGTCCGCGATCGAACGCGAATACCACGCCAAGCTCGACGACCTGCGGCGCAACTACGCACTGCGCGTCACGGTCGAATGGGTTCAGGCGCTGGATCTCTACGTTCCGGTGCAGCGTTTCGATGTGCTCATTCGCCGGCGCAAGGCAGAGCGGCTGGTCAGGCTCGACTGGCATCCCCTGGCGCGCCTCGCGGAAGCGCCGCCGTGCGACTGGGGCCTCGGACTCGCGCGGGTGCGCCTCGCATGCGACGACGCGTTTCATTTGACCGAACCTGCCGGGCAGGCACCTTGCGCGGCCTGCGGCAAAGCCTGGTGCCGCGCGTGTCATCCGGCGGCTTGCCCGCGCTGCGGCCATCCGGGCGCCCATCAAGCGTAGAGCGGCGGGCGCTATGATCGCCGTTACGCCGAGCCAATGAGGCGCGCTGCCGTGGCAGCCGGAATGCCGTTGAATGATGGGTCACGAAGATTGATAGCGCCAGCGTAGGCTACGGAAATCATTTGGCTTTTTGACCTGGGTTCGTTCCGCCATTTTGCCAATTGCCCGCGGCTCCAGGCAAATTCGAAAGAGCCGCTAAAGAACATAATTGGCGGGTCGGTCCAAAAAACCATTGCACGGAAGCGCGGCGCCATATGCCGCGCTGGTGCGGCTACGCGGACGGCGCTGCGAAATATCGCTCGAGGATGCGGCGGTAGATGGCGGTGAGCGCGACAAGGTCGGCGATAGGGACGCGCTCGTCAACCTTGTGCATGGTCTGGTTGGCAAGCCCGAACTCGATCACGGCGCAATAATCCTTGATGAAGCGGGCGTCCGAGGTGCCGCCGGAGGTCGACAGCTCGGGCGTGCGGCCGGTGACGGCGCGAATCGCGTCGGCAACGAGCGTGACGAACGGCCCGGGCTGGGTGAGGAAAACGTCCCCGTTCCCCGGCTCCCACTCGATGCGCCAGCGGATGCGTCCGGCCGCAGCCGCGGCGGCACGCCGCTCGATCAGCGCCCGGAGGCTCTCGCGCGTATGGCAATCGTTGTAGCGGATGTTGAAGCGCGCCCGTGCCTCGCCCGGAATGACGTTGACGGTCTTGTTGCCGACGTCGACGGAGGTGAACTCGAGATTGGACGGATCGAAATGCGCGCTGCCCTGGTCGAGCGGCTCGACCATCAGCGCGCTCATCAGCGTCACGATCCCGCGCACCGGATTGTCGGCGAGCGCCGGGTAGGCGACGTGGCCTTGCGTGCCGGTGACGATCAGCGTCGCGTTCTGCGAGCCGCGCCGGCCGATCTTGATCATGTCGCCGAGCGCGTTCGGATTGGTCGGCTCGCCGAGGATGCAGTGATCGAATTTCTCCCTGCGCGCGTGCGCCCACTTGAGCAGCTTGATCGTGCCGTTGACGCCGATGCCCTCTTCGTCGCCGGTGATGAGGAACGAGATCGAGCCCTTCGGCTTGCCGCCGTTGGCCGCGAGATAGTCGATGACCGCCGCCAGCTTACAAGCGATCGCGCCCTTCATGTCGGCGGCGCCGCGACCAATCAGCGTTTCGTCCCGGATCGCGCCGTCGAACGGCCCCGCACTCCATGCGGCCGCGTCGCCGGCCGGCACCACGTCG
>DATBZM010000387.1:0-10417 GCA_036513175.1 Xanthobacteraceae bacterium | reverse complement strand
AGCCACGAGAACCGCGGCATCATGCTCGACGTGGTGCGGCGCACGGCGGAAGCCTGCTTCATGCCGGTGACGGTCGGCGGCGGCGTGCGCACCATCGAGGACATCCGCGCGCTGCTGCGCTCGGGCGCCGACAAGGTGTCGATCAACACCGCGGCGGTGAGCAACCGCGCCTTCGTCAAGGAGGCGGCGGAGAAATTCGGCGACCAGTGCATCGTGGTCGCGATCGACGCCAAGAAGGTGTCCGGCCAAAGCGGGGATGCCGGCGGGCCGGCACGCTGGGAAATCTTCACCCATGGCGGCCGCAAGCCGACCGGGCTCGACGCCATCGCGTACGCCAAGGAGGTGGTGGCGCTCGGCGCCGGCGAAATCCTGCTCACCTCGATGGACCGCGACGGCACCCGCCAGGGGTTCGACATCCCGCTCACCCGCGCGATCGCCGATGCGGTCACGGTGCCGGTGATCGCGTCGGGCGGCGTCGGCAACCTCGATCATCTGGTCGACGGCATCCGCGATGGCCATGCGACCGCGGTGCTCGCCGCCTCGATCTTCCATTTCGGCGAGTACTCGGTGCGCCAGGCGAAGCAGCACATGGCGGCCGCCGGGCTGCCGATGCGGCTCGATCCATAGAGCATGATCCCGAAAAGTGGATACCGGTTTTCGGAAAGGATCATGCTCAAACCATGATTCCCATGCTCGCGACGCGTGCCGCGAGATGCTATGAGAGCGGCATGACGAGCTTCACGTTGCACGACCTCGAAAAGCGCGTCGCCGAGCGCGCCGGCGCGAGTGCGGAGGTTTCCTACACGCGCAAGCTGCTCGATCGCGGCGTCGCCCAATGCGCCAAGAAGCTCGGCGAAGAGGCGGTCGAGACCGTGCTGGCGGCAGTCGGCGAGGATCGCGAGGCCCTGGTCGGCGAAGCCGCCGACCTCCTCTATCACCTCCTGGTGGTGATGCGCGCGCGCGGCGTCACGCTCGCCGAGGTCGAGGCGGCGCTGGGCGAACGCACCCGGCAGTCGGGCCTCGACGAGAAGGCTTCGCGCAAACCCGATTGAAGCATGTGCGACACCGCCGCATTTTTTCATCGTCATGGCCGGGCACAGCCGTTCGAAGAACGGGGTCGCGGAGTTCACCCTCGGGCTTGCCAAAGGCAAGACCCGAGGGCTCGCCCATGTCCCGGCCATCCACGTCTTTTCCGCGGCTCGACCGAAGAAAGACGTGGACGCCCGCGACAAGCGCGGGCATGACGGCGTCAGCCTAACGGGCTCCCATGGAACAGCGCGTCAACGACGGCGTCTCGCCCTACCACATGTTCACCCGCGCAGCTTGGGCGGCGCTGCGCGAAGACACGCCGATGACGCTGCGCTCCGAGGAGGTGACGCGGCTGCGCTCCATGCATGACCGGCTCGACATGAACGAGATCGAGGAGATCTACCTGCCGCTGTCGCGCCTCCTTTCCATGTATGTCGCGGCGACGCAGCGGCTGTTTCGCGCCCAGCAGCGCTTCCTCGGCACCGAGGACGGCAAGATGCCCTACATCATCGGCATCGGCGGCTCGGTCGCGGTCGGCAAGTCGACCACCGCGCGCGTGCTGCAGGCGCTGCTCGCGCGCTGGCCGAACGTTCCCAAGGTCGACCTCGTCACCACCGACGGCTTCCTCTATCCGAACGCGATCCTCGAGCGCGAGCGCCTGATGGATCGCAAGGGCTTTCCGGAAAGCTACGACCTGCCGGCGCTGCTGCGGTTCCTGACCGACGTGAAGGCCGGCCGGCGCCCGACGCGCGCGCCCATCTATTCGCACCTCGTCTACGACGTGATGCCCAACCACTCGGTCGAGATCGACCGTCCCGATATCCTCATCGTCGAGGGCCTCAACGTGCTGCAGGCGAACCGCCTGCCGAAGGACGGCGAGGCGATCCCGTTCGTCTCCGATTTCTTCGACTTCTCGATCTATCTCGACGCCGACGACGAGGTGCTCAAGACCTGGTACGTGAGCCGCTTTCTGACGCTGCGCGGCACCGCGTTCAGCGACCCGAAATCATACTTCCATCGCTATTCGAAGTTCACCGACGCCGAGGCGACCGCGACCGCGACCGACATCTGGACGCGCATCAACCTCGTCAATCTGCACGAAAACATCCTGCCGACGCGCCAGCGCGCCGATCTCATCCTCAAGAAGGGCGAGAACCACGGCGTCGACGCGGTGTCGCTGCGGAAGCTTTAGAGCATGATCCCGAAAAGTGTGGAGCGGTTTTCGGAAAAGATCATGCTCAAAAAGTGAAACCGCGCTTACGCCGCGATCGTGATGCGCTTTCCGGCCAGCAGCTCGGCGAGCCGCTCGCGGTCGAGCGGCTTGGTCAGGAACGCGTTCATGCCGGCCGCAAGACAGGCTTCGCGATCGTCGCTAAAGGCATTGGCGGTCAGCGCCACGATCGGCGTGCGCGCGGATCCGGCGGCCTGCTCGGCGCCGCGAATGCGGCGCGCCGCCTCGATGCCGTCCATCTCCGGCATGTGCACGTCCATCAAGACGAGATCGTAGGGCTCGCCCGCGGCGCGCGCCGCGAGCCATGACTCGACCGCCTGGGTGCCGGTGCCGGCGAGCGTCGGCCGGTGGCCGAGCCGTGCCAGCAGCGAGCGGGCAAGCAGCGCGTTGATCTCGTTGTCCTCGGCGACGAGGATCGCGAGTCCGGCATCCGCGCGCGCGGTCGCGCCCCTGCTCATCTTCGCGGCGCGATCGTCCGCCGCCTCCGCCTCCTCGAACGGCGCCGGCTCGCGCGCAAATCGCGCCGCGAGCGAGCTGGCGCGCACGGGCTTCACCAGGTAGCCGGTGAATCCCGCCTCGCGCAGGTCGCCAAGCTCGTTGCGATTGTCGGGGGTCACCAGGACGATGCGGCGCGCGGCGGCGCGGCTCGATGCGCGCACAATCGCCTCGGCGGCCTGCGCGCCGAGCGCGCGGTCGACGATGACGGTGTTCCAGGCGCGCTCCGGCAGCAGCGCGAGAGCGACCGCGACATCGGTCACGAGACACGTGCGCCCGCCCCAGGACGCAAGCCGCCGCGTGAGCAGCGTCGCCGTAACGCTCCCCTGCGGCGCCGCGATCAGGACCGATTCATCGATCTGCGGCGGCGCGGGCGCCGGCGACGTGGGCGCGGCGACCGCGGGCAGCGCGACCGTGAACGCGAACGTCGAGCCCGATCCCGGCGAGCTCTCGACCGCGATGCGCCCGCCCATGCGCTCGACGATGCGTTGCGAAATGGCGAGTCCGAGTCCGGTGCCGCCGTGCCGGCGGGTCGTGCCGCCGTCCGCCTGCTCGAACTCCTCGAAAATGCGCGCCTGCGCCTCGGGCGCGATGCCGACGCCGGTGTCGCGCACCGCGAAGGTGATCTCGCCCGGCCGGATGCCGGGCTCGGCGACGACCGCGACCCCGCCGGTCTCGGTGAATTTCACGGCATTGCCGGCGAGATTGAGCAGCACCTGCCGCAGCCGCGGCCCGTCGCCGATCACATCCGTCGCGAGCCGATCATCGACGAAGGACGCGATCTCGATGCCTTTCGCCTGTGCGCGCGGGCCGAGCAGCTCGACCATCTCCTCGATCAGGGCGCCAAGTGCGAACGCACGCGCGTCGAGGTCGAGCCGGCCGGCCTCGATCTTGGAGAAATCGAGGATCTCGCCGATCAGGGACAGCAGCGTATCGCCCGACCCCTTCACGGCCTTGACGTAGGCCGCCTGCTCGGGCGTGAGCTCGGTGTCGAGGAGGAGATCCGCCATGCCGAGAATGCCGTTGAGCGGCGTGCGGATCTCGTGGCTGACCATGGCGAGGAAGCGGCTCTTGGCACGGTTGGCCGCATCGGCCTGGTCGCGCGCCTCGGCGAGCGCATGCTCGGCGCGCACCCGGTCGGTCACGTCGCGGCCGACGCTCTGCGTCTCGGTGCGCTCGCTGCGATCGGCGCGCACCGGCGCCTCGCGCCAGGCGATCCAGCGCGGTCCGTCGGCACAGGCGATCTTCTGGTCGTGCACGCGCGTGCCGTCGGGGCGCACCGCGACGTCGCCTTGCTCCAGCACCGCGAGGTTGAGACGCGTGCCGGCCAGGTCGTGGCGCGAACGGCCGGCGATCGCGCAGTAGGCATCGTTGGCATAGGTGATGCGGCCGCCGGCATCGCGGCGCACGATCACGTCGCCCTGCGCCTCGAGAAAGCTCTTGGCGCGCTCCTCGGCTTCCTTGATTTCCCAGGCGCGGTCGGAGAACTCCTCGGCCCGCAGCTCGAGCCGCTCGACGTCGTCCGCGAGCGCGCGGTTGCGGCGGATCATGAGCGCGAGCGCGCCGCACGCCGCGATGGTGGCGCCGGTGAGCAGCGCCATGTCGGAATGGAAATAGAGATTTGCCACGCGTACGCCGTGATCGGCGACGAGACGATAGAGCGCGAGGACGGTCACGGCTGCGCCGGCGATCGCCAATCCCGCAAGGGCGGCCGGCAGGGCGTGCCGGATCCTCAGACGCAGATCCACCTTCGCGCGCTTGCGCAGGCGCGCATTGTCGGTATGGCCGGGGTCGACCCGCATGTCCGCCGTCCCAAGTCCCGTCCCATGTGGCCTGAGGCTCGCGTTCCGCGACGCGTGCGGCCGCCTAGCGCATGTTCCGGCAAAGTGGATACCGGTTCGCCGATAAGAACATGCGCAAAACCAAAGAGCCTCTAGTCCGTTCGGCTCTCCGGCCCCTGGCGTAGCGCAGGATCGTTGCGAAAGCCTATGCGGGGGGCCGCGCGCGGCGCCGGGGCGCCGGCACGGTTATCGGAGATTTAACGGCTCGAGCGCGCCGGCTCGGCGGTCGCGAGGTTGCGCGGACGGGAGACCTGCCACATGACGCCGAACAAGGCGGCCGCCTCCTCGTGCGAGAACCGCGCCGAATGCACATAGAGCTTGAAATCCGCCGCCGCGCCGCCGGCCGCAAGGCTGATGGTGAGATCGGGACGCATCGCGCCGTCATCGACCTTGATGGTCTTGGGCGGGATCGCGGTGCGGCACGCATTGCTCGCGGTCACGTCGAAGTCGTCGACGAGGACGAGGTCGGCGGCGGCGGGGTCATCGGTCAGTTGCAAGCGCAGGTCGGGATTCGCGCTTTGATTGTCGATCTTTACCTTGTAGTCGGGCGTGCGGGCCGTGGCGGAAATCCGATAGGTCGCGCTTCCGGCCGCAAAGCACGGCTCCGGCGCGGACCGGAAGGCCTGGAATCCTTGCGCCGTGATCGGCAGCGCGCTCGCCAGGGCGAACACGATGGACTTGTGCAAGCGCTGCATGGAGTCCCCCAATCCCGCCGACGCAGGCGCATCCGAACCGCAGCCCGAGCGGCCGCGCCAAACGGCGATTGGCGCGACGGGCTGCCTCCCAGTTACCTCCGCACGGTTAAGATTGGGTTCATCGTGGTTGCAAGCCCGTTCGCTGCGGGTTGTAGCGTGCTGGTTCCATTGGGTTTTAGCGATTCACCCGCCCGTTGGTGTAACGCGAAAATAACATTCCACACTGTACTTTTGCGTGTTCGGCGTGAGAGGCCCCCGATGTTCCGCGTGTTGACCTGTCTTGCGTCCCAGCACGATTGGCGCCTGGTCGTGCTCGCCGGCCTCGTCTGCTTTCTCGCCAGCGCTGCGGCGGTTAGTCTCATGCAGCGTGCCGTCGCCGCGCGCGGACTGGTCCGCGCGAAATGGATCGTCACGGCGGGCGCCGCGACCGGATGCGGAATCTGGGCGACGCACTTCATCGCCATGCTGGCCTACGACCCAGGCGTCGTGACCGGCTACGGCGTCGTCCTCACGGTCATGTCGCTCGTCGCCGCGATCGTGATCACGTCGTGCGGTCTCGCCGTGGCGATCAATGGCCGTGCCGCGTGGACGGCGCCGCTGGGCGGCGCCATTGTCGGCGGCGGCGTCGCCTGCATGCATTTTCTCGGCATGTCGGCACTGGAGCTGCCCGGCCACGTCACCTGGTCGATCGACCTCGTCGTCACGTCGATCGTGCTCGCGCTCGTGCTCGCGGCGGCCGCCATGGCTGCCGCGCAGGCGAGCACGAGCATAGCCGGGTCGGCGGCGGCCGCACTGCTGCTGACGCTCGCGATCGTGTCGCACCATTTCGTCGCCATGGGCGCCGTATTGATCGTCCCGGATCCGGGCCGTGCCATCAGCGGTCTGATCCTGTCGCCCGATGCGCTGGCATTGACGGTCGCGGCCGCGGCCGTCGCGGTGCTCGGGATGTGCATCGTGGCGAGCCTCGGCGATCGTCGCGTCAAGTCCCTGCTGAGCGAGCGCAACCGCCTGCTCGACGCCGCGCTCAACAACATGGTGCAGGGCGTCAACATGTTCGACGCGCACGGCCGCCTGACGGTCTACAACGAGCGCTATCTGCAGATGTACCGGCTCACGCCCGATGTGGTGAAGCCAGGCTGCACGATCCGCGATCTCGTCGAGAACCGCATCAGGAAGGGAACGTTTTTCGCGATCGATGCGGAAGGTTATATCGCGGAGCTGTCGGGCGCCGTGCTGCACGATCGCACCCCGAGCAAGAAAATGCGCGAGCTCACCGACGGCCGCGTCATTGCGGTGGCGAGCCAGCCGATGGCCGCCGGCGGATGGGTGGTGACGCACGAGGACGTGACCGAGCGCTATCGGGCCGAGAAGGAGCTGGAACGCACCCGCAATTTCCTCAACACGGTCATCGAGAACGTGCCGGTCACCATCCTGGTGAAGGATGCGCGCGACAGCCGCTACGTCCTCGTCAATCGCACCGGCGAGGAATTCTTCGGAATTCCGCGCGACCGCATGATCGGCAAGCTTGCGCGCGAGGTCTTCGACCGGGCGAATGCGGCCATGATCGACGATCACGACGCGCGGCTGATCGAGGATCATCGTGAGCATTTCTTCGACGTTCATCCGATCGAGACCCCCGGCAACGGCGTCCGCCTGATGACGTCGACGCGGCTGCCGATCATGGGCGACGACGGCAAGCCGCAGTACCTCGTCAACGTCATTCAGGACGTGACCGAGCGCAAGCGCGCCGAGGCGCGCATCGCCCATATGGCGCATTATGACGGGCTCACCGATCTGCCGAACCGCGTGGCCTTCAACGAATGTTTCGCCACCACGCTCGAGCGCGCCGCGCATGAGAACGAAGCGTTCGCGCTGCTGTCGATCGATCTCGATCGCTTCAAGGACGTCAACGACGTGTTCGGCCACGCGGCCGGCGATCAACTGCTGCGCGCCGTGGCCAAGCGCCTCGGCGAGGCGGCGGAAGGCGCCTTCCTGGCGCGCCTCAGCGGGGACGAATTTGCCATCATCGCAAGCGGCGGGCTGCAGCCCGCCGGCGCCGTGGCCGTCGCCGAGCGGCTGATGGCGGCGCTTGCCGACAATGTCGAGATCAACGGTCATCGGCTGCGCGTCGGATTGAGCATCGGCATCGCGATCTATCCGACCGACGGCATCGATGCATCCGAGCTGATCGGCAACGCGGACGCCGCGCTCTATCGGGCAAAGACGGGCGGCCGCGGCGCGATCAGCTTCTTCGCCGCGGACGTCGATCAGCGACTGCGCGAGCGGCGCGCCCTCGTGCACGATCTCGGCACCGCGCTCGAACGCGACGAGCTCGTGGTCTACTTCCAGCCGCAGGCGGGCATCGACGGCGAGGTCACCGGGTTTGAGGCGCTGGTGCGCTGGAAGCATCCGACCCGCGGGCTGATCGCGCCCGACACGTTCATCCCGATCGCGGAGGAAAGCGGGCTCATCCTGCCGATCGGCGAGTGGGTGCTGCGCGAAGCCTGCCGCGAGGCGGCCGCATGGCCGAAGCCGCTCAAGATCGGGGTCAACCTGTCGGCGATCCAGTTCCGCCACGGCGACCTGCCGGGCCTCGTCCATGCGGTGCTGCTGGAGACCGGGCTCGCGCCCGGCCGCCTCGAGCTGGAGATCACCGAAAGCGTGCTGGTCGACGATCTTTCCCGCGCCGTCACCATCCTGCGCCGGCTCAAGCTGCTCGGCGTGCACATCGCGATGGACGATTTCGGCACCGGCTATTCGTCTTTGTCCAACCTGCAGGCGTTCGCGTTCGACCGCATCAAGATCGATCGCTCGTTCATCGCGAGCCTGCAGACCAGCCGGCAATCGGCCACGATCGTGCGCGCCGTCATCGGGCTCGGTCGCGGCCTGGGCGTGCCGGTGATCGCCGAAGGCGTCGAGACGCGCGAGCAGCTCGCCTTCCTCGCCGCGGAGGGCTGCGCCGAGGTGCAGGGTTATCTGATCGGCAAGCCGTTGCCGATCGAAGCCTTTGGCGAGGCCGTCGGTCGCGGCGACGAGGCGGTTGCCTCCGTGGCGTGAAGGTGTACCGCGGCGAGCCGCAAGGCGTTGCCGACCACGCTGACGGACGACAGCGCCATGGCGGCGGCGCCGATCACGGGCGAGAGCAGGATTCCAAATACCGGGTAGAGCACGCCGGCCGCGACCGGGACACCGATCGCGTTGTAGACGAAGGCGAGAAAGAGATTCTGGCGGATATTGCGCATGACGGCGCGCGACAGCGCCCGCGCCCGGGCGATGCCGTTGAGGTCGCCTTTGAGCAGCGTGATGCCGGCGCTCTCCATGGCGACGTCGGTGCCCGTGCTCATCGCGATCCCGACGTCGGCGGCCGCGAGCGCGGGTGCGTCGTTGGTGCCGTCGCCCGCCATCGCGACGACCTCGCCGCTGGCCTTCAAGCGCTCGACGATCGCGACCTTCTGATCCGGCAAAATTTCGGCCTCGATCTCGGCGATGCCGAGCTGACGCGCCACCGCCTGCGCGGTAGTGCGATTGTCGCCGGTGAGCATGACGACGCGGATGCCCTGCCGGCGCAGCGCCGCGAGCGCCGACGGCGTCGTCGCCTTGATCGGGTCGGCGATGGCGAGCACGCCGGCGATTTGCCGGTCGATCGCGACGAAGACCACAGTCGCGCCGTCCTGGCGCAACCGCTCCGCCTCGGCCGCCAGCGCCTCGGTCGCGACACCAAGCTCGCCAAGAAAACCGGCGTTGCCCAGCGCAACGTGGCGGCCATCAACGGTCGCGGATACGCCCTTGCCGCTCGGCGCCGCGAAGTCGGCCGCCGCTGCCGGCGCAAGCTTGCGGTCCGCCGCCGCGGCGACGATCGCGCGGGCGAGCGGATGCTCGCTCGATCGCTCGACGCTCGCGGCGAGGCGCAGGATCTCGTCCTCGGAGCTGTCGGCCGCCGCCACGATGACGACCACGGTCGGCGTGCCTTCGGTCAGCGTGCCGGTCTTGTCCACCACCAGCGTCGTGACCTTCTCCATGCGTTCCAGCGCCTCGGCATTCCGCACCAGCACGCCGGCGCGCGCGCCGCGGCCGACGCCGACCATGATCGACATCGGCGTGGCAAGGCCGAGCGCGCACGGGCAGGCGATGATCAGCACCGTGACGGCGGCGACGATCGCGTAGGTCATGCGCGGCTCGGGGCCGAAGATCGCCCAGGCCGCGAAGGCGAGAAGCGCGACCGCGATCACGGCCGGCACGAACCAGCCCGCCACCTGGTCGGCGAGGCGCTGGATCGGCGCGCGCGAGCGCTGCGCGCTCGCCACCATGTCGACGATGCGGGCGAGCATGGTGTCGCGCCCGATCTTGTCGGCGCGCATCACGAAGCTGCCGGCCTGGTTGAGGGTGCCGCCGATGACCCGATCGCCCACGCGCCGGGTGACCGGCATGGACTCGCCCGTCACCATCGATTCATCGAGGGTCGAGCGGCCCTCGGTGAGCTCGCCGTCGACCGGCACCTTTTCGCCCGGCCGCACCCGCAGCCGATCGCCGAGCGCGACGGCCTCGAGCCGGATGTCCTCGTCGCCGCCGTCCGACGTGAGGCGATGCGCGCTCGTCGGTGCAAGCCCGAGCAGGGCGCGGATCGCGCCGGAGGTGCGCTCGCGCGCGCGCAGCTCCAGCACCTGGCCGAGCAGCACCAGCACGGTGATGACGGCCGCCGCCTCGAAATAGACCGCGACCGCGCCGTCAGGGCCGCGGAAGGCGGGTGGAAAGAGGCCTGGCGCGAAGGCGGCCACGAGGCTGTAGCCGTAGGCAACGCCGGTGCCGAGCGCGATCAGCGTGAACATGTTGAGATGGCGCGTGACGAGCGAGCGCCAGCCGCGCTGGAAGAACGGCCAGCCCGCCCACAGCACCACCGGCGTCGCCAGGACGAACTGAACGAGGTTCGACCGGGCCGGGGCGAGGAACGCGTGCCCGGTGAGATGCGCGCCCATCTCCAGCACGACGACAGGCGCCGCGAGCACGAGGCCGATCCAGAATCGCCGCGTCATGTCGGTAAGCTCCGGATTGGGCCCGCTCTTCGCCGAGGCGACCTCCGGCTCGAGCGCCATGCCGCAGATCGGGCAGACGCCGGGTCCGGCCTGGCG
>DATBZM010000386.1:0-5583 GCA_036513175.1 Xanthobacteraceae bacterium | reverse complement strand
AATTGATCCCAATTACAATGCAAGGCCTTGAAAGGGCGGGGAAAAAGCCGCCGGCGCAGGAACAATCGAAAACAATGGAAAAAACAATGCGCAGAAACAATGGAAACAGTCGGAAATCCGGGCGAGTGATCAATGTCGGTTGTGACGCCAGAAGACAGGCGACAGCACTACGCGCGCGTCGCTGCCAAGGCGACCGAGTTTGTTTTCAGATTTTTGGATGAGGCTGGGCGCAATTCCCACACTCTCATTTGTGCCATTAGCACAAATAGTGAACGCGTGCAACGAAAACCCACACAACGTAATCCCGTAAGGAAATCAAGCCCTTGCTGCAATATCCTGCGCGCGGCGAAACCCGGGGCGCGTCATAGGGCTTCCAAAGACCCTGCCGTCATTGCCCGCGGAACGCGGGCAATCCAGTAACCACCGCGCTGTCCGTGATTACTGGATCGCCCGCTTTTCGCGGGCGATGACGTCGGAGATCCGTACCGGGTAAAACTCAAATTTCCACCAGCTTATCCGGCAGCTCCTCCGGCTTCACGGCGCCCGCGGGGCGCGGGAAGTGCTCGGCGAGGACCGCGCCGCAGCGTTCCACCGCGCCGACGAAGCCGTCGGCGGGGCGACCGTCCTTGATGGCGGCGATGAGGATGTCGATTGCGCCGTTCCACGTCTGCGGATCGACCTTGCCATGGATGCCTTCGTCGGCGATGACCGTGGCGTAGCGCTCGGCGGCGGCCGCGAAGATCAGCACGCCGGTGCGGTCCTTGCTCTTGTGCAGGCCCTGGGCGGCGAACTGGCGCATCGCGGTCAGATGCGCGCGAGCGTGCTGGATCGCGCGCGGCACGAGGTGGTAGCGCAGGCGCGGCAGCGAAAAGAGCGCGAGCGCCATCGCGAAACCGGCGAGCTGCACGATGTAGATCATGCCGGCCGAGGCGTCGGTGAACAGGATCAGCCACAGCGGGATCGTCAGCGCGAATGCCGCCGCCCAGGCGAACGGCGCGAGCGGATAGCGGCTCGCGTGCTGCGCCACGACACAATAAATCTCGCCCATGGTCTTTGCCTCCGCGGCCCGGATCGCGTCGGCGACGCGCTGCTTGTCGGCTTGCGCAATCATGTGTCTCTCCTCACCAGCTTCCCGACGACCCGCCGCCGCCAAAGCTGCCGCCGCCGCCGGAAAATCCGCCGCCCGACCATGACGAGCCCGACGACCATGACGAGCCTGACGACCACGACGAGCCTGACGACGGGGTCGAGGTCGATGCCAGCGCGGCGTACCAGCCGAAGAAGCGCCACTTGGCCTGCCGCTGCGCGAGCAGGCGCAGCCGGTCGCGCGAAACAAGGCCGATCCAGACGCCGATATGCAGCAGCAGCGGCAGCAGCAGCCACAGCCAGAAGACCGAGAGCAGCGAGAAGCCGCAGGCGAACAGAAAGAGCGCGATCAGCACCACGAGGTCGCCCGGCATCCAGGAGAAGATGTGCGCCAGCACGCCGGTGCTGCGCGTGAATGCCGTGGGCTGCGCCGGGACGGCGTGTCCCTGCCAGGCGTCGGTATCGCCGTCGAGCAGGTGAATGATCTCGTCGACGCCGCGCGCGATGCCGCCGGCCATGTCGTTGGCGCGAAAGCGCGGGATGATCGTGTTCTCGATGATCAGCTTGGTCTGCGCGTCGGTGAGCACGCCTTCGAGGCCGTAGCCGACCTCGATGCGCACCTTGCGCTCCTTCGGCGCGACGAGCAGCAGCACGCCGTTGTTCTTGTCCTTCTGGCCGATCTGCCATTGCCGGCCGAGGCGCACGCCGTAATCCTCGATGGTGAGGCCCTGCAGCGAGCGCACGGTGACGACCACGAGCTGGTCCGTGGTGCGCGCTTCGAGCGCGGCGAGGTCGGCCTCGATCGCGGCGCGCACCGGCGGGTCGAGGACGCCGGCCTCGTCGACCACGCGGCCGGTGAGCTGCGGAAAGGTCTGCGCCGCCGCCGCGAGCGTCAGCGCGGCAACGAGCGCCAGCGCGACAAGGCAAGTTTTTCGCAGCGCCCGCATCGGCTCACCAGCTTCCCGACGCGCCGCCGCCGCCGGACGAACCGCCGCCGCCCGAGAAGCTGTCGGCGGCGCTGCTCGCGGCCGAGGCCCAGATGCCGCCGGACGACAATGCGCCGGCGCCGCGCTCGCCATGGGTGACTGGATCGAAGAAGTTGAGCCACAGCCAGCCGCCGTGGCGCTGCTTCGGCTTGGGCAGCAGCCCGATCCAGACGAGGAATTGCAGGATCAGCTTGAGGGCGAGCAGGGCCACCACCGCCGCGAATGCGAGCATCACGAGGCTGATGATGCCGAACACCACGAAGCCGAGTGCCGGCGGCAGCTCGATGCTGCCGAGGTCATGAACGTGCGAGGTCGCGTGCGCCGCGCGGGCCTGCCATTCGGCCGCATGGCCGGTGAGCACCTGGACGATGTCGTCGACCCCGGTGCTGGCGGCGACGTCGTAGCGGTTCTGGCGCAGCCAGGGAATGAGATCGTTCTCGATGATGAGCTTGGAAACCGCATCGGTCAGCGTGCCTTCGAGGCCATAGCCGACCTCGATGCGCACCTTGTGCTCGGCCGGCGCGATCAGCAGCAGCACACCGTTGTTCTTGTCCTGCTGCCCAAGTCCCCAGGCGCGAAACAGCCGGTTGGCATAGTCCTCGACCGAGTAGCCCTGCAGCGACCGCACGGTCGCGACCACGAGCTGGTCGGAATTCTCTGCCTCGAGCGCCTTGAGCCTGGCCGCGATGCCGTCGCGCATGGCGGCATCGAGCACCGCCGCATCGTCGACCACGCGTCCGCTCAGCGGCGGAAACGACTGCGCGACGGCCGGCAGCGCGACGGCGAGCACCGCGACAAGGGCCAGCGCGATCTGCCGGAGCGAACGCATGAATTCACCAATCTTGGCTGTCGCCGATGCGGCGGGTCAGAACTTTCAGAACTTGACCTGCGGCGTGCGCTTGACGTCGTCGGCGACGGTGAATTCCGCCATTGGCTTGTTGTTGGCGTAGAGGAGCTTTGCCCAGAAGATGCCCGGATAGGTTTTCAGCTCGGTGTTGTAGACCCGCACCGCCTCGATGTAGTCGCGCCGCGCCACCGCGATGCGGTTTTCGGTGCCCTCGAGCTGCGCCTGCAGGGCGAGGAAGTTCTGGTTCGACTTGAGATCGGGGTAGCGTTCCGACACGGCGAGCAGGCGGCTGAGCGCGCCGGTCAATTGCGCCTGGGCGTCCTGGAATTTCTTGAAGGCGTCCGGATTGTTGATCAGGTCGGGCGTCACCTGGATCGAGGTTGCGCGCGCGCGCGCCTCGGTCACGGCTTCCAGCACCTCGCGCTCCTGCTTGGCATAGCCCTTGACGGTTTCGACCAGGTTGGGGATCAGATCGGTGCGGCGCTGATACTGGTTCTCGACCTCGGACCACTTCGCCTTGGCCTGCTCCTCATAGGTCGGAATCCTGTTGATGCCGCAGCCGGACAACAAAAGGCCGAGAAGCACCGCGAGAGTGGGCGCAATAATGGGGAAACGCCGGCGATGCGCCGCCGCCACAGCCGAATACGACATGATGATCCCTCCGAGCTTGCCCGAGCCATCCACGTGCCGGCCCGATCAAGGAGACATGAGGGGGCATGGCAAGCCCGGCAACCCGGTACATGGGCATCCGGGTACAGCTTAGTCAGGCCATCCGGCGAAAAGGTTCAGTGTTGCGTAACAGCCTCATGACGTTGATGAATCCCCGCCCGACCCGCCGCGCCATCCATCGCGGCTTGGGCGCCATGCTGCTGCTCGTCGCTGGCTTTGCACCGGCGCTCGGCCAGACCTCCGCGGCCATCCCCAGCACGGCTCCGCCGCCGGCGCGCATCGAGCCGGTCACCGCCCGGCACGGCATGGTGGTGACGCAGGAGGAGCACGCCAGCCGGATCGGGGTCGATATCCTGCGGCGCGGCGGCAACGCGGTCGATGCCGCGGTCGCGGTCGGCTTTGCGCTTGCCGTGACCTTGCCCAAGGCGGGCAACCTGGGCGGCGGCGGGTTCATGGTGGTGCACCTCGCCGGCCACGACGGGGAAGCCGCCAAGGACGTGACGATCGACTTCCGCGAGGCGGCGCCGCGCGACACGACGCCCGACGTCTTTCTCGACCAGAATGGCGACGCCGATCCGCGCAAATCGCGCGACAGCGGGCTCGGCATCGGCGTGCCGGGATCGGTCGCCGGGCTCGCGCTCGCGCTCGAGCGGTTCGGCTCGGGCAAGCTCACCCTCGCCGAGCTGATCGCGCCGGCGCTCGCGCTCGCCCGCGACGGCATTCCGGTCGACGGCGATCTCATCGACTCGCTGCTGCTGGCGCAGCCGCGGCTCGCGCGCTTTGCGTCCTCGGCGAGAATCTTTCTCAAGGCCGATGGCGCGCCGCTCGGGCGCGGCGACCTGCTGGTGCAGGCCGACCTTGCCGCGACGCTCGACGCGATCGCCCACGAGGGCCCGCGCACCTTCTATGCCGGCCCGATCGCCGACGAGATCGTGGCGGCGGCGCGCGCGGCCGGCAGCCACGTCACGCGTGGCGATCTGGAGGACTACGAGGCGATGATCCGCGAGCCGGTGCGCGGCACCTACCGCGGCTACGACATCGTGTCGATGCCGCCGCCCTCCTCGGGCGGGGTGCATCTCGTCGAGATGCTCAACATTCTCGAGGGTTTTTCGCCGCACGAATTTTCCGCGCCGTCGCCCGCGAACCTGCATCTGATGATCGAGGCGATGAAGCTCGCCTATGCGGACCGCGCCGAATATCTCGGCGACAGCGACGCCGTGGACGTGCCGATCACGCGGCTGATCTCAAAACCCTATGCGGACGAGTTGCGCGCCACCATCGACCCCCACAAGGCGCGGCCGGCGCTCGACATCCGCGCGGGCGCGCCGCCGCGCTCGAGCGGCGGCAATACGACCCACGTGTCGATCGTCGACCAGGGGGGCAACGCGGTCGCGATGACGACATCGCTCAATTTCAACTACGGGCTCGGGCTCGTGGCCGGCTCGACCGGCATTCTGCTCAACAACACGCTCGACGATTTCGCCGCCAAGCCCGGCGCGCCCAATGCGTTCGGCCTCGTCGGCGGCGCCGCCAACGCGCCGGGGCCGAGCAAGCGGCCGCTGTCGTCGATGACGCCGACCATCGTGCTCGAGGACGGCGCCGTGGCCTTCGTCACCGGCGCCCCGGGCGGCAGCCGGATCATCACCACGGTGCTCGCGGTTCTCGTCAACGCCATCGATTTCAAGAAGCCGATCGCCGAGGCGGTCGCGGCGCCGCGCGTGCACGACCAGTGGCTGCCCGACGAGGTCGTGGTCGAGCGCACGCTGCCGGCGGAGACGATCCGCGCGCTCGCGGCGCGCGGCCACAAGGTGCGCGTCGGCCCGACTGGCGGCGCGGCGAACTCGATCGCGGTGACGCCGGCCGGCCTCGTCGGCGCGGCGGATACGCGCGCCACGGGCGCGACGGCGGCGGGGTATTGAGGCGGTTGCCGCTCCCCTCCCCCGCTTGCGGGGGAGGGCGGGGAGGGGGAAGCCCATACGCAGGCGCCTGAGACTT
>DATBZM010000385.1:0-5005 GCA_036513175.1 Xanthobacteraceae bacterium | reverse complement strand
AGTGCACGCCGGAGCCGCCGACCACTTCGCCCGGCAGGAACGAGCCGAGCCGGCGCATCGGCAGCGCTTCCTGCGCGGTATTGTTGCGGACCGTCAGCGTGTCGCGCGACGTGTTCATCATCAGATCCTTGCGGATCGCGTAGCGCAGCTCGTCGCGGATGCCGGGCAGCGAGTAGTCGTTGGCGGCGTTGCGCATGCCGCCGCGCTCGAGCGCGACCACTTTCAGGCCCGCTTGCGCCAGCTCCTTCGCCATGATGCCGCCGGTCCAGCCGAGCCCGACGATGACGACGTCGACGTCCTTGAGCTTCTTAGCCATGGTGCGCCTCAGCTCATATCCGCGATGCCGACCGGCTCGTTGGGGAAGGGCTTGTCGCGATACTGCACGACGTGCTCGCGATGCACCGCGATGGCGCCCGGGAAGCCGAGCATCTTCCAGCCCGCCTTGTTGCGATTGCCGCCATAGATCGGGTCGGCAAACATGCCTTCCTGCACGGTCTGATAAAGAGTGCTCCAGAAGGCGCGCACCGGCAGGCCGTCGTCGAAGGCGATCTTCGCGGTCGAGAGGCCGAGCAGCACCTGCTCGCGCTGCGCGGCGTCGATCTGATCGAAATCCTTGCCGAAGGTCTTGCGGCAATACGCGTTGGTCGCCGCGATGCCGGCGCGATAAAGGTCCGCCGGCGTGAGCGGCAGCTGATAGCCCTGGTTGGGCACGCCCTGCCGCCACGGCCCCTGCAGGTAGAGCCGGTCGCCCTTGCCCCAGGCGCCGGCGAGCGCGCGGTCGATATAGATGTTGATGCCGAGGTCGGTGCCCTTGGGGCTCAGGTGATCCGCCGGCACCATGTGGTCGACCAGCGCCTCGACGAAGGCAGCTTCTTCGAGATTGAGGAATTCGTAGCCCGCGGCCTGCGGCACGGCGGCGGCCACGGCCGCTGCGTCGGGCTGCTGCGCCTGCGCGCTCTGGGTTTCCGGAACGCCGGCCACCGCCGCGGCGCCGCCGACCACCGCGGTCCTGAGAAAATCGCGGCGGCCGAGCTTTTGCTCGGACTTTTGCTCGGTCATGGGCTCCTCCCGTGTCTCCGGCTTTTCTGCTGCCCGGATGACGTGCGTGTCGTCGTCAGAATGCGACGGCGGGAGCGCCTCGGCAAGCGGCTCGGCCGCAGGGCGGCGATGCGTCTAGCTCGCCGCGGGCTCGGGCGTTTTGGCGCCCTCGCGCCAGATCGCGATCAGCACCGACATGATGGCGGGGCCGAGGAAGACGCCGATCAGCCCGAAGGTTTCGAGGCCGCCGAAGATGCCGAGCAGCACCCACAGGAAGGGCAGGCGGGTGGAGCTGCCGATCAGGATGGGGCGAATGAAGTGATCGGCGACGAACACCACCAGGAATCCGACCACGAGGATGACGATCGCCGCGGTGGTCTGGGATTCGGCCAGCAGGAAAAGTGCGGCGCCGACGAAGATCACCGGCGCCCCAAAGGGAACCGCGGCCAGCACGCCGGTCGCAAGCGTGAGCAGGATCACGTGATGCATGCCGACCGCCCAATAGGTGATGCCGAGCAGCACGCCTTCGCCGAGGCCGACGAAAACCAGCCCGTTGACGGTGGCGCGCACGGCCGCGACCGCGTTCCGCCCGAGATGTCCGCCGGGCGGACCGAACAGCCGGTCGGCGATCGCGTGCGCCTCTTCCATCAGGCTCGGCCCGTCGCGGTAGAGGAAGAACAGCGCGAGCAGCGTGAACACCAGGATGGTGAGCCGGCTCGCGACCTCGACGCCGAGCGTGCGGGTGAAGGAAATGATCCCGCTCGTTTCCGCATGGCCGAACATCGAGCGCGCCGCGCCCGGAGGCGAAAGGTTCGCCTGCCACCACGTCGACAGGGTCTCGCCGATCACCGGCACGCGCGCGAGCCAGTCGGGCGTGCCGAGACCGTTCTGCCGCACGTCGTGGATCCACGCCATGATCGCGCCGCCGTCGTGCGCGCCCTCGATGCCGATGCCGATCAGCGGCATCACCAGCACGACGGCGAGCACGAGCGTCAGCATGGCCGCGGCGCCGGTGCGCCCCAGGCCGCGGCGGGCGAGCGTCTGGCGCAAGGGCCAGGTCGCGATCGCGAGCACGCAGGCCCAGGCGAGCGCCGGCAGGAAGCGCCACAGGATCCACACCGCCGCGGCCGCGACCGCGATGATCAATGCCGACCGGGCGATCCGCTGCAGATCCCACTCCGTGCTCGCCATGACCGTCACCCCCCGTTGCATTTGAATTTGAGCATGATCTTTTCCGAAAACCGGTACCCACCCCGGAGCAAGCACGAGGCGGGCTTTTTCGGGATCACGCTTTATCCCCGGCCGCGATAGCCGGGAACGCCCTGGTCGGGCAGCCAGATGCCGCGCGGCGGGCGGCCCGACTGCCAGAATACGTCGATCGGCATGCCGCCGCGCGGGAAGAAATAACCGCCGATGCGCAGATAGCGCGGCCGCAACAGATCGACCAGCCGCTTGCCGATCGCAACGGTGCAATCCTCGTGGAAATTGCCGTGGTTGCGGAAACTGTTGAGGTAGAGCTTGAACGACTTCGATTCGACGAGCCAACGCGCCGGCACATAGTCGATCACGATGACGGCGAAATCCGGCTGGCCCGTGACCGGGCACAGGGTGGTGAATTCGGGAAACGTGAAGCGCGCCACGTAAGGACTGCCGGGGTGCGGGTTGCTCACGCGGTCGAGCTGCGCCTCCCGCGGGGAGGCCGGGAGCGGCGTCGGGCGGCCGAGCTGGAGGGATTTTCGCGCCATCGTGGATCTTTCGCCTACACGGGAATTTTGTTGCCCCGCAAGGTGTCTATTGAGGGGTGGTCTGCGCCGTTGCATCCGTGTAGCGTATTGATAAAGTCTCGTCTCGCGAAGCTTAAGGTTGCACCCACAGCAGAAGCCCCCGAATGGTTCGGCGTTCGCGAAATAGCCCGGCGAATCTGCCTGCGTGGCGCGTCATTGGCGCGGCGCTTGCCGCATTCGCGATGGGCGTGCAGCTCGTGCTGGCGGGCTGGCTCATCTCGCAATCGGCGGCAGCGGCCGGACCCGACCTGCTCGTCATCTGCAGCCACGGCGCCTCGCCCGCGACGGGCGGCGGCGACGGCGGCTCGCCGGTGGCGCCCGGATCGCATGGCCAGTGCGCAGTCTGCGCCTGCCTGCAGTCGGCGAAGGTCCTGGCGCCGCCGCCGGAAGCGCCCCGCTTTGTAGTTCTGCGTCAGCGCGCCGAAGCCGTTCCTTCCTTCGCGGTCTTGTTCGTCCATTTCCTCCATGCCCATTCGCCTTACGCCTCGCGCGCCCCGCCGCCTTCCGCTTGACGGCTGAATGAGCGCGGGCACCGGCGGTACCGGTCCCGCATCGATCACTTCAAGCGGAGCAATTCCATGTTCAGGTCTGTGGCCGGCACGGCAGCAATCGCCGTGGCTGCGCTCGTCCTCTCGAATGCAGGCGCCATGGCGCACTGCTTCGTCGGCGCGCGCTTCTTTCCCGCAACGCTCGCGATCGACGACCCCTGCGTCGCCGACGAGCTCTCCATCCCCACCGTGGCGTGGTCGCGCACCAGCGACCAGCCGTCGGCGCAGGAAATCGACATCTCGGGCGAGTTCTCCAAGCGCATCACCGAGACCTTCGGCCTCTCCATCAGTCCGAGCTGGACGCATATCGCGCAGCCCGGCAGCCCGAGCGTAAGCGGTTTCCAGGACCTCGAGACGACGTTCAAATGGCAGTTCCTCTCGATTCCGCAGTCCGAGTTCGTGATGTCGACGGCGCTCGTGGTCGACTGGGGCGGGACGGGCGCGAACGGCGTCGGTGCCGATACGTTCACGACCTACGCGCCGACGCTCTACATCGGCAAAGGGTTTGGCACGCTCCCCGACAGCATGGGCTGGGCGCGGCCGTTCGGCTTCACGGCGCAGGTCGGGTACGCGATCCCGTCGAGCAGCTCGACCACGACGGTCGACGACAGCGGCGACGTCAGCGTCACGCCCAATCCGCGCTTCCTCACCTACGGCTTCTCGCTGCAGTACAGCATGCCCTATCTCAAATCGAACGTGGTCGATCTGCAGCTGCCGGACGTGGTCAATCACCTGATCCCGCTCGTCGAGGCGCAGCTGCAGACGCCGGTCTCCAACAATTTCGGCACCGGGATCGGCACGACCGGCACGATCAATCCGGGCGTGATCTGGGTCGGCAGCTATTTCCAGGTCGGGCTCGAGGCGATGATCCCGATCAACCACGCGAGCGGGTCGGGTGTCGGCGTGATCGGCCAGCTCCACCTCTATCTCGACGACATGTTCCCGCACACCATCGGCCAGCCGCTGATCGGCGGGGTCACCAATCCAGGGAGGCCGATCTTCGGCAATTGACGATGCAACAGATGATCCGTTCTGCGACGCTCCTCGCCACGCTCATGCTGGGGATGGCGAGCGCTTATGCACATGCCTTTCTCGATCACGCGAGCCCGCTGGTCGGCAGCACCGTCAACACCTCGCCGGGCGAGGTGCGCATGTGGTTCACGCAGGCGCTCGAGCCACGCTTTAGCGCCGCCCAGCTGCGCTCGAGCGCCGGTGCCGTGCTCGGCAACGGCACCGTGGATACGGCCGATCCGAAACAGCTGGTGATCCCGACGCACGGGCTGCCGCCCGGCAAGTACAAGGTGACCTGGAAGGTGCTCTCGGTCGACACCCATCGCACCGAGGGCAGCTTCGGCTTCGAGGTCAAGCCGTAGCATGTTCCGGCGAAAGCCTGCCCCGGACTTGATCCGGGGTGGATACCGGTTCGGCGACAAGAACATGCGCCAAATAGAGAAGCGCCGTGGATGAGCTGATCGTCGCATCGCGGCTGGTGCATTTCGCGGCCGCGGCGCTCCTCTTCGGCGCGCCGCTGTTTCGCCTTGCGATCGCGCGCGCGCAGGCGCCGGATGGGCGCGCGTGGGAGCTGGCGGCGAGCGTCGCGGCCCTGCTGTCCGGGCTCGGCTGGTTCGCCGGCGT
>DATBZM010000384.1:0-13296 GCA_036513175.1 Xanthobacteraceae bacterium | reverse complement strand
GTCCGCGGCGCGCACGGTGACGGCTTGCGGCACGACGACGGCGGGCTCAAGCGCGTCAAGCAGGCCGAGGCCGATCAGCACGCGCGTCGCATTGGGGGAGAGCTGGATGCCGGCGCCGGTCGCCTCGAGCTTTTCCGCCTTGTCGAGCAGCGCGACGCGAAAGCCCTTTTGCGCGAGCGCGAGCGCCGTGGTCAGTCCGCCGATGCCGGCGCCCGCAATGACGATCGTGCGCGCCGACAAGTCTTTGGCTCGGGCGTCAGGCGGCGGCCGGCGCGTAGGCGCACTCGGCCGGGCGGGCGGCGCGCGGATCGAGCGAGGGGTCGTGCCGGTAGAGCGTCGAGCAATACGGGCAGATGATCTCGTTGTCGCCGCCCATGTCGAGGAAGACATGCGGATGGTCGAGCGGCGGGTTCGCGCCGATGCACATGAATTCGCGCGCGCCGATCTCGATCACCGCAACGCCCGCATCGTTGTGAAAATGGGGAACGACCGTCTCGGCCATGGAAGCGACCTCGGGTTGCGCCAACCGGTTCGGGAGCGCGCGCACCATAGCGGGCGAGGCGGGCGATTCCTAGAGGCAATCCTGCTCCGGCGGAATCGGGACTTGCTCTCGTTGTAGCCCGGATGAGCGAAGCGATATCCGGGAGCGGTGTCCCCGGATATCGCTTCGCTCATCCGGGCTACAACGTATCGGCTACCAGCCGATCAGCCTGAGCGCACCCTTGCCGGCGGATGCGAGCCAGGCGAGCGCCGGGATCGGCGTGAACAGCTGCAGCAGCACCAGCACGAGCAGCACCACCAGCACGAAGCTCGCGATCTCGAAAACGAAGCGCCGCCACAGGCTCGGATAGGGCGGCTCGTCGTTCGCCGGCCACGCAAAGCGCTCCTCCCACACGGGCTGCGGGATCTCGGCCGGCCGCAGATCCTCGAGCGGCTCCCAGGCGCGGTAGGCCGTGATGCCGCGCTCGCGCGCGATGGCGTTGCGCAGGCCGAGGAAATTGTTGCGGCCGGCGAAATCGACGCAGTCGCGGATGACCCGCCGGGCGATCGCGAGGACCACGACGTAGACGACATAGCCGTAGATGATCATCAGCCCGAAGGTGAGCAGCGAGCGGGTGAAGGACTTCACCACGATGGCGTCGGAAATGACCGTGATGCTGGCGGACACGAGCTTGTCGAGGCCATCGAAGATCGTGCCGGAGACCGAGCCGTCGGGCGCGGCCTGGAGCAGGAAGATGACCAGCACCACGATGCAGAACTGAAACAGCGAGAAGTTGACCAGTCGCCGGATCGGGGCCGTCAGCAGCTTGATCAGGGTCATGAGCGCGTCGCAGGTTGCGGATGCGGTTGTCAGCCGCTCGGGCGGACGGATGGAAACACGCCACATGGCACGGCGCCTGCGCTCCCTCTCCCCGCATCCGAAATCGGACTTGCCCGATTTCGGCACTATTGATGCGCAAGTCGGGCAGGCCCGACTTGCGATGCGGGGAGAGGGTCGGGGTGAGGGGTGGTTCGGCAAATTGCGACGGCGCGACTCGCGGATAGACCCCCTCACCCCGACCCTCTCCCCCCAAAGGGGGAGAGGGAACGCGGGCACCGTGCAAGAATTACTATGAACGCCACAGAAATGTGAGGCGCAATCCCGACTTATTCTCTGCTTATTCGGGAACCGGGAATATCGAATTGCGATCCACCTCGGCCTCGCGCCGAATTGCAGCGGATTTTCCTCACATGCGGCAGAAGCGCATTTTTTGGCCGGTTCTCGGCGCACTGTTCGTATCGGCAGTCGCCTGCGCGCTGGCGCCGCGCGGGTTCGCCACGGCCTCGTTGTGGGCGCGGGACGACCCGGTCGCGATCGCCAATCGGGCGGTCGACGCACGCCTTTCGCCGGTGCTCGCCGAGCGCGAGATCGAGGCCGCGCTCGTGGCGGACGACATCGACCTCGCCAACAGCTTCGTCGCGCTCGCCGCCGATCGCGGCATCGCGATCAGGCCGGAACTGGCCGCGCGCGTGAAGGCCGCCAATTCGGGCGCCGCGCGCGCGGCGCGCAACGTCAAGAGCTTCGCGCGCGGCCTCGTCATCGGCGAGCCGCACGACGGGGTGGAGCTCGCCGGCACGGCGCTCGGCGACCTGTTCGTGTTCGGCGACGTGCGCGACGCGACCCGCGAGGGCATCCACTACGTCAAGGGCGAGGCGGTGGACCGGCCGGTGCTCGGGCTTGCCTGTGTCGGCCTCGCGATCACGGCCGGCACCTATGCGTCGGCCGGCGTCGCCGCGCCGGCGCGGGTCGGCGTGACGGTCGTCAAGGCGGCGGCCAAGACCGGGCGGCTCGGCGCGCATATGGTGGCTTGGCTCACCCGCGCGCTGCGCGGCGTGGTCGACATGGGGGGCGTGCGCCGGGCGCTGGTCGAGGCCTCGTTTTCCGAGCGCGCCGTGCGCGAGGCGGTCAAGCTCGACAAGGCGCAAGAACTGCTCGACACGATGCGCGACGTCGGCCGCGTGCAGGCGAACGCCGGGACGCAGGCGGCGCTCGACAGCCTCAAGGTGGCCGAGGGGCCGCGCGATATGTCGCGCTTCGCCCGGCTCGCCGCCACCCAGGGCGGCAAGACGCGCGCTATCATCAAGCTCGCCGGCCGCGCCGCGATCATGCTCGCCTTCGCGGCCTTCGAGGTCGCCGGCTGGCTTATCGGTGCGCTCTTTCTGCTGTTCGGGTTCCTGTCGGCGATCCGCACCACGACCGAGCGCGCGACGCTGCGCTATCTGCACTGGCGCAAGGCGCGGCGCTGGCGCCAGCGCTCGGAAGCGCTGGCGCAGGCGTAGCGACGGTTGCTCGACCCGTGGCGATGGCCCGCTACTGCGGCACCGCCGTCATCACGCAATTGAACGAGTTGATCTTGCGCGTCCACTCCGGCCCGAGGTCCTTGTAGGTGCCGGGGCGCAGTCGCATGTTCTCGCCGGTGAAATTCTCATCGGAGAAGAAGTCCCACACGCCGCTCTTCACCTCGATCGAGGCGATCGCGTTCTGCCAGCCGGTCTGGCTGAGCGCCGGCTGCTCGTCGCCGGTCGTCGCGTCCTGGCCGGCGAGGTTGGGCTCGGCGTAGACCGTGACCTCGCAGGCGCCGTTCGCCGGCAATGGCGGCGGGGCAACGAGCGATGCCGCCTGCGCCGGCGGCGCCTCGTTCGGCCGCGGGCAGTACTGGACGCACTGGTAGGCGCCGCCACCGTCGGCGAAGTTGACCATCTGCCAGTTGAGGTGGCAGCCGTCCGGCGTGATGCCCTCGCAATAGGGTCGTCCGACCGTCAGATAGGCGTCCGGCCAGTAGTAGCCGGTGCCGATCCGTACGACGCTGAGCGCCGCGAAGGGAACGAACATCTTCCAGTGGCCGCCGACCCAGATCTTCTTCGGCCCTTTGAAGATCGGCACGATCTTGTTGTTGCCGATCTTGATGATCGGGAAGTTGTTCTTCTTGGCGGCGATCGGGCCGGCCTTGCTGGGGCCGGGCTTGAATTTGTGGGCGAGCTGCGTCGTGTGCAGGCCTTGGTTCTGGTTCACGGTGTGAGGCGGCCGGTGCAGCGTGCCGAAATGCGTGTGCGTCAATGTCGTGGTCTTGTTGGGTGTGGTGACCTTGTGGAAGCGCTGCTGGGTGACGGTGCGCTGATGCACCGTGGTTGGGTGGTTGCTGCGCGCCTGGAACGTGCGCCGCGTGGTGTTGGTGGCGTGGGTTGTGGTGCGGGCGCCGAAGTGCCGCACGACCTTCTGCGGGGCGGCGGCCGCACCGCCCGCCGCGAGCGCGAAGCCGGCAACGCCAGCCAGCGCATACAGGATCATTCTCTTGGTGGACATATCGCCCCCTCTTTGTGAAAGACCCCGCACGGTGCGGGGTCGGCGGAACCTTAATGGGAGGCGAGTGCCGCCGTCATGATTAAAATCGAGCTGCTGGGCCGCAATGTGGCTGCCGAACCGATCGACGCCCTTGGCGCTCGCAACGAGGCTCCCGGCCGCCTTGACGCCGGCGCTCGTCGCGATCGGCCCATTCGATGCGGATGCCCTCGCGCCCGAACAGGCCCTCGTCATAGGCGACCAGCTCGGGCAGCCTCTGGAACGGCGAGGTCGATTCGAGCACGAGCGCCTTCATCCGAATTATCCGCAGCGGAAAATCATCGTAAGCATATGATAATGCTGTTTATTCGGGGCGGCCGCAGGGCCCGCCTTGATCCATTGTGAGAACGCGGGCCGGCAGATCTCGTATGCACACGCGCGCTCGACGGGATGCCGCGCCAGTGCAAGAAGTCACCGTCACAAGGGATTCGAATGACTCACGATTCCAAGCGCGATGGCAAGAGCGGCACATTCGTCTCTGACGACGCCGAGATCGCCTATCTCGACGCCGGCGATGGGGCGCCGATCGTGCTGGTGCACGGCTTCGCATCGACCAAGGAGACCAACTGGGTCGCGCCCGGCTGGGTCGATACGCTGACGCGGGCCGGCCGGCGCGCGATCGCGCTCGACAATCGCGGCCACGGCGCCTCGACCAAGCTCTACGACCCGGCGCGCTACCACAGCGCCATCATGGGCGAGGACGTGCGCGCGCTGATGGACCACCTCGGGCTCGAACGCGCCGACGTGATGGGCTACTCGATGGGCGCGCGCATCGCGGCGTATCTGGCGCTCGCGCATCCCGGCCGCGTCGACCATCTCGTCTTCGGTGGGCTCGGCATAAAGCTGGTGGAAGGCGTCGGCCTGCCGGAGACGATCGCGGCGGCACTCGAAGCGCCGTCGATCAGCGAGGTGCGCGACCCGCAGGGTTTTGCCTTCCGCGCCTTCGCGCAGCAGACGAAATCGGATCTCAAGGCGCTCGCCGCCTGCATCCGCGGCTCGCGCCAGACGCTCACGCGCGAGGAGGTCGCCCGCATCGCGGCGCCGACCCTCGTCGCGGTCGGCTCGACCGACACGATCGCGGGCTCGGCGCGAGCGCTCGCGATGCTGATGCCGAACGCGCGCGCGCTCGATATTCCGGGGCGCGACCACATGCTCGCGGTCGGCGACAAGGTGTTCAAGGCTGGCGTGCTCGCATTCCTGGAGGAGGCCGCGTGAGCTCCCTGCACGAATCTTTGGTCGGAGCCGCGCGCAATCGGCTGGCCGGCGATGTCTTCGGCGACCCGGGCCGGCCCGTGCTGCTGCTGCACGGCGGCGGGCAGACGCGGCACGCGTGGCGCCGGACCGCGGTCGAGATCGCGCGCGCCGGCTGGATCGCCTACGCGGTCGACCAGCGCGGGCACGGCGATTCCGAATGGGTCGCGGACGGCGCCTACGCGTTCAAGGATTTTGCCGCCGACGTGACGGCGGTCGCGGCGGAGCTCGCGCGCCGCAACGGCGCGCCGCCGGTGGTGATCGGCGCTTCCCTCGGCGGCATCGCGTCGCTGTTCGCGGCGGGCGAGGCGCAGGCGCAGAATCGCGCGCCGATCTTCGCCGCGCTGGTGCTGGTCGACATCACGCCGCGGGTCGATCTCGCCGGCGTCGCCAAGGTGCAGGGCTTCATGCGCGAGCATGCGCGCGACGGGTTTGCGACCGTCGAGGAGGCGGCCGACGCGGTCGCCGCCTATCTGCCGCACCGGCCGCGGCCGCGCTCGACGGAAGGGCTCAAGAAGAACCTGCGCCTGCACCCCGACGGGCGCTGGCGCTGGCACTGGGACCCGCGCTTTCTCGACGGCCGCCGTCCGGTCGGCGGCGGGCGCGGCGAGATCGAGGGGCGGCTGATCGCGGCGGCGCGCGGCCTCGAGATACCGGCCATGCTGGTGCGCGGCGGCTCCTCCGAGCTGGTGCAGGAGGAGCACGCCAAGGAGTTCCTGGCGCTGGTGCCGCACGCCCGCTACGCCGACGTGTCGGGCGCGCGCCACATGGTGGCGGGCGACAAGAACGACCAGTTCTCCGCCGCCATCCTCGAATTCCTTAAGAGCCTGTGATGGATGGACGACGATCTTTCATGGATCCGGGTCGATTGCGGGGGGCCCGCGCGGCTCCTATTTGTGCTAAACCTTCAACGGCAATCGGGACAGTACATGTCCCGGAAGCGGGACATGTACTGATTAGGTGTTTGCGCATGTTCTTGTCGGCGAACCGGTGACCACTTCGCCGAAACATGCGCTAATCCCGGGAGGCGACGATGAGCCAGCAGCAGACCAGGACCCTCAATGTTCTCGACAAGGTCGACCCCGTGTGGACGCGCATCCGGCGCGAGGCCGAGACGGTGGTGCGGCAGGAGCCGGAGCTTTCCTCCTTCATCTACTCGTCGGTGCTGCACCATGACGGGTTGGAGCAGGTCGTCGTGCACCGCATCGCCGAGCGGCTCGACCACCCGGACGTATCCGGCGAGCTGATCCGGCAGGCCTATGCGGACGCGCTCGAGGACACCCCGCAGCTCGGCGATGCCTTCCGCGCCGATATCGTCGCGACCTACGACCGCGACCCGGCGACCAACCGCTTCATCGAGCCGGTGCTCTACTTCAAGGGCTTCCATGCGATCCAGACCTATCGCCTGGCGCACTGGCTGTGGGGCAAGGGCCGCAAGGACTTTGCCTACTACCTGCAGAGCCGCGCCTCGTCCGTGTTCCAGTGCGACATCCATCCGGCCGCGCGCATCGGCCGCGGCATCTTCGTCGACCATGCGACCGGCGTCGTGGTCGGGGAGACCGCCGCGATCGACGACGACGTGTCGATCCTGCACGACGTGACGCTCGGGGGCACCGGCAACGAGACCGGCGACCGCCATCCGAAGATCGGCCGCGGCGTGATGATCGGCGCGGGGGCGAAGATTCTCGGCAATATCGAGGTCGGGCACTGCGCGCGCATCGCGGCGGGCTCGGTCGTGGTCAAGCCGGTGCCGCACAACACCACGGTCGCGGGCGTGCCGGCGCGGGTGATCGGCGAGGCCGGCTGCGCCGAGCCTTCGCGCACGATGGATCAGATGCTAAACGATCTGGGATTGTGATGCGGTGATTCCATAGCGGTGATCGGTAGCCCGGCTGAGCCCCGCCAAGCGGGGCGATATCCGGGATAGTCCTTCCCCGGATGTCGGCGCTGCGCGCCTCATCCGGGCTACGCAATCTCACAGGCCGGGCAGGGGAGCTATCAGTGGACCTCCAGGAAATCCGTAAGATCGAAGCCTACCTGCGACGGCTGTTCGGCAACCCGAAAATCCGCCTGGTGCCGCGGCCGAAGAAGGACGACTCGGTGGAAGTCTATATCGACGACGAGTTCGTCGCCGTGATCTCGGCCGACGAGGACGAGGGCGACTATAACTTCAACATGTCGATCCTCGGCGTGGACTTGTAGTGATCCCCGCGTGGGCCCGCGACTCGGACCAAGCGACCCAGAGCAAAGTGTCAGACCCACCCTCACCCTGAGGAGCACGCGCGAAGCGCGTGCGTCTCGAAGGGCGAGGGTGGCCAGTGAAGCTGGGCGCGCGACAGCAAGCGGCCCATGGTTCGAGACGCCGCGCTATGCGCGGCTCCTCACCATGAGGTTGTCGGGCGGAAGCTGAGAAGAGCTACGATCCGCCGGCCGGCTGCAGCCCGGCGATCAGCTTCTCGATTCCGGCCTCGACGTCGCGCCAATTGTTCAGCCAGTCGCGCGCAAAGCGCACCGTGACGTCGGCATGGCCGATGCGACGCTCATGCAGGCAGGTCGCCGGGGTGAGCGGATTGAACGTGCGCGAGCAGCGGGCGAGGAATTTCTCCGGCGTCGCGGCGTCGAACGCGAGATCCTCGCCCTGATAGGGCGTGCCGTCGCGGAACGCGAACAGCGCGAGACCTTGCGGCGAAGGCGTAGGCTCGGCCGCGGCGTAGTGCGGATAGATGTTCTTGAGCCGCTCGAGCGGCGCGAGCGAGCTGGCGACCGCGATGGTGACGAAGACGCGATCGCGCTCGCCGAGCTGCAGCGCCACGTCCGGATCCGGCGGCGCGAGCGAGGGCCAGAGGAAAACGAGATCGACGCGCTCCTGCGCGCCGGCCCGGCGCTGCACGGCAATGCGCATCGCCTGTGGCGGCACGTTGAACGGCACGTCCGCAACCGTGATCGGCAGCGCCGGCGCATCGGCCGCCGCCGGCGTGTCCGGCCCGCGCGGCCACAGCGCATAGGCGACGAAGCCGAGCGCCGTCACGCCGAGCAAGATCAGCACCAGCAGGGTGAAGAACAGAACGCCTTCGGCCGCGAGACGGCCGCGCGCGGGAGGGCGTCCCTCGATGTGAAGTCCCGCCAAAGCCGACATGGGGCGCTCCGCTGCGGATTGCACGAATCGAGCGTGAATTATCGCACGGAGCATTCGCGCGCTTGCGTCCGCGTAGAAACAATCTTGCCCGACGCGTTAACCTTTTTTTAAGGATGTCGTGGCGTGCCCGGCGGCGATTCGGCAGAACAGGCGAGCGCAAGCGTGCGTAGGAGCTGCCGAAGAGTGTTTGCGTCCCTGTCGATTTCGCCGGAATCCGTCCAGTCCTTTCTCGCCCTGCTGATCGGCTTTGCGATCGCGGGCCTGATCTCGACCGGCTACCAGCTCGTCACCGAGCGGCCGGCGAGCTTTCGCCTGCTCGAGCAGGGGCCGCACCCGTCGACTTTCGCGGCGATCCCGTTTCTCGTCTTCGCCGCGCCCTTCATCATCATGCGCAACACCATCCGCGGCCGCCGCATCGAGCGCCGCCGCTTCGAGTTCGTCATGGTCGCGACCGTGGTGGCGGGCTTGTGGAGCCTGATGTCCGGCACCGTGGTGGAGATGGCGATCGACGCGATCCGCCAGCTGATGGCTTAACCTGTAGTGGTTTGTAGCCCGGATGAGGCGCGCAGCGCCGACATCCGGGGACGGGCAATCCCCGCATATCGCTTCGCTCATGCGGGCTACGCGCTTCGGCGCAGCCTTGCCTCCCCTTGCATCGCAATGGCATGGTCGCGGCTCAATCGGGAGCGCGACATGGCGATCTACGAGCTCGACGGGATTGCCCCGGAATTTCCCGGCGACGGCAGCTACTGGGTCGCCGAGTCCGCGGTGGTGATCGGCAAGGTGCGGATGCGGCGCGAGACCAGCATCTGGTTCGGCGCGGTGCTGCGCGGCGACAACGAGTGGATCGAGCTCGGCGACCGCTCGCAGATCCAGGACAACGCGACGCTGCACACCGATCCGGGTTTTCCGATGGTGATCGGCGCGAACTGCGTGATCGGCCACAACGTGATCCTGCACGGCTGCGTGATCGGCGACAACTGCCTGATCGGCATGGGCGCGATTTTACTCAATGGTTCGAAGATCGGCGCCGGCAGCCTGGTCGGGGCCGGGGCGCTCGTCACCGAAGGCAAGACGTTCCCGGAAAATTCGCTGATCGTCGGCAGCCCGGCGCGCGCGGTGCGCACGCTCGACGACAAGGCGCACGCGATGATCGCGCACGGCGCCGACGTCTATGTGCGGCGCTACCAGCGCTACGCGAAAGGCCTCAAGCGGATCGGGTGAGGCGCCATGCCGGCAAACGCGCTGCCGCATATCGGGGAGGTGCTGCGCCTCAACGCGCATGCCTTTCCCGACAAGGTCGGCGCGCGCGACCTCGCGCGGTCGTTCACGTTCCGCCAATGGAACGCGCGCGCCTGCCGGCTCGCCAACGCGCTTGCCGGCCTCGGCCTCGTCAAGGGCGACCGCGTCGCGGTGCTCGCCTACAACGCGATCGAGTGGCTGGAAATCTACGCGGCCGTCGCCAAGGTCGGGCTCGTCGCGGTGCCGGTGAACTTCCGCCTGGTCGGGCCGGAAATCCGCTACATCGCCGAGAACTGCGAGGCGCGCGCCTTCATCGTGCAGGACGAGCTCATGGCGCGCACCGAGGAGGTGCGCGGCGAGCTCCCTATCCCCGAGCGCAACTACATCATGTTCGGCGGCACCTCGCGCGTCGCCGGTTATCGCGCGTATGAGGATCTGTTGAGCGATGCGCGCGACGGCGAGCCCGATGTCGCGGTCGGCCCGGACGATACCTGGGCGCTGATGTACACGTCGGGCACGACCGGCAAGCCGAAGGGCGCGATCCGCAGCCACCGCGCGAGCGCGCAGCTCTCGCTCTCGACCGACGTCGAGATGGGCTTTGGCCGCGACGACACGGCGCTCCTCGTCATGCCGATGTGCCACGCCAACTCGCTCTATTTCTTCAACGCATTCACCTATTGCGGCGCGAGCTGCGTCGTCTACAGCCAGAGGAGCGTCGATCCCGACCATCTCCTGCGCACGCTCAGCGAGAGCGGGGCGACCTTCACGTCGCTCGTGCCGACCCATTACATCATGATGCTGGGCCTGCCGGCGGCGACGCGTGAGCGCGCGAGCGGCGAGCGCATGCGCAAGCTGCTCGTCTCCTCGGCGCCGGCGCGGCGCGACACCAAGCTCGCGATCCTCGCGCATTTCCGCAATTCCGGCCTCTACGAGCTCTACGGCTCGACCGAGGCCGGCTGGGTGACGATGCTGCATCCCGACGAGCAGATGGTGAAGCTCGGCTCGGTCGGGCGCGAATGCGCCGGCTCGGCGCCGATCCGCATCCTCGACCCGGACGGAAAAGACGTGCCTGAGGGCGAGGTGGGCGAGCTTTATTCGTCGACGCCCTATACGTTCGACGGCTACTGGAAGAACCCGGAAAAGACCGCCGAGGCTTTCCGCGGCGCCTACTGCACGGTCGGCGACATGGCGCGGCGCGATCCCGACGGCTTCTATTATCTCGTCGACCGCAAGAGCAACATGATCATCTCGGGCGGCGAGAACATCTATCCGTCCGAGGTCGAGAACATGCTCGGCCAGAACCCCAAGGTGAAGGAGGTCGCGGTGATCGGCCTGCCCGACGCCAAATGGGGCGAGCGCGTACATGCCGTGATCGTCCTGCACGGCGACGGCGACGCGAGCGAAGCCGAGATCATCGCCTGGTGCCGCGACCGCATCGCCGGCTACAAGCGCCCGCGCTCGGTCTCGTTCATTGCCGACGAGGAGATGCCGCGCACCGCGACGGGGAAGATTTTGCATCGATCGCTGCGTGGGAAGTTGAGCGGGAACGGTTGATTTGATCCATCCGCCGGATGGGGTTTGGACAGATCAACGAATTGCGGTATTCTCTTCAAATGACGAAGCTTCTCGATCAGGCGCTTGAGGCGGTGCGCGAACTGCCCCCCGATGTGCAGGACGATATCGCGCGCATCGTGCTGCAATTGGCCCGCGACGATGCCGAGCCCGTCACGCTCACGCCCGGCGAGCGTGCGGCGATCTCGGCATCGAAAAGCGAGGCGTCGCGCGGCGAATTCGCGACCGACGAGCAGGTACGGGCCATCTGGGCCAAACACGGGCTGTGAAGCTTCGCTACACCGGTTCGGCGCTCGCCGACCTCGGCACGATCCTCGATTACATCGCAGCACATTCGCCGCAGGGCGCCGAGCGCGTGCAGGGACGCATTCAGGCACTCGTCGATCTTCTGCTCCGTCATCCGCATGCTGGCGTCCGGACCGATGATCCGACCATTCGACGCTTGACGACATCGCCCTATCCATACCTCATTTTCTATGAGGTAACGGAGACCGAGATCATCGTCCACGCGGTGCGCCATGCTGCGCGTCGTCCGCTCGCTCCTGGAGAAAAATGAAGGGAGGCCCAGCCATGGCAACAAGCACATCCCTCGACCTCGCCGCCGCGCCGGACAGCTGCGCGGCCTGGATCGCGCGCTTCCTGCAGCGGCGCGGCGTCGACCGCATTTTCGGCCTGCAGGGCGGACACATCCAGCCGATCTGGGACCACGTGGCGCGGCTCGGCATCCGCATCATCCACGTGCGCGACGAGGGCGCCGCCGTGCACATGGCACACGCCCATGCGGAGCTCACCGGCGCGCTCGGCGTCGCCATGGTGACGGCGGGGCCGGGCGTGACCAACACGGTGACGGCGATCGCCAACGCCTATCTGGCCCGCATCCCGATTTTGCTGATCGGCGGCTGCCCGCCGCGACCGCAGGTCAATATGGGGCCGCTGCAGGACATCCCGCACGTCGACATCCTGCGCCCGGTGACGCGCACGTCGCGCACCCTGCGCGTCGCCGACCAGCTCGTGCGCGAGCTCGACGAGGCGGTCGCGCGCGCCTGCGGCGACGCCGGCGAGCCCGGTCCGGTCTACCTCGAGATTCCGACTGACGTGCTGCGGCAGAGCGTGCCCAAGGCGCTGGTGCTCGACGAATGGCTGGCGGCGAAGCCGCCGCGCCTTGCGCCACCCGATCCGGCGGCGGTGGCGGCGGCCGTCGAGGCGTTGTGGTCGGCGCGCCGGCCCCTCGTCATTACCGGGCGCGGCGCGCGCGGCGCCGGAGCCGAGCTGGTGCGGCTGCTCGATGCGAGCGGCGCGCTCTATCTCGACACCCAGGAAAGCCGCGGCCTCGTGGGCGCCGATCATCCCGCCTTCGTCGGCGCCATGCGGGCGGCGGCGATGACTGACGCCGATCTCGTGCTGATGATCGGGCGCCGGCTCGACTACCAGGTCGGCTACGGCTCGCCCGCGGTGTTTCCGCACGCGCGCTTCGTGCGCATCGCCGACACTGCCGGCGAGCTTTTTGACAATCGGCGCGGGCAACCCGAGATCCTCGCCGCGCCCTCGCTCGCGCTCGCCGCCATGGTGGCGGCGGCGGGCAACCGGCGCTCCAATGTCGAGGCCGCCTGGGCGGACGGCCTGCGCCACAAGCAGCGCGAGCGCAGCGCGAAATCGCGCGCCGGCGGCGCGGCGAGCGGCGCCGACGGCAAGGTCCATCCGGCCCGCATCTTCGACGCCATCGCCGAGGTCGCCGATCCCGACTACATCGCGATCGCGGACGGCGGTGATCTGCTGAGCTTCGCCCGCATCGGGCTTGCGGCGCGCACCTACATGGACGCGGGTGCATTCGGCTGCCTCGGCGTCGGCGTGCCGTTCGCGATCGCGGCGGCGCTCGCGTTTCCGGGCCGCCAGGTGATCTCGGTCAACGGCGACGGCGCCTTCGGCATCAACGCGATGGAGATCGACTCAGCGGTGCGCCACGGCGCCAAGGCGGTGTTCATCGTTTCCAACAACGCCGCCTGGAACATCGAGCGGCTCGACCAGGAGATGAACTACGGCGGCCGCGTGGTCGGCACCACGTTGCGCCACTCCGACTATGCCGGCATGGCGCGCGCGCTCGGCGCGCATGGCGAGCGGGTCGAGGAGGCCGGCGCGCTGAAGGATGCGCTGCGGCGCGCGCTCGCCAATGCGCCGGCCGTCGTCGACGTGGTCACGACGCAAGCGGCGGTCTCCT
>DATBZM010000383.1:0-3139 GCA_036513175.1 Xanthobacteraceae bacterium | reverse complement strand
GAGCCGATCAATATCGGCGGCCTTTATCCGACGACGGGGAGCTTTGCGCAGATCGGCCAGGGATGCGTCAATGCCGCAAAGCTCGCCGTGCAGATGGTCAACGACGCCGGCGGCATCAAATCGCTCGGCGGCGCCAAGCTCAACCTGATCGTCTCCGACGTGCAGAGCGACACCACGGTCACGCGCACCGAGACTGACCGCCTGATCAACGGCTACAAGCTTTCGGCGATCCACGGCTGCTTCGCGAGCGCGCTCACGCTGATCGCGAGCGAGGTCGCCGAGCGCGCCAAGGTGCCGATCATCACCGGCTCGAGCACCGACCAGCTCAACAAGAACCGCCACTACACCTTCACGCCGTTCTCGCGCGCCTCGCAGTTCGCGCTCGCCCAGCTGCAGATGGCGAAGCTCGTGAGCGACAAGCCGAAGGTCGCGGTGGTCTTCGAGAACACCGCGTTCGGCACCGCGACCTCCAAGGGCCTGCGCGAGCAGGCGCCGGGCGAGGGCGTCGAGATCGTGATGTTCGAGCCCTACTCGGCCGGCCTGACCGACGCGAGCCCGCTGCTCAACAAGGTCAAGGCCTCGGGCGCCAACATGCTGTTTCCCGTCAGCTACCTCAACGACCTGATCCTGATCATCCGCGCCATCAAGCAGACCGGCCTCAAGATCGCGATCAACGGCGGCTCGGGCGGCTTCGTCATTCCCGATTTCTACAAGAATGTCGGCAAGGACGCCGAAGGCCTGCTCGGCGTCGCCCATTGGAACCACGATGTGAACGCCGACGCGCAGAAGGTGAACGATGCCTACAAGAAGCAGTACGGCGAGTTCCTGTTCGAATACGCCGGCGGCCTCGTGGCGCAGACCTTCATGCTCGCCGACGCACTCGAGCGGGCGAAATCGCCCGACCCGCAGAAGGTGCGCGACGCGCTCGCGACGCTCGACCTCTCGTCCGGCTACGCCGCGATGGGTCCGGGCGGGAAAGTGAAGTTCGGCCCCGACGGCAAGAACATCTACGCCCATCCGGTCGGCGTGCAGTGGCAGAACGGCGACCTCGCGACCGTCTTTCCCAAGGATGAGGCGCGCGCCGCGCTGCTGAAATCCTGAACGTACGCGCGCCCCGATGCTGGCGACAGTTGCACAGGCCGTGGTGAACGGCTTGCTGATCGGCGGAATCTACGCGCTGGTCAGCATCGGGGTCTCGCTCATCTTCGGCGTGGTCAAGATCGTGAACTTCGCCCAGGGCGAGTTCGTGATGATCGGCATGTACATCAGCTACTTCCTCGCGACCTGGCTCGGCATCGACCCACTGCTCACCCTGCTCGTCTCGATGCCGGCCCTGTTCGTCATCGGCGCGCTGCTGCAGCACTTCCTCATCCGCCGCGTGCTTGGCCTCGGCGACATGCCGCAGATCTTCCTGACCTTCGCGCTGTCGCTGCTGCTGTTGAACCTCGCGCTGCTTCTGTTCACCGCGAACTACCGCACCGTGCAGACGCCCTACACGGACGCAACCCTGCATATCGGCGCGATCTACGTTCCGGTCGCCAAGCTCATCGCCTTCGTGCTCGCCATGGTGCTGAGCGCCGCGCTCTGGGTCTTCCTGCACACCACCGATCTCGGCAAGGCGATGCGCGCGGCGGCGCAGAACCGCGACGTCGCCATGCTGATGGGGATCAATCCGGATCGCGTGTTCGCGGTCGCGGTCGGCATTGCGCTCGCGCTCGCGGGCGCGGCCGGCTCGCTGCTGGTGCCGTTCTATCCGGTCTACCCGATGGTGGGGCAGGTGTTCGTGCTGATGGCCTTCGTCGCCGTGGTGCTCGGCACGCTCGGCAACATCACCGGCGCGCTGATCGCGAGCCTGATGATGGGCGTCGCCGAATCGCTCGGCATCCAGTTCGTCGGCGCCGACTCGGGGCTGATCGTGGTGTTCGCGATGCTGCTGCTCACGCTGGCGCTGCGGCCGACCGGCCTCGTCGGGGGCGCGCGATGATGGCGAAGCTCACGCGGGCGGGCGCGCTGTGGCTTGCGGCGCTCGCGGTGGTGATGCTCGTGCTGCCGCTCGTGGTGACGAGCGCGTTCGCGATCGACATCCTCGTCCGCGTGCTGCTGTTTGCCTTCATCGGCGTCGCCTGGAACCTGATGGGCGGCTACGCCAAGCAGCTCTCGCTCGGCCACGCCGCCTATTTCGGGCTTGGCGCCTATACGTCGTCGATCCTGCTCATCGACTACGACGTCTCGCCCTGGATCGGCATGCTTGCGGGCGGCGTCGTCGCCATGGCGGCGAGCCTGCCGATCGGCGCCCTGTGCTTCCGCCTGCGCGGGCCCTATTTCGCCATCGCGACGATCGCGACCGCGCAGGTGCTGATGCTCTTGTTTCTCAAGTTCCGCGACTTCGCCTGGGGTGCCGAAGGCACCACCATGCCCAATCTCGGCAGCGCGCCGCTGATGATGCAGTTCGAGGGCAAGGCGCCCTACTACTACATCGCGCTCGGGCTGCTCGTCCTCGGCCTCGCGATCACCTGGCTGATCGAGCGATCCTATATCGGCTACTATCTCGTCGCGATCGGCGAGGACGAGGACGCGGCCGAAGCCGTCGGCGTCAACGCCGCCAAGGTCAAGCGCGACATCTATCTCGTCAGCGCCTTCCTCACCGCGCTCGCCGGCACGTTCTACGTCCAGTATATCTATTTCATCGATCCCAACACCGCGTTCAGCTTCAACGTCTCGGTCGAGGCGGCGCTCGTCTCGATCGTTGGCGGCATCGGCACGCTGTGGGGACCGGTGCTCGGCACCGTGCTCCTGGAATCGAGCTCCGCGCTGCTGCAAAGCTGGCTCGGCGGCGCGCGCGGCGGCATCCAGCTGACCGTCTACAGCCTGATTCTGATGGCCGTGATCCTGTGGCGGCCGACCGGGCTCATCGGTCTCGTCGGCGATGCCTACCGGCGCCTGGTCTCGCCGCGGCGGTCGGATGCGAAGGTGGGCGGCGATGGCTGAGGCGCTGGTCGTTCAGGGACTGAGCAAGCGCTTCGGCGGGCTGCGCGCGGTGCAGGACGTCAGCTTTTCGGTGAAGGAAAACGAAACCGTTGCCCTGATCGGGCCGAACGGCGCCGGCAAGACCACGAGCTTTCATCTCATCACCGGCTTT
>DATBZM010000382.1:0-2923 GCA_036513175.1 Xanthobacteraceae bacterium | reverse complement strand
AATAGGGAGTAGCGAATGGCGAATAGGACCAACCGCCACTCCCTATTCGCTATTCGCTACCCGCCACTCCCCTTATCCTAAACCCTCCGTTAACGCCCATTCCCTAACGTGGATCAGCTTCCCCGACCCGTGTCCCTGCGTGCGCGCGCCGTCACCATGATCCGCATCGACTTCAACCGCCTGCGTTTCCTGGTGATCGACGACAATGCGCATATGCGCCGCATCATGCGCACGCTGCTGCACAGCTTCGGCGGGCGCGAGGTCTACGAGGCGGAGGATGGCGCCTCCGGCCTCGAAGCCTTCATGCACCACATCCCCGACATCGTCATCACCGACTGGGTGATGCCGATCTTCGACGGGCTCGAGCTCACCCAGATGATCCGTCAGCCCGGCGCCAATCCCAACCCCTACGTGGCGATCATCATGCTGACGGGCCATTCGGAGAAGAAGCGCGTGGTCGCGGCGCGCGACGCCGGCATCACCGAGTTTTTGGCGAAGCCGATCTCCGCCAAGGCGCTTTATCAGCGCATCCTGAACATCGTGGTCAACCCGCGGCCCTTCATCAAGACGCGCAGCTATTTCGGCCCCGACCGGCGGCGCAACCCCAACCTCAACTATGCCGGCGTCGAGCGGCGCAAGGGCGGCAAGGCCGACATCATCAAGCAGCAGGCGCTGTTCGACAAAGTGAAGATGCCGGGATGAAGAAGGGCACGCACATGCCGCCGACCAAGCCGGACACGCACGACGTGGCGAGATTCAAGGATCACGAGGTGATCACCCCGCCGAACAAGCTCAAGGGCGTGGTCGGGCGCGCGATCGAGGGCGACGACCCGGTGGCGCGCGCCGAAGCCGCGCTGGCGCAGCTTTCCTCCGAGTTCTCCGATTGGATGCACGACGAATGCGACCAGCTCGACCGCGCGCGCCGAGACGCGCATGCGGCCGGCATGGCGGCGCCGCAGCGCGACGCGCTGTTTCGCGCCGCCCACGACATCAAGGGCCAGGCCGCGACGCTCGGATTCCCGCTCGTGTCGGCGGTGGCCGAAAGCCTGTGCGTTCTGATCGACGAGGCCTACGACGCCCGCTGCATCCCGGCGCCGCTGATCGACCAGCACGTCGACGCGGTGCGCGCGATCATGCGCGAGCACGACCGTCCCGACGCCGAGGCGATCGCGGAGCTTCTCACCCGCCGCCTGCGCGACGTGACGGCGGAGTTCCTCAGCCGCGAAGGCAAGGATCGCGACGCGCCCGAGACGAGCCCGCCGATTGCGCCAGTGAAGTGAGCAGGTGGCGAATAGACCGTAGGGTGGGCAAAGGCGCGCGGCTAACCCTATCCGCGTGGGCAAAATCTCACGCGCGCCGTGCCCACGCGGCGATTACCGAGCAAGCGATTTTGCCCACCCTACGCTGCCACCCTACGCCGCGAACCGCTCGTCCGCGATCACATCCTCCGCCACCAGCTCCTCGCAGTAGCGCCGCGCCTCTTCGCGCGCGGCTTCGGTGGCGAAGCGCCGCAGCAGCGTCAGCAGCGGCTCGATCTCGCCGATGTCCGCCTTCTCGCAGCCGGTGAGCACGCGCTCGATCATGCGGCGCTTGAGGCTCGCGGGGCCGCCCGGCTCGGCGAAGGGACCGGCCTCGCGCATCGCCTCGATGGCGGCGCGGAACGCCGGCCAGGTCGATGCCGGCAGGCGCGCCTTGTCGTAGACGGCGCGGAAGCCGGCGCCGCGGTTGTCGTGCACGTAGCCGCGCACGCGGGCAAGCGGCAGGCCTGAGAGCTCGGCGAGCGCCTCCTCGAACAATGCGACATTGCCGCACAAGAGCGCGCGCAGGATCAGCCCGGCGGTGAGCTGGCCGTTGGCGCACAGATGCCGGATCAGCGGGCGCGTCTCGCGCGCGGGCGATTCGGCGGCAAGCGCCACGGTCGCCTTCTCGCACGCCTCCTGGGCGATGCGGTGCGCGCGATCGCCTTCGAGCCATTCGCATGCGGTGACGAATTCGGCGAGCGTCGACGACAGCTTCGCCACCAGCGCCTGGCGCGTCGACGCCGGCAGGTCGCCGCGCGCGAACAGCGCCTCGCGGATCGCCGCCAGATGACCGAAGCGCTCGACCATGCGATCGATCGAGAACGGCGCGATCTCGGCGTCGCGGTTCTCGATCAGCTCGAGGCATGCCTCGGGCGAGCCGACCTCGGCGACCGCGGCCGCCACCGCGCATTGCAGCGGCACGCGGCGCGCGACCGCCGCCTGCACGGCGGACGGGCCGGTCGCGACGATATCGACGAGATCGGCATCGATGAACAGCGGCGAGCGCTCGATCACGGGCACCGCGATCTCGGGCTGGTCGGCGGCGAGCGCCTGGATCACGGCAGGCGGCGCCTTCTGGCTCGCGGCCAAAACCTCGGCGAGCGCCCCGCGCACCAGCGGCGAGGTATCGTCGAGCAGCATGATCATCGCGCCTTCGGCGGCGGCGCGATCGTCGGGACTGAGATCGGAGAAGAGAAAGGCGCGCGCCAGCGCGTTGGTCGCTTCCGCCCGCTCGCCCGCGGACGCGGTGCGAACCCAGTGCAGGAACTGACGAACAATCATGATCCACGCCACAGAGCTGACACGCCGCCGCGACCGTGCGGCGCCGGCACGACTCGGCACCGGTCGATCAGGATGCTACGGCGCGACGTTTAACAAAGGGTTCACCATGAATCTTTGCGAAGATGACCCGGTCGTTAACAGGTCCGTCGCTACGTGCGTTCGCCGAACAGGGCGCGCACGTCGGCGGGCCGGTCGGAAAAGAGGTTCATCGGCGTATTCATGGCGGACGCGGGCGACGCGTTGGCAGCAGACGCGGGTGCCTCGGTCGCGGTCGTCGGCGGGCCGCCCACGCCGGTGAGCGCCGCAGCGACCCGCGGGTTCGAGGTCCACAGGTCCTGCAC
>DATBZM010000381.1:0-21614 GCA_036513175.1 Xanthobacteraceae bacterium | reverse complement strand
GTCGGACAGGCGCGAGAGCTGCACGATCAGGCGGATGGCGGCCGCGATCTGGCCGCGGACGCTGGCGATGGTCATCGGCAGGCCGGCCATGCCGATCATCTGCTCGAGGCGCGAGATCGCGTCGCGCGGCGTGTTGGCGTGGACGGTGGCCATCGAGCCTTCGTGGCCGGTGTTCATCGCCTGCAGCATGTCGAAGGCTTCCTCGCCGCGGCACTCGCCGAGGATCACGCGATCGGGCCGCATGCGCAGCGCGTTCTTGACGAGATCGCGCTGGCGGATCTCGCCCTTGCCCTCGATGTTGGGCGGCCGCGTCTCCATGCGGCCGACGTGCGGCTGCTGCAGCTGCAGCTCGGCCGCGTCCTCGATGGTGACGAGACGCTCCTTGTCGGAGATGAAGGCGGAGAGGGCGTTGAGCATCGTCGTCTTGCCCGAGCCGGTGCCGCCCGAGATGATGGTGGTGACGCGCGCCTTGACGGCGGCGGCGAGCAGCTCGCCCATCTGCGGCCGCAGCGCGCCGATGTCGATCAGCCTGTTGAGGTTGTACGGCCGCTTGGAGAACTTGCGGATCGATACCAGCGGCCCGTCGACCGCGACCGGGCGCACCGCGACGTTGACGCGCGAGCCATCGAGCAGGCGCGCGTCGCAGAGCGGATGCGATTCGTCGACGCGGCGGCCGACCGCGGAGACGATCTTGTTGACGATGCGCAAGAGATGCTGCTCGTCCTTGAAGCGCACCGCGGTCGGCTCGAGAATGCCGCCGCGCTCGACGTACACGCATTCGTGGCCGTTGATCAGGATGTCGTTGACGCTCGCATCCTTGAGCAGCGGTTCGATCGGACCGAGGCCGGTCATCTCGTCGAGGATTTCGTTGACGAAGCTGGCGAGCTCCTGGGCGTTGAGCGCGAGCCGCTCGACCAGGATGTATTGCGAGACCAGCTGCTGGACGTGCTTGCGGATTTCCTCTTCGGGCAGCTTTTCCAGCGCCGAGAGGTTGATTTCCTCGATCAGCTTGCGGTGCAGGCGCACCTTGGCGTCGAGCAGCTTGTCGGTCAGCAGCCGGTCTGACGATGGCGTGGACACGTGCGCCGGCGCCGGCTGCGGCGCCAGCATCAGCGGCATGATCGGATCGGGTTCGCGCTCGTCTTGCGGGAATACGGTCCATGCCACTGCCTCGACCGGCGGCGGCGGCGGCGGCGCCGACGGCCCCGGGGCCGCCAATGGCGCGACAGCCGCCGGCGAAAGCTCCGGCGTTGCGCGGCGCGTGTTGAATCGACTCGCCATGGCTAAGGCTCAGCTCACCCCTTGCATTGTCCGGCCGCGCGCTGCCTTTGTTCGGACATGTGCTAGGACCGCGCCCAGGACAGTGCCAGTTTCTTCTGCGGTGCAGCGCCTGCCGCCTTGTCGGGGGGCGGCGCGATCAGTTTCTTGAGCTCGGCCGTGATCTTGTTGCCCGGCTTGACCTCGTCGAGCGGGACGCCGCGGTCGATCGCCTCGCGCACCAGCGCGTAATTGTTGGGAATGGCGGCGACGAAATCCTTGCCGATCGCCTGTTCGACGTCGCTCTTGCGCAGGCCGGAGCCGAACAGCCGCTGCTCGAAGCGGTTGATGATGACGCCTGGGCGCTGGCCCTCGCCCAGCCGCTCGCTGATCGCGGCGACGAGCTGCTTGGCGTGCTTGAGGCCGGGCACGGTCATCTCGCTGACGATGAACAGACGGTTGGAGCCGAGCAGCACGCTGTCGGTCCACGAGAACCAGGTGCGCGGCATGTCGATCACGACGTAGTTGAAGTGCGACGAGACGAGATCGAGCAGTCGCGTCACCATGTCGGGATCGAACGAGCGCATCTCCGCCGGTCGCGGGGGCGCCGCAATGACGGCGAGGCCGGACGCGTGATAGGCGGTCATCACCTCGAGCAGCTGGCGATCGAGCCGTTCGGGGCGCGATTCGATCTCTTTGAGCTCGAGCCGCGGCTCGAGATCGAGATAGTCCGCGCAGGTGCCGTTCTGGAAATTGAGATCGACCAGGCAGGTCGCCGGCCGCGTCTTGCCGTGACCACTGTTGAGCAGGAGCAGCGCGGTCTGGATCGCGAGGGTGGTGACGCCGCAGCCGCCGCCGGCGCCGAGATAGGTGAAGATCTGTGCCTCGGTCTGCTCCGGCGCGGCAGGCGCCTGGACGACGCGCGCGCAGGTGCGCACCAGCTCGACCGGCTGCACCGGCTTGACCAGAAAATCGGCGACCCGCATCAGCAGCAGCTGGCGCGCCGTATCCCTGTCGAAGTTCGGCGTGATCACCACGACGGGCGGCCAGCCGTTGAGGCGCCCCATCAGCCGCGTGAGCGCGGCAAGCTCCGACTCCTGGGCGGGATCGAGATCGACGACGATGACGGTGAGGTCCTCGCCGACGACCTTCGCCTCGTTGGCGGACAGCGGTCCGCTGATCACCCCAAGCTCGATCTGTCCCGCCGACGCGAAGGTCGAACGCACCGATTCCTCGAACGCGGCGTCGGCCGTGACGACCAGCACCTTGGTCTTGCTCGAACCTGCCTTGGAGCGGCTGTTACGCATGGCGATCTCGCGTCAATGCTCGGCAACGGATGTTGCGTCTCGTGCGGGCTATCTCACTCCCGCGGTCGTCGTCGCGCTGGCGGCGGCGGCCGGCGCCGGCGTGCAGCCCGGCTGCACGGCCTGCGCCGCGCCGGCGTAGCCCGCGCTGCCGCTCGTGGTCGTGCCCTTCGGCTGGATGACCTGGCAGGTGCGGTAGCGCTCGATCGCGCTCTGCACCACCACGCCGTTGGCGGCGATGTTGCGGTCGGCACTCGCCGGCGGCCATGGGTCGATGGTCTGGGTGGCGAGCGCGGTCGCCACCGCGTCGTTGGCGGCGAACGACACCGTCTCGCGCCGGTCGTAGTAGAGGTCCGAGCAGCCCGCCAGCATGGCGGCGAGCAGCACGCCCGCGCCGACCCTCATCATCTTACTGCGCCGCCGCATTGATGCCCCCCTTCGGCAATTCGAGCATGTGCCCGATCGGCCCGCGCTCGACCATCGCGCCGCCGCCACGCACCTCGATGCGCGGCACCTCGTTGCGGTTCTTGAGGAAGAAATCGATGTCGTTTGGCGCCAGCGTGGTGTCGAGCGGCGTGCGCACATCATCGCCCGGCCGCGTCGGGTTCACGAGATGTGGTGTCACGATGATGATCAGGTCGGTTTCGTTCTTCTGGTACGACTTGCTGGAGAACAGCGCGCCGAGCACCGGCACGTCGCCGAGCCACGGCAGCTGCTGCTGGGCGGTCGACAGGTTGTTCTGCAGCAGGCCGGCAAGCACGAAGCTCTGGCCGTCCTTGAGCTCGAGCGTCGTCGTCGCGCGGCGCACCGTCAGCGCCGGCACCACGATGCCGTTGCCGATCGCGACGCTATTGCTCGGGTCGAGCTGGCTCACCTCGGGAATGATCTTGAGGTTGATCAGGTTGCCGTTGAGCACGGTCGGGGTGAACGCGAGGCTCACGCCATACTGCTTGTAGTCGACCGTGATCTGCCCGGCGCCGAGTCCCGGCACGGGAATCGGATATTCGCCGCCGGCGAGGAAGTTCGCGGTCTCGCCCGAGAGCGCGACCAGGTTCGGCTCGGCGAGGCGGCGAACGAGGCCTTGCTGCTCCAGCGCATTGAGCATCGGATCGATCTGCAGGCCCTTGAGGACCATGTTGCCGGCGATGAAGCCGAACGGCGCGGTCGCGGTGCCGATGACGCCGGCGGCGCCCGGCGCGATGCCTGCCGCATTGACGAGCGAGGTGATCGGCGAGGTGGTCGACGTCGAGGTGATCGGCAGCACCGAGGCCGGCTGGCCGGAGCCGATATTGGCGATGAAATTGCCCTGGCTGCCGGGCCGCGGGCCGATGTTCCACTGCACGCCGAGCTCGCGGTCGGCCTCGCGCGAGGCCTCGATGAAGCGCACCTCCAGCATCACCTGCTGCGGCTGCATCACCTGGACCGAATTGATGATCTCGGGGCCGAATTGCTTGGCGACCTGCACCGCCTCGTCGAGCGCGACACCGTCGGTCGCGCTGCCGGACAGGAGGATGCGGCCGTTCACGGTCGACACGCGGATTTTGTTGTGCGGAAATCGCCGCGCCAGCTCGGCGGCGAGCGCCGAGGTATCGTAGGAGACCTCGACGTCGAACACGCCGATCAGCCGCTTGTCGCCGCCGTAGATCGAGACGCGCGTGGTGCCGATCTTCTTGCCGAGGATCGACAGGGTGTGGTCGGTCAGCGCGTTGACGTCGGCAATGTCCGGATTGCCCACCATGATGTCGACGAAGGGCTGGTCGGTGCGCACGTCATCCGATTTGCCGACCGCGACGACGATCGAGGCGGTGCGGTTGCCGGCGCCGACCATGATCATCCGCTGCGCCTGCGCGGCGCGCGTGAAGCCCGGCAGGCCCGGCCCCGCGGCGACGACGAGCGCCATCGCGAGCGATCCGAGCGGCGAGCGCCACGCGCGACGCCGGCGCGCCCGCGAGGTCCCGTCCGAGGTCCTGTCCATGAGCCGGGTGCGCGGCACCGCGGCATCTTGATGTTTTTCGTTCTTCACATCGGCCTCCCCGCCTTGTGATCCGTTGCGCCCGCCGGCAAATCCCCATTCGGCGGCGTGGCGCATCAATGCATGGTTCCTTGCCCCACGGTCGCGGCCGCATGAGCTCCGCGATCGTCCTTCGGCACGCTGTAGAGGGTCCGGGTCTCGGCACGCGTGATCGCGATCGTCGCGAACCGGCCTTTGTCGTCGGCGTCGTCGGAAGCATGCGTGCTCATGAGATCGGTGAGCGTGATCGGCCGCGACGGCGTCGGCTCCGCGTCGCCGGCCTTGCGCAGCGCCAGCGCGAGCGTGCCGATCTGGCTCGCCAGCGACAGCTTCTGCGCGCCCGCGATGTCGACCTCGAGCGTGACCGCCTTGGCGACCGAGGGCTTGTCGGCGCGCTCGTCGGCGAGCTGGTCGATTGCCAGCACCTTCACGTTCTTGAGCACCACGTCGTTGATCGCCGCACCCTTGTCGATCTGCCGGCTCAGCATCACGTCGACGCGGTCGCCCGGCAGCACGAAGCCGGCGACGCCGTCCACGTCGTTGACGCGGATGGTCATCGCCTTGAAACCCTCGGTGATCATCGCCGAAAGCGTCGCGCGCTCGCCCGGCCCGGTGATCTTGGACGCGAGCACCGGCTCGTTCGCTTCGATCGCGGTGAGCACGACGCGCTTGCCGCGCGCGAGCACATCCTTGATCGACTTGAAGCCGCCCTGCGGAATGGCATCGGCCGGCCACGGCAGCTCGCGCAGCGCCGCCGCCGTGACCTCGTTGCCGAAGCGGAGCTGGCGGCTCGCCACCACCAGCGTCATCGTCGCGGTCGGCTTGGTCTTTTGCGCCTCGAGACTCTTGAGGCGCGCCTCGGCCTGCGAATTGAGCCAGGCCTGCGCCACATAGACCGCGAGCAGCCCGAACACGGCCGCTACGGCGATCATGATGATGGTACTGCTGCGCACGGCTACGTTCCTGAATTTGTTCCCGCTTTTGGCGGGCTCGTCGTGATCAATATAGAAACGTCGACAGTATTGAATCAGTGAACGATAAGGATGTTCTGCCGCTATGCTGAAATTTGGCTGAAGGTGTATTGTTTACGAAACGTGCAAAATCCAATAAACTTATGCGTAACCTTGAAAGGGATTCACCATGTTCATCCCGCACGAACCATGACCGACGCACTCGTCAAATCCGCCATGCAGCATTGGGCGCCGCGCCTCGTCGCGAACGGCGTCGTGCTCACCGACTTCGAGGAGATCACCGCCTCGCTCGGCGGCTGGAACGACTGGTGCGCTGCCTGGTCGGCGCGCGCCGCGATCCACGAAGAGCTCGGGCGGCAGGCGCTCGCGGCCCAGAAGCACCTCAGCGCCGGCGAGCATCTGCAGCGTGCCGGCGTTTACTATCACTTCGCCAAGTTCCTGTTCGTGCACGATCTCGCGCAGATGAAGGCCGCGCACACGAAGGCGGTCGAGTGCCGCCGGCTCGCGCTGCCCTATCTCGCGCCGCCGGGCGAACGAGTCGCGATCCCGTTCGAGGGCAGGACGCTCTACGGCATCCTGCGCAGGCCGACGGGCGTCGCCAAACCACCTGGAATACCGCCGCCCGTGATGGCGATGGTGTGCGGGCTCGACTCCTGCAAGGAAGAGACCGACGCCTACGAAGCGCCGTTCCTGGCGCGCGGCATCGCGACGCTCGTCTTCGACGGGCCCGGCCAGGGCGAAGGCGAATATGATTTCCCGATCCGCGGCAACTACGAGACCGCCGTCAAGGCAGTGCTCGATTTCATCGAAACGCGGCCCGATCTCGATTCAGCACGCATCGGCTTGTGGGGCGTGAGCCTGGGCGGCTACTACGCGCCGCGCGCGGCTGCGTTCGAGCCGCGCGTGAAGGCCTGCATTGCGCTCTCGGGCCCCTACGATCTCGCCGACACCTGGGACGATCTGCCCGAGCTCACGCGCGAGGCGTTCCGCGTGCGCAGCCATTGCACGACACAGGCCGAGGCCAAGCGCAATGCCGCGACGCTGTCGCTCAAGGGCATTGCGAGCCGCATCACCTGCCCGATGTTCATCGTCACCGGCAAGCTCGACCGCGTCATTCCGTGGCAGGACGCGGAGCGTCTCGCCCGCGACGTCAGCGGACCATGCGAGCTGCTGCTGGTCGAGGACGGCGGCCACGTCGCCAACAACCGCGGCTATCGCTGGCGGCTGCAGAGCGCGGACTGGATGGCGGAGCGGCTGGGGGCGGGGTGAACCTGCAATCCACGACGGCTGAGGCCGATTTTCAGTCGAAGCGCGACCATTCCACGCCACCGGCCAGAAACCGGCCGCGCACACGAAAGGCGGCGCTGCGGGCAAGATCGATCTGGCCGTTGATGATGCGATCCAGCTCCTCGTACCTCATCCGCTCGACGGGGATCGCCGGATGCGTGTCGAGACTCGTGCGCCCAGCCTTAAAGGCCGCCTCCCAGCGAAGCCAAATATCCCATTGTTCCATGACGAGCTGGAAGGTGCGGTCGTCGATCGGGGTCAGCCGAAAAATATCGCTGTAGTCGTCGGCGGCGTGGTCGAATTCGCATTCGTAGCAATGCGGCTTGCCGTCGAAATCGGCGATGCCTGATCGCGGTCCGTCGTAATAATCGCTGATGGTGTGGATGCGCGCGAGCATCGTGACGAAGGCCGTAACACGTTCACGGCAGCGCGGCAAAAGCGGGGTGGCGCCCGCGCGCCCGTTCTGCAACATTGCGCGCCGAGCCGGGGCTACTTGGAGAAAATTCATGTCCGATCTGATCGCCGTCATTGCGCCGGGCGAGATGGGCGCCGGCATCGGCCAGCGGCTGCACGAGCGCGGGGCGCGGGTCATCACCTCGCTCACCGGGCGCAGCGCCGCGAGCGGCAAGCGGGCCGAGCGCGCCGGCATGGTCGCGGTCGCGACCGATGACGAGATCGTCAAGGCCGATATCATCCTGTCGGTCGTCCCGCCCAAGGACGCGGCCGGCCTCGCGCAACGGCTCAAGCCCGCGATCGCGCGCGCCGCGGCGAAGCCCATCTATGTCGACTGCAACGCGGTCGCGCCGCAGACCGCCGACGAGATCGGCGCGATCCTCGCCGGCAGCGGCGCCCATTACGTCGACGGCGGCATTATCGGGGCGCCGCCGACGCCGACCACGGTCGGCGCGCGGCTCTACGTCTCGGGCGAGCGCGCGCGCGACGTGATGCGGCTCAATTCCTGCGGGCTCGACGTGCGCTTCCTCGACGGCCCGGTGGGCGCGGCCTCCGCCCTCAAGATGTCGTATGCCGGCATCACCAAGGGATTTACCGCGGTGAGCGCGCTGATGATGCTCGGCGCGACCCGCGCCGGCTGCGCCGACATGCTGCACAACGAGTTGAGCGAAAGCCAGGGACCGCTGCTCGCCTGGCTCGGCCGCCAGATGCCGAAGATGCCGCCCAAGGCGTATCGCTGGGTCGCCGAGATGGAGGAAATCGGCCTCTTCCTCGACGGCATTGCGGGCGGGCGCGCCGCCTACGATTCGATCGCGCAGCTTTACCAGCACATCGCCGACGTGCAGGCGGCGCCGCGCCAGGCGGACGATGTGGTCGCGCAGCTCGATCTCTTCTGCGCGATGGAATCGCCGCCGGCGCGCAAAAGCGCATGAGCGTGAAGGTGGGTGCGCCCACCTTCTACAACAAATCAAGCAACCCGGTCATGCGACGGGGCAGGCGCCTGCACTTCCGCCGCCGAAGTACAGACGCCACCTCTCAAGAAAGCTCGTCCTGTAGGACGTGAATCACTCCTTTGTTCCAATTGATATCGGCGACCATCGCCTTCGTGTTCCCGATCTTGAAATCGTCACCCGCGACGGCGATGTCGAATTTAGTGCCATCATCGACCGCGAGCTTCTGCGGCTCCGCTCCGGTGACGTCCTTCTTCGTGATTCGAGCAGCTGCGTGATGATGGCGGTACCACCGATCGAAAGCATCGCCTTGCTTGTCATTGAGTTCCGTCCAGCTCTTCAGGGTGAGATGCTGCATGGCCTGATCCGAAGGGATCAACAACGTAAACTGGCTTTCCGACGCGAGTTTGGTTCCAATGCCGTATTTTAGCAGCAACCCAGCAGCAAGCGCTGCATTCGCAGCGTTCAGGGCTTCGGCCAACGATCGATCGTCTGGTAGCGAATTTTGCGCAAGGTCGGCCGATTTGTCGCCTGTAAACAACTGCGTGCCGACTTGGCGCACTTTGCCGAAGGCGGCGTCGTACAAGAAGCCAGAAAGAAAGGCTAACAGCCCGATGAATGATGCTGACAATGGAGATGCACCATTTTTGGCTGCCTGAAGATCGGATGTTAGAAGTAGCCCTGCGCTCCCAACGAGATAGATAGAAAACGCCGCGAGCGCTCCTAAGAAAGGACTTACAGCAATCTCTCCCCAAAGCGGGTCATTCTGGCCGCGCCACCACCCGAGTTGGGAGAGACGCAAGACGTTTACCGTAAGCGCTCCAAGTGCTCCCAAAAACAGGCTCACGAACAACGTTTGCGCCGCCGGAGGTTGGCTGAAAAAGGTTGATAGCTGTTGATTATACCAAAGAACGATGCTTCGGTGCGGCGGATTTGATGTCAATAACTTGTTGTGAACCTGCTCGTAGAATTGCTTGAATCTATTGCATTGCACGTTATTGAGGGTGGCAAGGTCCTCATTCCTCATCTCAACGTTCATGTCATCAAGAAATTCGCTATTAGTGAAGCCACCCGTCAGCGCGTCGGTCCATGCGCCATATCGAGCCATTATGTCGTCCAAATCCCGCAGAGGACCTGCGATTTCGTCGCGTTTCTTTGTCAATCGCGACAGTCTCTCTTCAAGTGCTCTAACGGCTTGCAGATGCCATTGATTTTTCGACTCTTCCTGCGCCTCCTTGACGAGCGATTGGAGGTCCGTGCTATTGAGGACTAGGGCCGCATATTTGTTGAGGTCGTTATGGACTTGGTCCATCAAGTCTTTGTATTTCTGATCATCCTTGTTCACGTTCGGCAAAATTTTCCAATAGGTCCTTTCGAAGTCGGAGACAGTAAAGGTTGCCTGATTTATATAATCGACGGCCAGCTTCGCATCGACGAGTCCGGAACCAAGTCTTTTTATCTCGTCAATGAGAGAGCTTTTGATGGTCATGGTTTGATTGTAGTAATCTCTCAACTTATTTTCTTTCTCGACGCTGAAAACCCGGAAGAAGGCGATTTCGTCGCGCTCTGCGCATCGGGTTTCCAGCGATTCGATCGTGAGGGCGAACTGGCGACGTTGCAACACTTGAAGAAATTCGAGACTTGTAACCATCCCCTTGGTGTCGAGTTCCGCGTCGATCGCTCGTCGCGCGATGTAGAAGGAATACCCGTCAAATACGACTTTGAGATCCAGCAAGATGAGCGAGATCAAGACAGCATATTTGAAAAAGCGCACGGCGACGTCGCGATCAATCAACCGTCCATCGCGGCGCCAAGCCCATCCTTTCGAAGCAGTCTCGTTCGGGTTCGCGGACTCCATGTGACGCCCCCCTGCACAGGATTCGGTAGATGTCGTGCCTGCAGATCTGCCCGCTGCATGGCAGCGGGCCCGCAGGGTTGATTATCTGGAGTTGTTCCAGGGGTTGTCAAATCGTAAAATGCATCTTTTCCTGCAATGGGCCCGCTTCACCGCGGCCCAGAGTGGTGCGTGCTGTCGGCGGAAAGTTTCACCGGGAACGGCCATACGCATAAACCCGATATCGCGTTCGCGTCAGGCGGCGGATTCCGGACGATGATGCGGGCGCTGCAACATGGCTGAACGAGACGACGACATCCCCCGTCGGGCGCACTCGGCAAAATCGCGCACCGCTCATCTGCTCGAGCTGGCAGCGATATCACGGCGCGATTTCGTTCCATGGAATCTAGGATTTGCTCTACTTCCGCATCGCCAGCACGCGGTCGACCATCTCGCCGGCCATGCCCAGATAGTTCGCGGGATCGACCAGCTTCGCGAGCTCCTCGCGCGTCATGTGCTTGGCGATCTCCTTGTCTTCGGCCAGGAGATCGAGCAGCGGCCGGCCGGTCGCGATCACCTTGCGGCAGATGTCGTAGACGAGGTCATGCGCGTATTGCCGGCCGAGATGAGGGCCGAGCCCCATCATCACGGCCTCGGAGACGACCAGGCCGCGGGTGATGTCGAGATTGGCGCGCATGCGCCTTTCGTCGACCTGCAGGCCCTCGAGCAGGAACCGGGTCTGCGCCAGCGCGCCGGCCGAGAGCGAAAAAATTTCCGGCAGCACGATCCATTCGATTTCCCACGGGCCGGTCGCCCGCTCGTGGTCCTCGACCATGGCGTCGAGCAGGGCGGCCACGTGCTGGCGCACCACCGAGGTGAGCGCCGTGATGTAGACCGACGAGATCGGGTTGCGCTTCTGCGGCATGGTGCTCGACGAGCCGCGCCCCTCGTGGAAGGGCTCATACACCTCCTCGACCTCGGTCTGCATCATCAGCTTCACGTCGAGCGCGATCTTGCCGCACAGGCCGGTGACGAGGCCGAGGAAGCAGCCGGCCTCGGCGATGCGGTCGCGCACCGTGTGCCAGGCGATCTCGGGCTGGGCGAGATCGAGCTCCTTGGCGAGCTCGACCTGCACCCGCAGGCCGTCCTTGCCGAGCGACGACAGCGTGCCGGCCGCGCCGCCGAACTCGAACACGAGCACGCGCGCGCGCAGCTCGGCGAGGCGCTGCTTCTGCCGCTCGAACGCGGCCAGCATGGTCGCCATCTTGTAGCCGAAGGTGATCGGGACCGCCTGCTGCAGGTTGCTGCGGCCCGCCATCGGGGTGTCGCGATATCGCTTCGCAAGCCCCGCAAGGGCGTCGGAGATGGCGGCGATCTCGGTTTCGATCAGCGACAGCGCCTCGCGGATCTGCATGATCGTCGCACTGTCGGTGATGTCCTGGGTGGTGGCGCCCCAATGGCACCATTCGCCGAGCCCGTCGCGGCACAGCGCGACGAGCTGCTGCACCACTGGCAGCACCGGGTAGCCGATGCGCTCGGTCTGCGTCTTGATCTTGGCGAGATCGAACTGGGTGACATCGCAATGCCTGACGATCTCGTCGCACGCGTTCTGCGGGATGATGCCGAGGCGCGCCTCGGCACGCGCGAGCGCGGCCTCGACGTCGAGATATTTCTGGATGCGGTTGCCGTCGGAAAAGACGCGCCGCATCGGCTCGGTCGAGAAGATGTCGCGGAAAACGGCGGAATCGATGACGCTCGTCGGCATGCCAGGGCCTTTCGGACAGGTCGGGAGGATTGCGGCGGACGCCGCGGGGCGATGATGCCCGAAACGGGGGGTCCGCGCGAGGCTCAGCCGAGCCAGCGGATCGCCAGGATCACGCCGAGCAGCGCGGCGACGATCGTGCCCCGGCCGAATACGAGGGCGAGAAACACGCGTCGGGGCATGTGCGCGGCGCGCATGCGGCCGGACGGCGGCGGCCGCCGATCCGGCGATCCATGCCCGCGATGATGGCTCCACAGCGATCTCTCGCGCCGGCGGCCTTCGTCCGCCGCGCGGGGGGCGCTGAGGGGATAATGCGGCCATGCCTGACCGAGCAGGTCTTGCAGCGCCACGGCTCGACGTTTCCTCAACTCATGGGCGGCCCATGCCGCCGCGGTTCACGCCAAGTGATTAACCTCAGATCATTGGCGCGCGGCCTCGATTGTCAATCAAATGCAGAGATTTTAGAGCAATTATAGTTTGCGGCCCGGACCCGATTCTTGCTCAAATTCAATGGATGCGCCGCAATACTGAGTTTGGAATAAATTGAAACTGATATTTCTCCTTTGCGTCGGACGTCACGCCGACTTATCTACGACTGTCTCTTCAACGAGTACCCGGCTGCCGATGATCGTCTGCTCGTGCAACGTCCTGTCCGATGCCCAGATTCGCGCCGCGGTCGCCGACGCGACGCCGCGGTCGGCTGCCCAGGTCTATGGCTGCCTCGGCTGCAGCCCGCAATGCGGGCGCTGCGTCACCACGATCCGCCGCCTGATGGATGAGACGCTTGGCGCCTGCCCGGCGAACGGGTGCTGCGCCGACAGCGGCGGCTAAAGCGTGATGACGATTCGAGGAAAGGTCATCACGCTTTAGGTTATTGTTTAAGCACGATCTTTTCCGAAACCCGGTATCCACCCCCGATGATGTCGGGGGCAGGCCTTTTCGGGATCCTGACCGAAATCAGGCTCAGTTCTTCGTCGGCGGCACGGCCGTGCTCGCCTTCGGATTCCGCAACATGTCGTAGGCGAGATTGAGCGCCTTGTCGGCCTTGGGATCGGGCGGGATATAGGATTCCAGCTTGGTATCCTTGAGATCCGCCTTGGGCTGCGGCTTGAGATCGTCGGGAAGGTCCTGCGCCGCCTCGACGTCGGGCGAGATGCCTTTCGCCTCGATCAGGTGGCCGGCCGGCGTGACATAGTGTCCGGTCGTGAGATGGATCGCGCCATAGTCTGGCCCGAGCGGAATCAGGGTGCCGACTGATCCCTGGCCGAACGAGCGCGTGCCCACGAGGGTCGCGCGGTGAGCGTCCTGCAGGGCACCGGCGACGACCTCGGCGGCTGCCGCCGAGCCCGCATTGATCAGCACGATCAGCGACTTGCCGTCGGCAAGGTCCCCCGACGTGGCGTGAATGTGCCGGGTATCATCGGTGTTGCGGCCGCGGATCGCGACAATCTCGCCGGAATTGAGAAAATCATCGGCGACCGAGACGGCGTCGTCGAGCGGCCCACCTGGATCGTTGCGCAGGTCGATGACGTACCCCTTGAGCCGATCGGAGGGAACCTGCGCCGCAATGTCGGCGATCGCCTGCTTGAGCTCGGCCGCGGTCTGATCGTCGAATTGCGCGATGCGGATGTAGCCGATCTCGCCGCCTTCGACGCGGGCGCGGACCGAGCGGGTGTCGAGCCGTTCGCGCACGAGCGAGAGCTCGATCGACTTGTCGCGGCCAGGGCGAACGAGGCTCATCCGCAGCGTCGTGCCGCTCTCGCCGCGCAGCTTCTCGGCCATCTGGTAATAGCTCAGCCCCTGCGCCGACTGCCCGTCGAGCTCGGTGATGATGTCGCCTGCCATGATGCCGGCCTTGGCGGCCGGAGAATCGTCGACTGACGCAATGATCTTGGCGAAACCGTCGACCATCGTGAAGGCAATGCCGATGTCGCCGAAATCGCAGTGGGTGATGCACGGCTGCGAATTGTGCAACGTCTTGGCGTCGACGTAGTAGGAATCCTCGAGGCTCGACAGCATGCCGTTGATGGCGGTGCCCATCAGGTCCTTGTCGTTGGGCTTCTCGACATAGTGCTTGCGCACCTGGTCGTAGGCATCGCCGAACACGTCGAGCAGCCGGTAGTTCGTCGGCGTCGCCAGCGTGCCCGTATCAGTGCCGCCGAGCGCCACATAGGACTGGGTGGCGACGAGCGTCAGCGCCATTCCGGCGGCGGTGCCGAGAAGAATCAAAGAGGTCTTGCGCATATCCGGTCTGTTCTCCGTGCCGGACGAGCGGACTCGCCCGTTTCCCGTCAATCTAGCATCGCACCCGCATTTTGGCGAAAATGTAGTAGGGGAGTGGGCGGCAATCGGCAACCGCCCGGCCTACGCGCTTTCCGGCCCTATCTCATTTTCCCGGAAAATGCTCTAGGTTGCGCCCCGCGCGGTCATCATCGGAGGCGGCCATGAAAGGCGACGCCAAGGTCATCGAATATCTCAACAAGGCGCTGCGGCACGAATTGACCGCAGTCAACCAGTATTGGTTGCACTATCGGCTGCTGGAGAACTGGGGCTACCAGACGCTGGCGAAGAAATGGCGCAAGGAATCGATCGAGGAGATGGAGCACGCCGACAAGCTCGTCCATCGCATCATCTTCCTCGACGGCTTCCCCAACATGCAGGTGCTCGATCCCCTGCACATCGGACAGACCGTCAAGGAGGTGCTCGACTGCGACCTCGCGGCCGAAATGTCCGCGCGGGCGCTTTACGAGGAGGCCGCCACCTACTGCCACGGCGCGAAAGATTACGTCACGCGCGACCTGTTCGAGCAGCTGATGCATGACGAGGAAGAGCACATCGACTTCCTCGAGACCCAGCTCGATCTGGTCGCCAAGCTCGGCCTGCAACTCTACGCCCAGCATCACATCGGCGAGCCCGACGAGAAGGACTGACCGGGCCCGGCATCGGCCCCGCGCCAAGTCGAAACATCCGCAGGATCAGGAAGTTGGTGCATGTCCGCCGTCGCGGCCGCGCGCCCCCGTGGGGAGCCGGACACGTCACACCCTGCGCAGAAGGAACAGCCGCAGTCCGGCCATTTCACTGTCCGCAGTCCGGGTAGTCACAAAAAGAGCACACCGTTGCGGGATCGCGCGGCGGAAGGGCGTTCATTGCGCCTGCGCGCTTGTCCCGCCTTGGCGGGCTGCTAGCTTCAGGCGGGGCATGAGTTCCGTCCGGCGTCGCCCCGCGGCGGCCGGACGGTTCAGGCGGTTCGTTGCGTTCGAGAGATCGGTCGTATGCGTCGGTTCTCCGGCACGGAGGGGGTACGAGCTCGTCTTCGCCGCTTGGCGCGCGCCGGCATCTGCCTCGGCGGCGCGCTGGCCTTGTCGGGGTGCTTCCTCACCGAGGACAAGCCCGACCTCAAGCTCGACATCCCCGATTCCTACGTTACCGCCAGCAAGGGGCAGGACTCCGCCCTGCCGCCGCTCGACTGGTGGCGCAACTTTCATTCGCACGAGCTCACGCTGCTGATGGAAGAGTCGCTGACCGCGAACTTCGACATCGCGGCGGCGGTCGCCCGCATCCGGCAGGCCGACGCGGCGGTGCGCATCGCCAACGCGGCGCTGCTGCCGACCCTCGACTTCAACGGCAGCGCCACGCGCTCGCGCGCGTCGACCGCCGGCAGCGGCGGAAGTCGCGGCGGCGGCTCGCCGGTCAGCTCGCTCTACAACGTCAACCTGACGGCGAGCTACACGCTCGACTTCTGGGGCAAGAACCGCGACGCCGTGCTCCTCGCCGACGAGAACGCAATCGCCAGCCGCTACGCCCGCGACGTGGTCGCGCTGACGACGCTGGTGAGCGTCGCCAACGCCTATTTCAACGTCATCGACTCGCAGGACCGCGTGCGTATCGCGCACGAGAACCTCGCAGCCGCGACCAAGATCCTCAACCTGATCAAGCAGCGCGACGTCGCCGGAACCGCCTCGCAACTCGAAGTGTCGCAGCAGGAAAGCCTCGTCGCGACCGTCCGCGCCTCGATCCCGCCGCTCGAGATCACGTTGCGGCAGAGCAAGATGGCGCTCGCCTTGCTGGTCGGCCGCGCGCCCGAGCATTTCAACGTGGCCGGCGGCAGCGCATTTCGGCTGGCCATTCCGCGCGTCGCCCCCGGCCTGCCGTCGGAGCTGATCAACCAGCGGCCGGACATCCGCCAGGCCGAGGCAACCCTGCGCTCGGCGAACTACAGCGTCGAGGAGGCGCGCGCGTCGTTCTTCCCGACAATCGGGCTCACCGGCGAGACCGGCTTCGAGAGCCTGGCGCTGAGCTCGCTGTTCGGGCCCGGTGCCTGGTTCTACACCATGGCGGCAAGCGTCAGCCAACCGGTGTTCCACGGCGGCGCGCTGCTCGGCGCGCTCGAGCAGGCGAAAGGGCTGCAGCTCGAGATGCTGCAGGACTACCGCAAGTCGGTGCTATCGGGCTTCAGCGACGTCGAGCAGGCGCTCATCGGCCTGCAGCAGCAGGCGCTGCACGAGCGTTACCAGCAGGAGGTGGTGCGAACCTCCAAAATAGCCTTCGACATCTCCGTTCAGCGTCTGCAGCAAGGCACGCTCGACATGGTGACGTTGACGCAGACGCAGGAGACCCTGTTCACGGCCCAGGACACGCTCGCCCAGGTGCGCCTCTTGCGCCTGCAGGCGGTCGTGATCCTCTACCAGGCGCTCGGCGGCGGCTGGTCGCCCCCGCCGTCCGACAAAAGCGCGTCAGCCACCCCGCCGCCCCAGGTCACGCCGGCGAACCCCTGACACTCCAGGCGCACGTCCCCCGCCGTTCAGAGACAGGGAGATCGCTCGATCTGGGCCGATCCGCGTTGCCTTGATCGGCGAAAAAGGGCATTGTGCGGCGCGTCAGTAGCGCGGACGGACCCTCGTCCATGGGCATTTTTTAATGCTCCGGAAAGGTGGCTGACATCTCGGCTTTGGAAGCATGGGGCTTGGAGCCGAAGACCGTGTCGCCGACCGCGCGAGAGCCTGCCACATGAACCCTGACCGACGGCGCGTCGACGAATAGTGTCCGCACGCTGGCCGCCAACCCCCGGCTCGGGTAGATTCTACGGTGCAACATGGACGATCGTACCAAGACCGAAGCTTGGCCCGGACAGAGCACGCCGGGACACGCACCCCCGGACCAGGCTCCGCCGCGCCGCGGCGGGCGGGCGGGCAGCGTCATCATCGGTCTTCTTCTGCTGGCTGCGGCGGCGGGCGTCGCCTGGTGGATGTATCCGCGCACGCAGCCGGCCAATCCGCGCGGCGGGCGGTTCGGGGTGCCACCGGTCGCGACCGCCACGGTCACGAGCGGCGACATCAACGTGATGATCAACGCGCTCGGCACCGTCACGTCGCTCGCGACGATCACGATCAAGAGCCAGATCAGCGGCCAGCTCGTCTCGGTCAATTACACCGAAGGCCAGATCGTCAAGAAGGGCGACCAGCTCGCCGAGATCGACTCGCGCCCCTACCAGCTGGCGCTCGCCCAGGGCGAGGGCGCGCTCCGGCGCGACCAGGCGCTGCTGGAGAGCGCCAAGCTCGATCTCGAGCGCTACCAGAATCTCTCCAAGACCAACGCCATTCCGCGCCAGCAGCTCGACCAGCAGGTCGCGCTGGTGAAGCAGGATGAGGGCAACATCATCACCGATCAGGCGCAGATCGACACCGCCAAGCTCAACATCACCTATTGCCACATCATCGCGCCGGTGAACGGCCGAGTCGGGTTGCGCCTGGTCGACGCCGGCAACTATGTGACGCCGACCGACGCCACCGGCCTCGTCGTCATCACCCAGCTGTCGCCGATCAGCGTCATCTTCACGACGGCCGAGGACAATCTGCCCTCGATCCGCGCCCGCCTGAAGACCGGCGCGACGCTCGAGGCCACCGCCTATGACCGCAGCGGCTCGACCAAGCTCGGGGTCGGCACGGTGTCGTCGCTCGACAACCAGATCGACACGACGACCGGCACGCTCAAGCTCCGCGCCCAGTTCGACAACACGGACGGCGGGCTGTTTCCCAACCAGTTCGTCAACATCAAGCTCCTGGTCGACGTGCTGCAAAACACCCCGATCGTGCCGACCAGCGCGATCCAGCGCGGCGCCCCGGGCACGTTCGTCTACCTCGTCGATCCGAAGGCGAGCAAGGTCTCGGTACAGAAGGTCGTGCTCGGGCCGGTCGACGGCGACCGCGTCGCGGTGAAGAGCGGCCTCAAACCGGGCGATCAGGTCGTGATCGACGGCGCCGACAAGCTACGCGACGGCATCGACGTCAAGCTGCCCGGCGCGAACGACAACGCGAGTGCCGCCGCCCCGACGGCCGCGCCGAACGCCGGCCAGCGCAAGCGGCGCGACCGCCAGAATTGATCAGCGAGGCGCACATGTTCCCGTCGGCGACCTCGTCGACTTGCGCATATCCCTGTCGGCGAACCGGTCTCCATTCTGGATCAAGTCCGGGGCAGGCTTTCGCCGAATCATGCGCTGGCGACTTCGCCGCGCGATGCAGTGCGGCGCCATGAGCCCGTCGCGCATTTTCATCTTGCGGCCGGTGGCGACCTCGCTGCTGATGATCGCGATCATGCTGTCGGGCATCGTCGCGTTCCAGTTCCTGCCGCTGTCGGCGCTGCCGGAGGTCGACTACCCGACCATCCAGGTGCAGACCTTCTACCCGGGCGCGAGCCCGGACGTAATGACGTCGTCGGTGACGGCGCCGCTCGAGGTGCAGCTCGGCCAGATGCCCGGCCTGCGGCAGATGAGCTCGGTCAGCTCCTCCGGCGCCTCGGTCATCACGCTGCAGTTCACCTTGACGCTCAGCCTCGACATTGCCGAGCAGGAGGTGCAGGCGGCGATCAATGCGGCCGGCAACCTATTGCCCACGGACCTGCCGGCGCCGCCGATCTACGCCAAGGTCAATCCGGCCGACGCGCCGATCGTGACCCTTGCGCTCACCTCGGAGACGCTGCCGCTGCCGAAGATCGAGGATCTCGCCGAAACCCGCCTCGCGCAGAAGATCTCGCAATTGCCCGGCATCGGCCTCGTCAGCATCAGCGGCGGCCAGCGGCCGGCCGTGCGCGTGCAGGCCGACCTGCGCAAGCTCGCCGCCTATGGGCTCAACATCGACGACCTGCGCACGACGCTCGGCAACGCCAACGTCAATACGCCGAAGGGCAACTTCGACGGCCCGGCGCGCGCCTACACGATCAACGCCAATGACCAGCTGCAGAGCGCCGACGCCTACAAGGACCTGGTCGTCGCCTACAAGAACGGCTCGCCGGTCAAATTGAGCGATGTCGCGACGGTGGTCGAGGGCGCGCAGAACAATTTTCTCGCCGCGTGGATGAACGCGGAGCCGGCCGTCATCCTCAATATCCAGCGCCAGCCGGGCGCCAACGTGATCGAGGTGGCGGACCGCATCAAGGAGCTGCTGCCGCAACTGCAGGCGGGGATGCCGGCGGCAATCGACATCGCCGTGCTCACCGACCGCACAATCACGATCCGCGCCTCGGTGCGCGACGTCGAGTTCGAGCTGGCCCTCGCGGTCCTGCTGGTGGTGGCGGTGATCTTCATCTTTCTGCGCAGCGCGCGCGCCACCGTCATCCCCAGCCTGTCGGTGCCGCTCTCGCTGGTCGGCACCTTCGGTGCCATGTACTTGCTCGGCTTTAGCCTCGACAACCTGTCGCTGATGGCGCTCACCATCGCGTCCGGCTTCGTGGTCGACGACGCGATCGTCGTGATTGAGAACATCTCGCGCTACATCGAGGAGGGCGAGGGTCCGCAGGAGGCGGCCCTGACCGGCTCCGCGCAGGTCGGCTTCACCATCATCTCGTTGACGATCTCGCTGATTGCGGTGCTCATTCCGCTGCTGTTCATGGCCGACGTGGTCGGGCGGCTGTTTCGCGAATTCGCCGTCACGCTCGCGGTCACGATCCTGATCTCGGCGGCGGTGTCGCTCACGCTCGTGCCGATGGCATGTGCCAAGCTGCTCAAGCCCGCCGCAGAGGCGCGCGAGAACCGCTTCCAGCGCTGGAACCGCGAGTGGTTCGACGCCCTCATCCGCGGCTACGGGCACATGCTCACCTGGGTGCTCGACCGCCAGACCGCGACGCTCTTCGTCGCGCTCGCCACCTTCGTGCTGACCGCCGTGCTCTACGTCGTGATCCCGAAGGGCTTCTTTCCGACCCAGGACACCGGCCTCATCCAGGCGATCACCCAGGCGCCGGACTCCGTCTCCTACCGCACCATGGCGGAGCGCCAGCAGGCGCTCGCCGGCGCGATCCTCAAGGACCGCGATGTCGACAGCCTGTCGTCCTTCATCGGCGTCGACGGCGCCAACAACACGCTCAACAGCGGCCGTATTCTGATCAATCTCAAGCCGCCCGAGGCGCGCACGAGCGACATCTCGACGACGATCCGCCGCCTCAAGGACGAGACCGCGCAGGTTTCCGGCATCACGCTCTACATGCAGCCGGTCCAGGACCTGACCATCGACGACGTGATCAGCAAGACCCAGTACCAATTCATCGTCGAGGACGCCAATCCGGCCGAGCTCGCCGACTGGGTTCCGCGCCTCGTCGACAAGCTCAATACCCTGCCGCAGCTCTCCGACGTCGCGTCCGACCTGTCGTCGCGCGGCCTCACGGCCTATCTCGACATCGACCGCGACACCGCCGGCCGCTTCGGCATCACACCGGCGACGATCGACAACGCGCTCTATGACGCCTTCGGCCAGCGCATCGTCTCGACCATCTTCACCAACACCAACCAGTACCGGGTGATCCTCGAAGCCGACCCGAAGCTGCAGCAATCGCTCGCATCGCTCGCCGACATCTACCTCCCGACCTCGACCGGCACCGGCCAGGTGCCGCTGGCTGCGGTGGTCAAGGTGCGCCAGGAGACGGCGCCGCTGCAGGTCAACCACCTCGCCCAGTTTCCGTCCAACACGATCTCGTTCAATCTCGCGCCCAACGCCTCGCTCGGCGAGGCGGTGCAGGCGATCCGCCAGGCCCAGCTCGATATCGGCGTGCCGGCGAGCGTCATCACCAGCTTCCAGGGCGCCGCGCTCGCGTTCCAATCGGCGCTGTCGAACGAGCTCTTCCTCATCCTCGCCGCGATCGTCACCGTCTACATCGTGCTCGGCGTGCTGTACGAAAGCTTCATCCATCCGCTCACGATCCTGTCGACGCTGCCGTCGGCCGGCATCGGCGCGCTGCTTGCGCTGATGCTGGCGGGCGACGACCTCACCATCATCGCGATCATCGGCATCATCCTGCTGATCGGCATCGTCAAGAAGAACGCCATCATGATGATCGACTTCGCGCTCGACGAGCAGCGTAACCACGGCCGCTCGCCGCGCGACGCGATCTACCAGGCCTGCCTGCTGCGCTTCCGTCCGATCCTGATGACCACGATGGCGGCGGTGCTCGGCGCCCTGCCGCTGATGGTCGGCACCGGCGTCGGCTCCGAATTGCGCCATCCGCTCGGCATCAGCATCGTTGGTGGCTTGATCGTCAGCCAGATGCTGACTCTCTTTACCACGCCGGTGATTTATCTCGGCTTCGATCGAGTGGCGCGGAGGTTCAATGTGAATGCGTCCAAGGGCGTCGAGGATGTCGGCGAATGAACCCCTCCGCTCCCTTCATCGCGCGCCCTATCGCCACCATCTTGCTGACGTTCGGCGTGGCGATTGCGGGCATCGTCGCGTTCATGCTTCTGCCGGTGTCGCCGTTGCCGCAGGTCGACTTTCCGACCATTTCGGTGCAGGCGTCGCTGCCGG
>DATBZM010000380.1:0-4680 GCA_036513175.1 Xanthobacteraceae bacterium | reverse complement strand
GACTTGCATTGTAATCGACGTCAATTTTCCATTGCAGATCGATTGTATTTTGTTTGGGCAAGCTGTGCCCGTCAGCGTGGACGGTGAAGGGGGGGCCAGCTGAAGGAATCACGGTCACAGGTCAGGATGAGAACGTCGGCTGGACCTCGTCGTCCGGCATTGCGACGAAGATCAGCACCGCCATGATGGTGATGGCGAAGCGGAACGCGCTGGGCACGCCGTTCCATTGCGACGACATCCACATGCCGAACCATTCGCCGCCGATCGTCATGAAGCCGAATTGCCAGGTGAGGAAGCCGAGCGCCAGCCCGCCGATCGCGAACGCCTTGGCGTGATTGAACGCGCCTGCGGCCGCGCGGCGCCGGCGCAGCATCGCGACCGCGCCGATCCAGCACAGCGCGGCGGTGGCGCCTTCCGCCGCGATGATGAGCGCGTAGGCGGCGTGATGGAGGACCGGGCTGGTGATCGCCCGATACGTGATGGTCGAGCGCGCAAATATCGTGTCCATCGACAGCACGTGCTGAACGAACGCGAAGTTGGTGCCGTAGTCCGTGATGTTGCCGAACGCCACGACGGTCGCGAATGCCGCGATGGCGGCGACCATGACGATTTTTGCGCTGCGGATTACCTGTATCGGCGTCGCTCCCGCTGCGCAGCCGATTGCGCGGCGGTCATTTCGCGAACAGCCGCATCGCCTCGTCCGCCAGCACGCCGCCCGTGATCGCGATCGGCGCGAACGACGCCTTGGCGGCGAGGTCCGCGCTGGTGATCATGATCTGGTCGATCTTGCTGGCGAGCTGCGCCAGCGACGCCGCATAGACCAGCCGGCGCAAGCCGCACCACAGGATCGCGCCCATGCACATCGCGCACGGCTCGCCTGACGTGTAGATCGTGGCGCCCTTGAGCGCCGCGCGGCCATCGTGAGCGGCAACGGCGCTGCGGATCGCGACCATCTCGCCATGCGCGGTCGGATCGCCGGTCGACCGGCCGAGGTTGCGCCCGCGCGCGATCACGGCGCCGTCGCGCACGATGACGGCACCGAACGGAAAATCGGCAAGCCGCGCCTCCTCGATCGCCATGCGCATGAAGCCCTCGTCGTCCGCGGTTGCCGCGGCCGCCAGCGGCGCCGACAGGACGGCGGCGGCCGCCAAGGCGGTGACGACGGCACGCCGGCTCGGCCGGCTGGCCGCGCAGTGCGGGCAGGTCTGGATCAGGCTCATGGTGCGGCTCCAGATGGGTGGCGTGCGACGAGGCTGCGCGACAAGACGAAGGAAGGCAAGCATGCGCTGATGTTCAGTTGATCGTCACTTCCGCGAAGCGCGCCGGAAAGCGCCACGCACCGCTCTCGCTCCGCCTCATGGCGAGGAGCGCCGCGCAGCGGCGCGTCTCGAACCATGGGCCAAGATCGCAAGCGGTGCCGCATCGGCCGCCCTCGTGCTTCGAGACGCCCGCCTTCGCTTCGCGGCGGCGGGCTCCTCAGCAGGAGGGCGGATCGAGTCATGAGTGCGTCGCGGGGATGCGAGGGAGTCAAAATCTTCGACTTGGCCTAAGCCGCCGCCCCCCTCTTCTTCTTCCTATTCCCCAGCATCGCGGTGATCTCCGCCTGCGGCCGTGCCTGGCTGAACAGATAGCCCTGGCCCTCGTTGCACCCTTCCGCCTTGAGCCGCGCGAGGTCGCTCTCGCTCTCCACCCCCTCGGCCGTGATGGTGATGCCGAGGCTCGCGCCGAGGCTCACGATCGCGCGCACGATCGCCTGTGAGTCGGCATTGGCGTCGAGCTCGCGCACGAAGGAGCGGTCGATCTTGATCTTGTCGAACGGGAAGCTGCGCAGGTAGCTCAGGCTCGAATAGCCGGTGCCGAAGTCGTCCATCGAGATGCGCACGCCGAGCGCGCGCAGCGCATGCAGCGTCGCCAGCACGTGGTCGCTCTTTTCCAGCAGCAGCGTCTCGGTGATCTCGAGCTCCAGCCGCTTCGGCGCGAGGCCGGAGAGCGCCAAGGCTTCCTGCACGGTCGCGAGCAGGCTGCCGGTGCGGAACTGGAGCGGCGACAGGTTCACGGCGACCTTGATGTGCTCCGGCCAGTTGGCGGCGGCCGTGCAGGCCCGGCGCAGCACGAAGGCGCCGACCACGCCGATCAGGCCGGTCTCCTCGGCGACCGGGATGAATTCGGCGGGCGGGATCATGCCGCGCTCCGAATGCGGCCAGCGCAGCAGCGCCTCGACGCCGCTGATCTCGCCGGTCGGCAGGTCGATCAGCGGCTGGTAGTGCACCTCGAGGGTTCCGGCCGTGAGCGCGGTGCGCAGATCGAGCTCGAGGCGCCGGCGCGCCTGCACGCGCGCGTCCATCTCGGCCTCGAAGAAGCGGAATGCGTTCTTGCCGTCGGCCTTGGCGCGGTAGAGCGCCATGTCGGCGTTCTTGAGCAGCCGGTCGGGATCGGCGCCGTCGTGCGGCGCGAGCGCGATGCCGATGCTGGCGCCGAGCGCGACCAGATGGCCGTCGAGGTGATAGGGCTCGCTCACCACCTCGAGCAGCCGCGCCGCGAGTGCGCTCGCCTCCTCGGGCTGCGCCACGTCGGCCTGCAGGATCGCGAACTCATCGCCGCCGAGGCGCGCCACCGTGTCCTGGTCTTGCACGGCGCCGCGCAGGCGGTCGGCGACGTGCTGCAGCAGCATGTCGCCGAGCGAATGGCCGAGCGTGTCGTTGACCGACTTGAAATTGTCGAGGTCGATGCACAGCGCCGCCACTTGGCGGCCGTCGCGCGGCAGGCGGCCGAGCATCTCCTCCATGCGCAGGCGCAACAGCACGCGGTTGGGCAGCGCGGTCAGCGCATCGTGGTGCGCCATGAAGGCGACCCGCGCCTCGGCGCGCTTGCGCTCGGTGATGTCGATTGCGGCGATCAGCGCCGCCGCGCGGCCCTCATAGGTCAACAGGCTCGCGAACACCGCGACGTCGATCGCGCGGCCGTCGGCCTTGCGGTGCTTCCAGGTGCGCCCGGCCTGCTCGTCCGCCGAGGTGGCGTCGACATGCGGCGCGCCCGCCGTCTCGGACGGGTCGTTGATGTCCTCGAGCCGCATGCCGAGCATTCGGTCGCGCTCGTAGCCGTAGTGCTCGACCGCCGCGGCGTTGACGGCGAGGAGGCGATGATCGTCGAGCGCATAGACGAACATCGGCACCGGGTTGCCGTCGAACAGCAGGCGGAACGAGGCTTCGCGCTGCTTTAGCTCGGTGATGTCGACGCGCAGCCCGATGACGCCGCCGTCGCTGGTGCGCCGCTCCTCGATCAGGACACAGCGTCCGTCGGACAGGCGCTGCTCGTGCCGGCCGCTCGGGTTGTAGAGGCGCTCGAGCCGCTCGGCGATCCATTCTTCCTCACGGCCGATCGCTTCCGGATAGTCGCCGCGGGCGACGCCGATGCGCAGCGTGTCCTGCAGGCGCGCGCCCGGCTCGAACAGGTCGGCGCTGCGCCGGTAGATGTCGGCGTATTGCTTGTTCCACAGGATGTAGCGCCCTTGCGCGTCGAGGAAGACGATGCCCTGCGGCAGAATGTCGATCGCGTCGCGCAGCCGCGCATGCGCGCGGCGCGCCTCGGCCACGGCGCGGTCCGCATAGGCGTGCGCGCGCTGCAGCGCCGCGTCCTCGCGCAGCTTGTTCGATTTGCCATAGGGGTTGCGCTTCCGGCCGCGCTGGCGCGCCGGCCGCTTGGGAAGTGGGGGCATGGGGAACCTTCCGTCCAACGTCGCGCGTGTTATGCAACGGCGATTCTAAAAAAGCGGTATTGCGCGGCGCCGTCATGCGTCCAGGGCGCGCCGGACGCGTGCCGCGAATATCCAAAACATAGTTCGGCGAGGTCGCTTGTTGCCGATTTGATGGGCGTTGATCTCGCGATCGATGGATGAAACGAGGATTTTCTGAGCGAGCCGCGCGAGCGGCGCAACCGCCGCGCGACGAAGTCTCATCGCTTGCTGGCGAAAGCGGCAGCCTGCATGAAGAGTCGACAATCGCCGCAATGGTTAACAATCGATCGACATTGCGGGTTTTCGTGGGCCCGTGCTCATAAATGCGCTCGGGCCGTCCCCGTCCATGCGCTCGGCTCGTCCTATTGGCTTTCGAGCCGGGCCTTGAGCTGGCTTTCGAGGTCGAGCGCGCGCAGGCGCAAGGCGTCCTGCAGGCATCGGTTCAAGCGGGTGTCGCCCGAGGCATATTGGCCGCATTGGCGCTCGACCTCGCACACCCAGTCGGCGCGAAAGACGTTTCGCAGCGTCCGTTGGTCCAATCCCCTGGAAAGCCTCTGGAGACTCTGGAAGGCATCGTCGACCCGCTTGTTGAGCGCGGCCAGCTCGGCGGCGGATTCCATCGCGGTCTCGACCTTGGTCGTGTCCAACGGGCATGGCGTGTGCCGGATCCGAGCCGCCGCCGCCGGGTCGGCCGTCATGAGCAGGACCACGACAGCGGCGCAACCGGCCATCGCGGAGAATTTCCGTGTCGAATGCCATCGCATGATCATCGAATGCATCACCCCGTTGCACCACATCGCGACGTCAGCCTGATGGCGTCATCATGTCGGCGATGTCGATGATTTTCCCCAAGCCCCAGAGCGGATGGCGAATGAGCAAATAGGCGATCGACAGAAGCCCGATCAATACCAAGGCGAGGACTGCACACGTCACCGTCAGATTCCACA
>DATBZM010000379.1:0-11349 GCA_036513175.1 Xanthobacteraceae bacterium | reverse complement strand
ATTCTCGGCCGACGCGGCGAGCGTCGCGCCGATCCACAGTGCCGCGATGAGTGCGCCCAACCCCGCCTTCCGCATGTCCATCTCCGCTGCGCCCCGGGATTCGTTTAGCAGTTTCTCGCTAGTCGCGCCCTGTGGCGTTTTCGCGACCCTGATTCGCCGATCGACTATATCGATTTGCCCATGTCCCGGCGAAGCGAACTCCGATTGAGCGAGCCGGCGTCCCGTATGCGCGGAACTCGCGCCAAAGCGTGATGACCTTCCTCGAATCGTCATCACGCTTTAGCTCATTGTTGGAGCATGATCTTTTCCGCAAGCCGGCATCCACCTTTCGGGATCATGCTCTAAAATCCCTCGTCCTCCTCGGCGACCAGAATCTCGCGCTTTCCGGCGTGATTGGCCTGTCCGACGATGCCCTCTTTCTCCATCCGCTCCATCAATGAGGCGGCGCGGTTGTAGCCGATCTGCAGCCGGCGCTGAATGTAGCTGGTCGACGCCTTGCGGTCGCGGGTGACGACCTGCACGGCCTGGGCGTAGAGGTCGCCCCCCTCCGGTTGCCCCATGGCGGTGGCATCGAACACCGCGCCGTCCTCGCCCTCCTCGCCCTCGTCGGCCGTGACGGCTTCGAGATATTGCGGCGCGCCTTGCGTCTTGAGATGGCGCACCACTTTCTCGACCTCGTCGTCGGAGACGAACGGCCCGTGCACGCGGCTGATGCGGCCGCCGCCCGCCATGTAGAGCATGTCGCCCTGGCCGAGCAGCTGCTCGGCGCCCTGCTCGCCCAGAATCGTGCGGCTGTCGATCTTGGAGGTGACCTGGAACGAGACGCGGGTCGGGAAATTCGCCTTGATGGTGCCGGTGATGACGTCGACCGAGGGGCGCTGCGTCGCCAGGATCACGTGGATGCCGGCCGCGCGCGCCATCTGGGCGAGGCGCTGGATCGCGCCCTCGATATCCTTGCCGGCGACCATCATGAGGTCGGCCATCTCGTCGACGATCACGACCAGATAGGGCAGGGGCTCGAGATCGAACTCCTCCTTCTCGTAGATCGCCTCGCCGGTCTCGCGGTCGTAGCCGGTGTGCACCGTGCGCGACAGCCCTTCGCCCTTCTGCTTGGCGTCGGCGAGGCGCGCGTTGTAGCCGTCGATGTTGCGCACGCCGAGCTTCGACATCTTGCGATAGCGGTCCTCCATCTCGCGCACCGCCCACTTGAGCGCGACCACCGCCTTCTTCGGGTCGGTGACGACGGGGGTGAGCAGATGCGGGATGCTGTCGTAGGAGGAGAGCTCCAGCATCTTCGGATCCACCATGATGAGCCGGCACTGGTTCGGCCCCAGCCGATAGACCAGGCTCAGGATCATGGTGTTGATGGCGACCGACTTGCCCGAGCCGGTGGTGCCGGCGATCAGGAGATGCGGCATGCGCGTGAGGTCGACGATCACGGGCTCGCCGCCGATGGTCTTGCCGAGGCAGAGCGGGAGCTTTGCCGCCGAATTGTTGTAGTCGTCGGAGGCGAGCAGCTCGCGCAGATAGACCTTCTCGCGCGTCGGGTTGGGCAGCTCGATGCCGATGGCGTTGCGGCCGGATACGACGGCGACGCGCGCCGACACGGCGCTCATCGAGCGCGCGATGTCGTCCGCAAGCCCGATCACCCGCGACGACTTGATGCCCGGCGCGGGCTCGAGCTCATAGAGCGTGACGACGGGCCCGGGCCGCGCATTGATGATCTCGCCGCGCACGCCGAAATCGCCGAGCACGCTTTCCAGCGCGGTCGCGTTCTCCTGCAGCGCCTCCATGCTGGGCGCGAATCGCTCCTGCGCCTTCGGCGCCATCAGCAGGCCGAGCGCCGGCAGCTCGTAGCCGCTCGACGATTTGCGCGCCGCCGGCTTTGCGGCGTTGCGCGCCGCCTTGCTCTGCGTGACCTTGAGCGATCCGCGCGGCTGCTCCTCCGCGTTCTCCTCTTCGTCGGGCGCCGGCTGCGGGTTGAGCGGCGGCACGATGCGCGGCTCGACGCGCACCTTTGGCGCGCCCCGCCCCGCCGGTGTTGCGCGGCCGCGGGTGAACAGGCTGGCGACGCCGCGCGCCACTGCGGAGCGGAAGCTCAAGACCTGGTGGCCGATCCAGCCGAGGGCGATCTCGATCGCGCCCTCGTTCTCGTCGGCTTCGTCTTCATCGCCGGGATCGGCATCATCAATCGGCGCATGCAGCCCGACCCCGCACGCCGTAACGATCAGGACGAAAGCCGCGCAGCCGAGGACGAGCGCGATGCCGAGGCGCGGCACGCCGGACAGAGCCCCGCCGGCGAACCATGCCGGCAGCCGCAGCATGGTGTCGCCGATGACGCCGCCGAGCCCGGTCGGCAGCGGCCAGGTGTGCGGGCGGGTGAGGCAGGCGATGAAGCCGGCCGCGAGCAGGGCGCCGCCGAGCCACAGCGCAAGCCGCAGCCGCAGGCGATCGAGCCGCCGATGCGTCATGAGCCGCCAGCCCCACAGCGCGACCGGCAGCACCAGCGCGATGGCGGCGAGCCCGAACAGCTGCATCAGCAGGTCGGCCGCGACCGCGCCGTGCGCGCCGAGCAGGTTGCGCACCGGCGCGCCGGTCGCGTAGCTAAAGCTCGGGTCCTTGACCGACCAGCTCGCGAGCGCCGCGGTCGCGAGCGCCGCGGCGGCGACCAGCGCAAGGCCGCAGATCTCATGCAGGCGGCGGCGCACCGCCGCGCTGAGATCCTCCGGCAGGAAGGCGCCGGCATCGAAACCACGATGAAGACTCGAGATCGCCACGCACTCGCCCCTGACGCTCTACACGCCCCCTTCGGGCCTACACTAAAGCGTGATGACTTTTCCTCGAATCGCCATCACGCTTTAGCTCATTGTTCGACCATGATCTTTTCCGAAAACCGGTATCCACTTTTCGGGATCATGGTCTAGCCAAGCACGGCGACGATGCGGTGAAGCGCCTCCGCCGTGGTCTCCTGATCGTGCACCATGGCGACGCGGATATAGCCCGCGCCGGGATTGCTGCCATCTTGTTGCTCGCGCGCGCAGTAGTTTCCCGGCAGCACGCGCACGCCGCCCTCGCGCCACAGCCGCTCGGTCACGGCCTCGCTCGTGCCGTGCGCCGAGACGTCGAGCCAGAGGAAGAAGCCGCCGGCCGGCCGGCGGTAGCCGTAACGGTCGCCGATGATCTGGTCGGCGAGATCGAACTTGCGCCGATAGAGGTCGCGATTCTTCTCCACATCGGTCTCGTCCGAATAGGCCGCGACCGCGACGTGCTGCGCCGGGATTGGCACCTGCGGCGCCGAGACGCTGCGCAGCTCGAGAAATTTCTTCAGGAAACGGCGGTCGCCGGCGACGAAGCCCATGCGCAGGCCGGGCAGGCTCGAGCGCTTCGACAGCGACTGAAACAGGACCGCGTTCTCGAAGTCCGGACCGGCGGCCTGCAGGATGCCGGCGGGCGGCGTGGTCGAGTAGATTTCCGAATAGCACTCGTCGCAGAAGACGAGAAAGCCGTGCCGGCGCGCCATCTCGACGACGCGGGTGAGGTAGGCGAGGCTCGCGACCGCGCCCTGCGGGTTGGAGGGCGACGCGATGTAGAACACGACCGTGCGGGCGAGCACGGCCGGATCGATCGCATCGAGATCGGGCAGGAAGCCGGTCTCGCGCGTGCCCGGCAGGTAGACCACGTCGCAGTCGGCCGCGATCGCGCCTGCCGAATAGGCGGCGTAGAACGGATTGGGCACCAGGATCGCGGGGCGGCCGGCGCGCGGCGGAACGTAACGGCGCGCCGCGATGGCGCCGAGAAACAGCCCCTCGCGCGAGCCGGCGAGCACCAGCACCTCGCCGTTCGGATCGGGCGCGCGCGAGAGCTGATAGCGACGGCCCGCCCAGGCCGCGGCGGCAGCGCGGAATTCGGGAATGCCCTCGTTGCGCGGATAGCGGCCGAAATCGTTGATGTGGGCCGCGATCACCGGGGCGACGAAATCAGGGATCGGATGCCGCGGCTCGCCGACGCCGAGGTCGATGACCGGCTTGCCCGGCTCGATGCCGCCGATGAGGTCGGCAAGCCGCATGAACGGCGAGCGCATGTTGGCGTTCGGGCCGGTCGCGGCGGATTCGGGCGCGGACTCGCGATCGGTCTCGCGTTTGGACTCGCGTGCAACGCTGATCATGACACTCTACATGCGCGGCGGGCGCCCCGGCCGCAATCCTGAGGAAAGCACCATAGGAGAGGCGAGGTTAAGGGGCGATTAACCATCGGAATTTGCCCGATCGGTCGGGGTTTGGCGACGAGGTAGGCAAAGATCGCTTCCCGATCCGCGAAGGCGCGCGGCGTGTAGCGGACCCTCATATGCCGTGGCGCTTGTCCGCTTCGGCTACGATATGGTCGTCGACGAATTCACCGCGCTCGGCCTGCGCCAGTCCTTCGCGGATCGCGGCCCGTGTTTCGGGGTCGATCGGGAATGTCGAGGCGTCAGCGGCCGTCATCGACAGGACCGCGGTCGCGATCGCGTCCTGGTCTTCTTCGGCGAGCTCGCGAACCTTGGCGATCGCCTGGTCAAGTAGCGTGGTCATGCGCATTTGTAGCACGATCATGCACCCGAAAAACAAGAGGCCCTGGCTTGCGCCAGGGCCTCCCGCAACGGACGGGGCAGTTGCCGGGTAGCCGCCCCGAACCGTATCTCTTGTCGTGCGCGCTACTGCACGGTCTCGCCGTGCAGCGCGAGGTCGAGGCCTTCGCGTTCGACCTCTTCCTTCACGCGCAGGCCGATCACGATGTCGATGATCTTGAGAATGATCAGCGACACGACGAAGTCGTAGACGAACACGGTGCCGACGCCGATGCACTGGTTGAGCACCTGCGCCGCATTGCCCTCGATCAGGCCCGGCGTGCCGCCGTACTGATTGATGGCGAACACGCCGGTGAGGATCGCGCCGGCGGCGCCGCCGACCGCGTGCACGCCGAAGGCGTCGAGCGCGTCGTCATAGCCGAACATGTGCTTGAGGCCGGTGACGCCCCAGTAGCAGACGATGCCGGCCGCGATGCCGATCACCAGCGACCCGCCGGGGCCGACGAAGCCCGAGGCCGGCGTGATGGCGACGAGGCCCGCGACCGCGCCGGTGCAGATGCCGATGACGGTCGGCTTGCCGCGCAGCATCCACTCAACCAGCATCCAGGTGAAGCCGGCGGCAGCGGTGGCGATCTGCGTCACCAGCATGGCCATGCCGGCCTGCATGTTCGCGGTCACGGCCGAGCCGGCGTTGAAGCCGAACCAGCCGACCCACAGCAGCGACGCGCCGATGAAGGTGAGGATCATGTTGTGCCCCGGCCCGCTGTCGCGGCGCTTGCCGAGCATGATGCAGGCGGCGAGGCCGGCGGTGCCGGAGTTCACATGCACCACGGTGCCGCCGGCGAAGTCGAGCACCTTCACCCAACCGACGAAGTCGCCCTTGTCGTTGACGTTGGCGGCGCTGAAGATGCCGTCCGGTCCCCACACCCAGTGGGCGACCGGCGAGTAGACGAAGATCGCCCACAGGCCGATGAACCACAGCATGGCCGAGAACTTCATGCGCTCCGCGAAGGCGCCGGCAATCAGCGCCGGGGTGATGATCGCGAAGGTGAGCTGGAAGCAGATGTAGACGGTCTCGGGGATCGTCGGCGCCAGCGGGTTCGGGTTGCCGGTGTTGTTGGAGATGTCGCTCAGGATGTTCTGCAGGAAGGCCCGATCGAGGCCGCCGATGAAGGGCGAGCCAGCGCGGAACGCCAGGCTGTAGGTGCACACCACCCAGAGGATCGTGATCAGGCAGGTGATCGCGAAGCTCGTCATCACCGTGTCGCCGACGTTCTTCTTGCGCACCATGCCGCCGTAGAACAGGCCGAGGCCCGGGATGGTCATCATCAGGACGAGCGCGACCGAGGTGAGCATCCAGGCGGTGTCACCGGTGTTGATGGTGCACTTCGTCTGCGTCTTGGCATCGCACGCCGGCGGCGTCGCCGGCGCCGCAGGAGCGGCTGCCGCGGGCGCCGCGGCTGGAGCGGCAGCAGGAGCCGCCGCCGGTGCAGCTGGAGCTGCCGGCGCAGCAGCCGGTGCAGGCGCTTGCGTCTGCGCGAAAGCGGCCGAGTGGCCGAACAGCGGCGCCAGCGCGAAGCCGAGGCCGCCGAGCGCCGTCAACGCGAGAGCAAGGACGCCCGCACGGGTAAGTTTTTTGACGTTCATTGTGTGACTCCTGTGAGGGGCTAAGCTCAGAGCGCCGCCGCGTCGGTTTCGCCGGTGCGGATGCGGACGGCTTGGTCGAGGTTGAGCACGAAGATCTTGCCGTCGCCGATCTGGCCGGTCTTGGCGGCGCTGGTGATCGTCTCGATGATCTTGTCGGCCTGGTTCGCCGGAACCGCGACCTCGATCTTGAGCTTCGGCAGGAAGCTCACGGCGTATTCGGTGCCGCGATAGATTTCGGTGTGGCCCTTCTGTCGTCCGTAACCTTTGACCTCGGTGACGGTCATGCCATGCACGCCAACCGCCGTCAGAGCGTCGCGGACCTCGTCGAGCTTGAACGGCTTGATGATGGCCATGACGATTTTCATGGGTTTGATCCCCCTGGTGGTCCGCGCCGAAGCGACGGCGCGGGCAATCGCAACGAGCCCGCGTGCGATCGCACCCAAGTGTTGCCGGGGTCCTCTATCAAGCCCTGTGCCAAGCTCGAAATTTCGATCTAAGTCATTACAATAGCTTGCGTATTACAAGATGTCTGCGACCTTCCGGCGCCCCCCTACGGATGCCCCGCTCAAGAACGAACCAGATTTGCCTAGAATCTGGGCAGACGCGGAATGACTCATGATCGAGCAAGCGTTGGAGCGATTGCGGCGCCGCGCCGGCGCGCGCCATGCGCGCAGGCCTGATGCTTCCTGATTGGAAAAAACAATGCTATTTCAATTGGATAAGAGCAAACATCGTGCTGGGTCACGACATCCGATCACGGCAACGTTTCGCCCCGCAGCAAGATGTCGCCCCTCGTCTGCGGTCGAATTCTTGAGGCGTTTGCGTGTCGGCAAGGGCAATCGGCCTGCCGCGCTCACAGCGCGTCGGTGTCGGTCTCGCCGGTGCGGATGCGCACCGCGTGATCGAGCGGCATGACGAAGACCTTGCCGTCGCCGATCTGGCCGGTGCGCGCCGCGGTGGTCATCGCCTCGATCACCCGGTCGGCCTGCTCCGCCGGCACCGCCACCTCGATGCGCACCTTGGGCAGGAAATTCACCACGTATTCGGCGCCACGGTAGATTTCCATGTGGCCCTTCTGGCGGCCGTAGCCTTTCACTTCCGACACCGTCATGCCGCTGATGCCGAGCTCGGTGAGCGCCTCGCGCACGTCGTCGAGCTTGAACGGCTTGATGATTGCGATGATGAGCTTCATGACCGGCCTTCCCCGCGGGTCGCCGGACGCAAACGAACCGGGCCGTAGGATACGCGCTGGTCGCGCCGCTTCCGCACCCTGGCGTCCCGGCGACGCCCGCAACCTGATTACAGGCTTTCGCGATTGAGGGAAATAGCAGGTGTAAGCGCCGCAGGCCTAAGCGCTTGGCGCTGGGCGCCGCTCGCGCACCAGCCCCTCCTGCGCCACCGAGGCCACCAGCGTCCCGTCGCTCGCGAAGATCATCCCGCGCGCAAAGCCGAGCGCGCCGGCGGCGTTCGGGGTGTCCTGGGCGTAGAGCAGCCACTCGTCGGCGCGAAACGGGCGGTGGAACCACATGGCGTGGTCGAGGCTCGCCGCCATGATGGTGGGCTCGAACAGGGTACGGCCGTGCGGAATGGTCGAGGCATCGAGCAGCATCATGTCCGACGCATAGGCGAGCACGCATTCATGGATCGCGGGATCGTCGGGCAGGCGGTCGATCGCGCGCATCCACACGTGAAACTTTCCATCCGGGATCGGCTTGCCGAGATAGCGATCGAGCTCGACCGGCCGCAGCTCGATCGGCCGCTCGCGCTCGTAGTAGCGCCGCACCGGCTCCGGCATGGTGGCGAGCATGGCCTTTCGCAGCTCGGCCTCGTTCGGCAGGCTGTCCGGCCGCGGCACGTCGGGCATCGGCGCCTGGTGCGAGAAGCCCGGCTCGGCAACGTGGAAAGACACCGACATGGAGAAGATCGCATGCCCATGCTGGATCGCGACCACGCGGCGCGTGGTGAAGCTTTTGCCGTCGCGGATGCGGTCGACCTCGTAGACGATCGGCACCTTTGGGTCGCCGGCGAGCAGGAAGTAGGCGTGCAGCGAGTGCGGCGGGCGCTGCGCCACGCCCTCGACGGTGCGGCAGGCCGCGACCAGCGCCTGGCCGATCACCTGGCCGCCGAAAACGCGCTGCCAGCGCGACTGCGGCGAGCGGCCGCGAAAGAGATTCACCTCGAGCGGCTCGAGATCGAGGATGTCGAGAAGCTCGCGTACCGCCGGGTTCATCAAACCGCTCCGCTGCCGATCGAAGGCAGGGATGCTATGCTGGCGCACCCCGCCGGTCGAGCGGGCAGGCGGTTATGAGCGATGGCTGAGAGCCAGGATCACGTGCAAGAGGGCGTGCTAGGTCGCGTCGACGTGCTGATCGGCGGCGCCGGCTTCGCCGGGCTCGCGCTCGCACTGGCGCTGCGCCAGGCGCTCGGCCTAACCTTTGCGGTCGCGGTCGCGGATCCGGCGCTCGGGAGGCAGGTGGCGGATGGCCGCGCCACGGCGATCGCGGCGGCGGCGCGCCGGCTGTTCGACGCGATCGGCGTGTGGGACGCGGTCGCGGCGCGCGCCGAGCCGATGCTCGACATGGTGATCACCGATTCGAAGCTCGACGACGCGGTGCGGCCGACGTTCCTCACCTTTGCGGGCGACGTCCAGCCGGGCGAGCCGTTCGCCCACATGGTCGAGAACCGCGACGTGCTGGCGGCGCTGGTCGACAAGGCGAAGTCGGAAAGCGTGATCCTGCTGCCGGCCGCGGTCGCGGATTTCGCGACCGATGCGTCGGGCGTGACCGTACGGCTCGCGTCCGGCGACGCGTTTCGCGCCAGGCTTCTGGTCGCGGCCGATGGCGCGCGATCGGCGATCCGCGAGCGTGCTGGCATCCAATCGGTCGGATGGAGCTATGGGCAGTCCGCGATCGTCACCACGGTCGCGCATGAGCGGCCGCACCACGGCCGGGCCGAGGAGCATTTCCTGCCCGCTGGTCCATTCGCGATCCTGCCGCTGCAGGACAACCGTTCCTCGATCGTGTGGACCGAAAAGGCGGCCGAAGCCGACCGCATCATGGCGCTCGCCGACGCCGGTTTTCACGCCGAGCTGGAAAAGCGCTTCGGCCTGCATCTCGGCGATATCTCGGTCGCCGGCCCGCGCCGCGCCTTCCCGCTCGGCTTCGCGGTCGCGCGCAGCTTCATCGCCGACCGCGTCGCGCTGGTTGGCGATGCCGCCCACATCATCCATCCGATCGCCGGCCAGGGGCTCAACATGGGGCTGCGCGACGTTGCGGCGCTTGCCGAGGCGATCGTCGATGCGGCTCGGCTCGGCCTCGATCCCGGCGGCGCGGGCGTGCTCGATCGCTACCAGCGCTGGCGGCGCTTCGACACCATGGCGATGGGGTTTGCGACCGACGGGCTCAACCGGCTTTTCTCCAACCGCTCCGACGTGCTGCGTCTCGCCCGCGACATCGGCCTCGGGATGGTCGAACGGCTGCCCGCCGTGAAGAGCTTCTTCATCCGCGAGGCTGCCGGCCTCACCGGCGAGGTGCCGAAGCTCCTGCGCGGCGAGGCGCTGTGATCATGTCCTTGCGCATCGATTACGCCGCGGTGGCGCCCGATTTCTACAAGGCGCTGATGGGCGCCTACATGGTGCTCAAGAAGAGCGGCTTCGACGTCGGCCTGATGAACCTCGTCTTCCAGCGCGTGTCGCAGATCAACGGCTGCGCCTATTGCGTCGACCTGCACGGCCGCGACCTGCGCGCCGCCGGCGAGACGCCCGAGCGGCTTGACGGGCTCGCGGCCTGGGACGAGTCGCCCTATTTCACCGAGCGCGAGAAGGCCGCGCTCGCCTGGGCCGAAGCGGTGACCAACATCGTGACGTCGCGCGCGCCCGACGATGTCTACGCCGAGATGCGCCGCCATTTCTCCGACGTGGACGCGACCAACCTCACCTACGCGATCGCGATGATGAACATGCTCAACCGCATCGCGGTGGCGATGCGGCGCGGGCCGGTGAAGAAGGGATAAGCCGCCGATTGTAGGGTGGGCAAAGCGAAGCGTGCCCATCACTGTGTTCGCGGGGCTGCGTTCGCGTGGGCACGGCGCTGCGCGCCTTTGCCCACCCTACGGGAGCAACGTCACACCAGCGGAATCTTCGTCACGTGCTCGTCGAAGGCGGGCCGTGCCGCGATCGCGGCGTACCAGCGCTCCACATTGGCGAACGGCGGCCGCTCCGGCACGAGGTCGCGATCGCGCCGCACCATGATGCCGGCCGGGATGTCGCCGTAGGAGAATTCGTCGCTCGCGAGGAACTTGGTCTTGGCAAGCTGGTCGTCCAGCATCTTCACGGCCGCCGCGGTCTTCTCCTTGCCGGCCGCGATCGCCGCGTGATCGCGTTTTTCCGGTGGCGTTCGCACCATGCCCCAAAACACCGGCGTGATCGCCGGAGCGAGCACGGCAAGCTGCCAGTCCATCCATTTGCTCGCGAGCGCGCGCGTGCGCAGGTCCTTCGGCTCCAGCACCGCGGCCCGATGCTTGGCCGCGAGGTAGCGCACGATCGAGTTCGACTCCCACAAGAGGAAGCCGTCGTTCTCCTCGAGCGTCGGCACGAGGCCGTTCGGGTTCATGGCGAGATAGGCGGTCTCGCGGTTCTTGCCGAACGGTCCGCCGATATCGATGCGCTCGTGCGGCAAGCCGATCTCGCCGATGGCCCACATCACTTTCTGCACGTTTGACGAAGTGTTCCGCCCCCAGATTTTGATCACGATGTCCCTCCCCGCCCTCGACCGTCATGGCCGGGCATAGCCGTTCGTAGAACGGCGTCACTTCGCTCGCTTACGTCCCGGCCATCCACGACTTTTGCATCGCGTATCTTGTAAAGACGTGGATGCCCGGCACAAGGCCGGGCATGACAGGCTTGAGCGCCTCCGTAGGCGTCACTCAATCCGCCGCGCCTCTTCGGGCAGCATGATCGGGATGCCGTCGCGGATCGGATAGGCAAGCTTGGCCGCTCGCGAGATCAATTCCTGCTTCTCGGCGTCGTATTCGAGCGGCGTCTTGGTCAGCGGGCAGACCAGGATCTCGAGAAGTTTTGGATCGACCGTGTCGGCGGGACGCTCGCCGGGAGGCATGGACATTGAGGACTCCGCTTCGGG
>DATBZM010000378.1:0-12940 GCA_036513175.1 Xanthobacteraceae bacterium | reverse complement strand
CTCAGCGCCGGCATCTCGGGCGCCGGCGGCGCCGGCTCGGGCGGCTTCGCCCGCTTCTCCATGCGATAGCCGAGCGCGCGCAGGATCGAGGCAAAGTCCTCGCCCGAGGAGCCGGTGAGCGACGTCATCGCCTGCGTGACCACGAAGCCGCGGCCGTCGAGCGCGCCCGCCGGCTTCGCGCCCGTGCCGCCTTCGCGCCAGGCGAGCGCCGGACGGATCAGATCCGCGAGGCGCTCGAGGATGTCGACGCGCACGGCGCGCTCGCCGCAGACGCGATAGCCGCTCGCGCGATAGAGCGCCTTCGGCGTCTCCTTGTCGGCGGCAAACGACGTGCGCCCGCTCGAGGCGAGCCGCTGCACCTCGTCGAGCCCCTTCACCTCCGGCCCGCCATGCTTGAGCGCCCACAATTCGGCGGCGAGCGAGCGCGGACCCGGCTTGAGCAGCGCCGGCACGTAGATATGGAAGGCGCCGAACCGCACGCCGTGCTTGCGCAGGATCGCGCGCGCCGCCTGGTCGAGGCTCTTGACGTCCTCGGCGACCTTCGAGCGCTCAAGCACGCCGAGCGCCTCGACGATCTGAAAGGCGATGCCGCGCGCGAGGCCGGTGACGTCGTCGGCGGCGCCGAGCACGAACAGCGGGCTGAGCAGGCGCTCGATATGCGTGCGCGTCCACAGATCGAGCCGCGTCTGCACGTGCTCGAGCGCCGCGCCGGTGAGATGCTCGTCGGAGAGGATGCGCACGCGCGGACGCAGGATGTTGTCGCCGGCGGTGAGCTTTGCCACCGCCTCGCCGACCCAGCGGATGGTGCCGCCGGCGGCAAGCACGAATTGCGAGTCGGGCGCCTGCGAGAGGCGCGTCGCGCGCGCCTCGATCTCGCCGGCGAGCGCCTTCTGCGCGGCGGCGCCGAGCGCTTTTGCATCCGTGCCGCCGCTCGTCGCCTCGGGCGCGAAGCGAAAGCCGTCGAGCCGGCCGATCGCGTGGCCTTCGACGACCACTTCGCCCGTCTTGGTGATTTCCGTTTCCAGCATCGTGTTCTCTCGCAGCCGCCGCATCAGCACGCTGGTGCGGCGGTCGACGAAGCGCTCGGTGAGCCGCTCGTGCAGCGCGTCCGAGAGCCGGTCTTCGACCGCGCGGGCGACGCCCTGCCAATGGTCGGGGTCGGTAAGCCAGTCCGGACGGTTCGCCGCAAAGGTCCAGGTCCTGATATGCGCAATGCGTTGCGACAATGTGTCGATGTCGCCGTCGGTGAGATCGGCCTGCGCCACCTGTTCGGCAAACCAATCGTCGGGAATTCTACCCTGTCGCATGAGAAAACCATAGAGGGCGACGACGAGTTCCGAATGTGCGGCGGGCGAGAGCCGGCGATAGTCGGGAACCTGGCAAACTTCCCACAGTCGCTCGACCGATTGACGCGACGTCGCGATCGCGCGCACGTCGTCATCGCGCGCGGCGTGATCGAGCACGAGAATGTCTTCCGCGGTCGGCGCGCGCGTGAGGCCGGCAATCGTCGGCGCCGCCGCGAGCGACGCCGAAAGGGCGCCAACCGATGCGAAATCGAGATCGGTATTGCGCCATTGCAGTATCTTCACGTTCTCGAAGCTGTGGCTCTCCAACGCCTGCACCAGATCGGTCTCGAACGGCGGACAGCGGCCGGTGGTGCCGAAGGTGCCGTCGCGCATGGCGCGGCCGGCGCGGCCGGCGATCTGCGCGAGCTCGGACGGATTGAGCTTGCGGAACTGATAGCCGTCGAACTTGCGATCGGACGCGAAGGCGACGTGATCGACGTCGAGATTGAGGCCCATGCCGATCGCGTCGGTGGCGACGAGATAATCCACATCGCCCGACTGGTAGAGCGCGACCTGGGCGTTGCGCGTGCGCGGCGACAGCGCGCCGAGCACGACCGCGGCGCCGCCGCGCTGGCGGCGGATCAATTCCGCGATCGCATAGACCTCCTCGGCCGAGAATGCGACGATCGCGGTGCGGCGCGGCTGGCGGGTCAGCTTCTTCTCGCCCGCGAAGGTGAGCTGGGAGAGGCGCGGGCGGCTCAAGATATTGGCGCCCGGAAGGAGCTTCTCGACCATCGGCCGCATGGTGGCGGCGCCGAGCACCAGCGTCTCGTCGCGGCCGCGCCGGTTGAGCATGCGATCGGTGAAGACGTGGCCGCGCTCGAGGTCGCCGCCGAGCTGGATTTCGTCGATCGCGACGAACGACACGTCGAGATCGCGCGGCATCGCCTCGACGGTCGCGACCCAGAAGCGCGGATTGGGCGGCTTGATCTTCTCCTCGCCGGTGATCAGCGCGACCGCGTCGCTGCCCACCCGCTCGACCGCCTTGTTGTAGACCTCGCGCGCGAGCAGGCGCAGCGGCAGCCCGATGATGCCGGACGCGTGCGCGAGCATGCGCTCGATCGCGAGATGGGTCTTGCCGGTGTTGGTCGGCCCGAGCACGGCGGTGACGCCATGGCCGCGCGCGACGACGTCACGGGAGGTGACGGAGGAGAAGGAAATGGCCATCAGGGGTCCTGCAAGCGGGACGCAACGGCCCCTTGTCGGCTTGGAGCACGTTGCGATCCCGCGGGATCGCAACGTGCTCCAAGTTCACACATTGGCGCATGCCCTTGTCGGCGAACTGGCGTCCACCCCGGATCAAGTCCGGGGCAGGCTTTCGCCGGGACATGCGCTGACTCTGTATCACAATGCAACGCCTGGGGCGGCAAAATCGCTCCCCACTCGGTTACGGCGAACGAGTCCCGAACGAATCGCGGCCGAATCGGTGACTCGTCGTGAGTCGGGATTCGTTCCACCCGACATATGGTGACTTTTACGTGACGCTGCCACCAGATCGTGGGGGGAACGCTCGGATGACGGCGCATTATGACGGTTTCACTGTGACGATTTCATTGTGAACGGATGATTTCATGTGACCGACGGGAGCGCCCGCCTCGTCGCCGGCAGCGTGATCTTTTGCGAGATCGTTACCTGGTGTTCGGGATCATGCTCCAAGCGGAGCGGCCGCGAAAGACTACGGGACCTTCACGTTGGCGGCCGAGGCGCGCGGCGGCATCGCGGTGGTAACGAACTCGGTTGCTTCCAGCATGCCCATGCCGAGCGGCGTCGGGATCGACACGCGGAACGGCACCATCACGCGCGTGCCGGCGATCGGCACGAGCCAGGCTTCGATGTCGCGCTGGGCGATCAGATACTTGATCGCGGTGCGCTGGGGAATATAGCCCGCGATCGGCACGAAATAGAGCGCGCAGACGACGGCCGGACCCTCATAGCCCTTGTCGGCCTTGACGGTCTCGATGCGCTTGAAGGCGAGCTTGAGATCGTAGCGCATGCGGCCGTCGAACACCGAGACCTTGCGGCTGCACGCAGCCGGACCGAACAGCTCGCCGTCGCCGACCACATGCGTGAGCGCGCTCGACATCGGGTCGACCACGCCGCGGCGATGCTCCTCGGTGACCGGGATGCGGTCGGGCTGCGGCGGGCTCGGCGGATCGATCGCGTAGTCCTTGACGTTGCCGGCCGCGAGCGTGATGCGCAGCTCTTCGGTCCTCTTTTCGGTCGTGATGCTCGACGCATAGCTCGCCGGGACGAGATTGCCGTGGCTCAGGGCGCCGCGCGCCGCGCTCGTTCCCTCGCCGTTGGCGAACACGCGCAACAGGCCGGTGGTCTTGCCGTTCGCCGCCGCAACGTATTGATCGTCGGCGATGTCGATGACCCAGTTGCCGCGGCCGACCGGCAGGCCGGCGAGCGTCACGACGTAACGGGCGTCGAGCTTGCCTTGCGCGCGCGCGCCGTCGCCGAGCGCAACGAGCGCCGCGAGGCCGCAGGCCGCAACAGCGAAAGCTCGTCGAAGGCCGATGCAAGGCGCCGCCACGGTCGCTGATCCTTCCCCACACCGCAGGCGGAAATTCCGCCGCGCAATTCCGCCGGCTGGCGCCCGCGGCGCCAGCCGGCAAGCATTTTTCTCAGCGCCGAATGCGTCCTTTATGTGATCCGCGTCTGAGGATCGCAAGCCGGCGCGACAGCGATGGCGGCGGCGCGATTTGCGCGATAGCTTGGGAGCGCAAAATCAGGGAAACAAAGATGCGTGCGACGCAGCCGATCGAGCACAAGACAGCCCTTGCGGCCTTGATCGCGGCGAGCGTCCTCGCGGCGGCGGTTGCGCCGCGGCTCGCGGCCGCCGAGGGCGCGCTCGCGGTCGGCGAGCCGGCCGACGTCGCCGCCGAGGGCTACGCCTACGGCTTTGCGGTCAACCGGCCGAGCCTCGACGTCGCGAGCGCGGCGGCGATGGGCGACTGCACGAGGCCAACGCCGGGCATCGACCCGCGCGCGCAGGCCCTGTGCAAGGTGGTGCAGACCTTCCGCAACCGGTGCTTCGCGGTCGCGATGGACCCCAAGGACGCAACGCCCGGCGTCGGCTGGGCGATAGCGGACGACAAGGACACGGCGGGGCGCAACGCCATAGTCAAATGCCAGGCTACCGCGGGCGACGACCGGCGCGACTTCTGCAAGGTGACCCATTCGGATTGCGACGGCGGCGCCAAGTAAGCGCCAAGTAAACGCGAAGTGACCAACCCCTTGATCGATTTAGCGAAGACCGGCCGACGGCGGCAGATGCCGCAACCTTGACGCAGTGGGCAGTGCTCTCTATACGTCCGCGGTCCAATCACACACGGATGTGCATCCGTCCCGCGCGCGGGCGCGAGAGGCGAACGACGGAAGGTTTTCAGCCATGTCGCGGCGTTGCGAATTGACCGGCAAGGGAGCGCAGGTCGGCCACCGGGTCAGCCACTCGAACATCAAGACCAAGCGGCGTTTCTTCGCCAACCTGGTTAATGTCACCATGATGTCGGAGGCGCTCGGCCAGTCGGTCAGGCTGCGCATCTCGACCAATGCATTGAAGACGGTCGACCGCCGCGGCGGCCTCGATGCCTTCCTGGTGAAGGCGAAGGAAGAGCAGCTCTCCATCCGTGCGCGCGAGGTCAAGCGCAAGGTCGAGAAGAAGCTCGCGGCGAGCGCGTAAGCGCGAGCGAATGGCGAGTAGCGAGTAGTCGCGCTCGTTCCACCGTCCCTACTCGCTACTCCCCCTTCGCTATTCGCGAGGTCAGTGCAGCCGTCGCGCTCCCGCCCGCCGCGGCGGCTCGGCGGGCTCATTCTCGTCGAACAGCTCGGCGAGCTTGTCCGTCATGGCGCCGCCGAGCTCTTCCGCGTCGACGATGGTGACGGCGCGGCGGTAGTAGCGCGTCACGTCGTGGCCGATGCCGATCGCGATGAGCTCGACCGGCGAGCGGGTCTCGATCTCCTCGATCACCCAGCGCAAGTGGCGCTCGAGATAGTTGCCGGCGTTGACCGAGAGCGTCGAGTCGTCGACCGGGGCGCCGTCGGAGATCATCATCAGGATGCGGCGCTGCTCGGTGCGGGCGAGCAGGCGCTTGTGCGCCCAGTCGAGCGCCTCGCCGTCGATGTTCTCCTTGAGCAGGCCCTCGCGCATCATCAGGCCGAGATTTTTGCGCGCGCGCCGCCACGGTGCGTCGGCCGACTTGTAGATGATGTGGCGCAGGTCGTTGAGCCGGCCCGGATTGGGCGGCTTGCCGGCGGCGAGCCAGGCCTCGCGCGACTGTCCGCCCTTCCAGGCGCGCGTCGTGAACCCGAGGATCTCGACCTTGACGCCGCAGCGCTCGAGCGTGCGCGCGAGGATATCGGCGCAGGTCGCCGCGACGGTGATCGGCCGGCCGCGCATCGAGCCGGAATTGTCGAGCAGGAGCGTCACCACGGTGTCGCGGAAGCTCGTATCCTTCTCGCGCTTGAACGAGAGCGGATGCATCGGGTCGATGACGATGCGGGCGAGCCGCGCCGGATCGAGGATGCCTTCCTCGAGGTCGAACTCCCAGGAGCGGTTCTGCTGCGCCATCAGCCGGCGCTGCAGGCGGTTGGCGAGGCGCGCGACGACGCCCTGCAGATGGGCGAGCTGCTTGTCGAGATAGCTGCGCAAGCGGTCGAGCTCCTCCGGCTCGCACAGCTCCTCGGCGCCGACGGTTTCGTCGAACTTGGCGATGAACGGCCGGTAGTCGGGGCCGCGCGGCTCGTTCTGGCCGCGGTTGCGCGGGCGCCAGGGCTCGGCCGCGTTGTCGGCGTCGCCCATCTCCGAGTCGTCCGGCATCTCGGCGGAGGGCGCGTCCATCGCCTCGGAGGCGTCATCGGGCATCTCGTCGGTCGAGGCCTCGGCCTCTTCGAGGCTCATGCGCTCCATGTCCTCGGAATCGGAGGCTTCGCCGTCCTGGCCTTCGTCGTCCTTGCGCCCGTCCTCGTTCTGGCTCTCGTCGCTCTCCTCGTCCTCGTCATCGCGGCTGCGCTCGTCGCCCATGTCGAGCGAGTCGAGGAGATCGTGCACGGCGTTGCCGAACCCGCGCTGGTTCTCGACCAGCTTCTCCAGCTTGTCGAGGTTGCGGCCGGCGCGGCCCTCGATCCACGGCCGCCACAGGTCGACCAGGCGCCGCGCGGCGGGCGGCGGCGGCAGGCCGGTGAGGCGCTCGCGCACCATCATGGCGACCGCTTCCTCGATCGGCGCGTCGGCGCGGTCGGTGATCTCGTCGAACTTGCCGCGGTGGAACTTGTCGTCGAGCATGGCGGAAAGATTCGATGCCACGCCCAGCATGCGGCGCGCGCCGATTGCCTCGACGCGGGCCTGCTCGACCGCCTCGAACACGGCGCGCGCCTGCTGGCCGCCCGGCATCAGGCGGCGGTGCACCGAGGCATCATGGCAGGCCATGCGCAGCGCGATCGAATCGGCGTGCCCGCGCACGATTGCGGCCTCGGCGCGCGTGAGCTTGCGCGGCGGCTCGGGCAGCCGCGCCTTGCCGCCCACCATGCCGGGCCGCTCGGCCGCAAACGACACTTCAAGCTCGGGGTGGCGCGCGATCGCACGCAGGCAGCCGGTCACGGCGCGCTTGAACGGCTCGGTCGGCGCTTCCTTGAGGGGGGTTTTGGGCTTGCTGTTGGAGGACATCCGTCATTCTTCCCCCTCGGCCCGAGATCGCCTTCGCCATGGTGGCGGCCGACCAGCGGGAGAGGGCTTGTTCGCCATCGCCCGAAGGGGGCGGCGGATCGTATCGAGGCGCTCTTCTACTCGCGATAGTCCCTCACTCGGCTCGCTTGGCTTGCCATGCACCCGCGGTGGGGCCGGTGTTCGATCCCGCCCATTGCCCGTAGCTCAACGCCGTTACCGTAACGGCTCCGCTGAAGGCCACGCAACCGACGACAATGACGAACGCGGCGAAGTCGTACGACAAGAGCTTCATTCCCAGCGTCAACAGCGCCACCGCCACCGTCACGAGGGCCACCAGGAACATTGCCAGCGTCACCGCGAAGGAGGCGGACGCATCGCGCAGATAGAGCTTCATTCCGAGGCCGATGAGAACGAAGGCTATTGCCAGGATGACGTAGGAGATCACCTTGTAGGTGACCGTCAGGTCGAGGGAAAACAGCTTCACGCCGACGGCCGCCACCGCGACCCCCGCCGTGAAGATCGCGGCGCTTCGCCGCCAACCGCCAAATGGAATGCCTTCGCAGGTCGCCGCCATTGCCAGCATCGCGCCGCACAACGTCACCCAGATACCGGCGGCGAAATTGGTTCCTGTCCCGATCACCGCGAGAGCCACGGTGATGACAGCGAGAACCGTCAGGGCAACGGCATTTTGCCGCTCATTCGGGCCTTCCGATCGTGCGACGCCGGGTTGCGTTTCCATCACCTTCTCCGCGAGGGGCAACATGACGGACAATGAAGCGGCCCCCCTCATCGGGCTCGCTTCGTTCACAACCCTCTCGCCGCACGGCGGAGGGGAAGCAAGATCAGCTCAACGCCACGTTCACCGAGCTCTCCGGCAGCTCCTGGCCGAAGCAGCGCTGATAGAACTCGGCGACGATCGGGCGTTCGAGCTCGTCGCACTTGTTGAGGAAGGTCAGCCGGAACGCGAAGCCGATCTCCTTGAAGATGTCGGCGTTCTCGGCCCAGGTGATCACGGTGCGTGGGCTCATCACGGTCGAAAGGTCGCCGTTGACGAAGGCATTGCGCGTCAAGTCGGCGACGCGCACCATCTTGCCGACGATGTCGCGGCCTTCCTCGGTGCGATAGTGCTTCGCCTTGGCGAGCACGATCTCGACCTCGTTGTCGTGCGGCAGGTAGTTGAGCGTGGTGACGATCGACCAGCGGTCCATCTGCGCCTGGTTGATCTGCTGGGTGCCGTGATAGAGGCCCGAGGTGTCGCCGAGCCCGACCGTGTTGGCGGTCGCGAACAGGCGGAACGCGGGATGCGGCTTGATCACCCGGCTCTGGTCGAGCAGCGTGAGACGGCCCGACGATTCGAGCACGCGCTGGATCACGAACATCACGTCCGGACGCCCCGCATCGTACTCGTCGAAGCACAGCGCGACATTATGCTGGTAGGCCCAGGGCAAGATGCCGTCGCGAAACTCGGTGACCTGCTGCCCGTCCTTGATGACGATCGCGTCCTTGCCGATCAGGTCGATACGGCTGATGTGGCTGTCGAGATTGACGCGCACGCACGGCCAGTTGAGCCGCGCCGCCACCTGCTCGATATGGGTCGACTTGCCGGTGCCGTGATAGCCCGTGACGATGACGCGCCGATTGCGGGCGAAGCCGGCGAGGATCGCGAGCGTGGTGGCGCGGTCGAAGCGGTAATCCGGGTCGACGTCGGGCACGTGCTCGCCGGATGCCGAATACGCCGGCACTTCCATATCACTATCGATTCCAAACACTTGCCGGATCGAAACCTTCATATCGGGCAGGCCGGCGTCAACTTCGGCAGTCATTGCTCCTCCGTGGCCTCGCATGTCCGAGGCGCAAAACGGCTCACACTGGGTGCGGGTCGGCTGTTGCCAGGCAACCTAGCAGAAAGGCCAGGGCCCGCGGAAGCGGCTCGAACGGGTTTCAGCGCCGCCGGAAACGACTATCTGCCGGCACCGCGCCCAAGTCCAATTTCAGAGATAAATTCAATGCATATCAATTAGTTATGATGAAGCAGCTGCGCAAGGCTTCGCCCTGCGCTGCAGGGGGAGGGTCGGCGAGCGAAGCGAGCCGAGGTGGGATGTTTCACTCAGCCACACCCCACCCCAGATCAGCCCCATACCTCACGGGCGATCTCGACGATCATGGCGAGCTTCGCCCATTGCTCGTCCTCGGCGAGCACATTGCCCTCCTCGGTTGACGCAAACCCGCATTGCGGGCTCAAGGCAAGCTGGTCGAGATCGGTATATTTGCCCGCCTCGTCGAGGCGCCGCTTGATCGCATCCTTGCTCTCGAGCCGGCCGCTCTTGGTGGTGACGAGGCCGAGCACGGCGGTCTTGCCCTTGGGCAGCAGGCGCAGCGGCTCGAAGCCGCCGGCGCGATCGGTGTCGAACTCCATGAAATAGCCGTGCACGTTGGCGCGGTGAAACAGCACTTCCTGCACCGCCTCGTAGCCGCCCGTGCCCATGTATGTCGATTTGTAGTTGCCGCGGCACAGATGCATCGTGATCGTCATGTCGGGCGGAATGTCGGCGATCGCCGCATTGATCAGGTCCGCATAGATGCCGCCGAGCTTTTCCGGATCGTCGCCGCGCGCCGCGACCTGGGCACGGTACTTCTCGTCGCACAGCATCGCGATGAACACCTCGTCGAGCTGCAGGTAGCGGCAGCCGGCGTCCGCAAAGGCACGCACCGCCTTGGCGTAGGCCCTGCCGAGGTCGGCGAAGAAATCGTCGAGCCGGGGATAGACCGTCTCGCTGATCGGCCCGCGGCCGACGCGGCCGTACATCGCGGACGGCGCCGGGATCGTCATCTTGGGCGTGCGTTGCGTGTGCGCCTGGACGAAGCGAAAGTGCTCGATCATCGGATGGCCGCGGAAATCGAGCGGACCGGTGACGCGCGCGCCCTCCGCCCGCGTGGTCACGCCGGCGAAGGCTATCCCGGAGTCCATGGCGTAACGCTCGACGCCGGCAAGGCCCCAGAGGAAGTCGAGGTGCCACCACGAGCGGCGGAATTCGCCGTCGGTGATGGATGACAAGCCGACGTCTTCCTGCCGCTTGATGATTTTCGCGATCTCGCGGTCCTCGACCGCCTTGAGCTCGTCCGCCGTGATCCCACCCTTGGCGCGCTTCGCCCGCGCCTCCCTGACGGGCGCGGTGCGCAACAGGCTGCCGACGTGGTCGGCGCGGAACGGCGGCTTGGTGCGCTGCATGGAATTGCTCCCCGGACTTGTCCTCGTCATGGCCGGCATAGCCGTTCTTCGAGCGGCTATGCGCGGGCTGACGGGTCAACCATATAGGGGAGGTCTCAGCAATAGCCGACGGACTTGAGGTAGTTGTACGCCTCGATGATCTCGCGCAGCTTGTCCTCGGAGCCACGGTCCCCGCCGTTGGCGTCGGGATGATGGCGCTTCACCAGCTCCTTGAAGCGCGCCTTGATCTCGAGGCGTTGCGCGTCAGTCTCCAGCCCGAGCGTATGCAGCGCCTTGCGCTCGGCATTGCGTACCATGCGGCGTTCAGCTTCCGGCCGGGCCTGGCCTTGGCGCGTCTGCGCCCCAAGCTCGCCGAACATGTCGAACGGATCGTCGGCGCCCTCGTAGCCGTCGGAGAACCGCCCTGGGCGCCGTTTGGCGGCGCGGTGGCCGCCCACCATGCCCATCTTCCAGGTCGGGCGGTGACCGGTGACGGCGTCCTTCTGATAGCGCGCGACCGCGTCATCGCTCATGCCGGCGAAGAAATTGTACGAGGAATTGTATTCGCGCACGTGATCGAGGCAGAAGCGCCAGTACTCGCGCTCCTGCGTGCGCCCCTTGGGCGCCCGATGGGTCGCGCCGTGCGCGCAGCCCGGCCAGTCGCACGACGGCAGCGTGGCGCGCAACCGGCGGTCTTCGTCCGGCTTGACGCGAATGCGATCGAACAGGGGCGAGTCGAATTTCATGACCCAACATTATGCGAAGGTTGGACCTTACCCCGCAAGCTTGACAAATTCGTTTCGCCGGAGGCCGGCATTGCGCCGATCGGGCCATTGACCCGGGTGGCCGCCGCTCATTTTGCGCATATCCTTATCGGCGAACCAGATTCCACTTCGCCGGGATTATGCGCTAAAGCGGGACCCATGCCGGAGCCGATGCGCGTTGCCGATATCATCACCGAGAAGCTGACCGCCGCTTTTGCGCCCGAAAGCCTGCGGGTGGTGGACGAATCCCACCAGCACCAAGGCCATGCCGGCCACCGCCCGGGCGGACAGACCCACTACCGAGTGTATATCGTGTCGGCGGCCTTCCAGGGGAAGAGCCGGATCGACCGCCATCGCATGATCAACCAGATGCTTGCGGGCGAGCTCGCCGGCGGGGTGCATGCGCTTGCGATCCACGCCTCGGCCCCAGGCGAGGGCAGCGCGGCCTGAAACGGGAACCAGGAGTCGCCCCGCCGTGGCGCGACAATGCCGCAGCGCGGCCTGCGTTCCGGCCGCGCAGCAAACGCGATAAGGTGCGCGGCGCGCCGCTGACCGCCGACCAACGCGGCGCGCATCGGGAGGAACGCATGACACGCCGAGACCGGCTCGCCCTCGCAAGTCTGTGCCTCATGCTCGCCGTTTCGGTGCACGGCGCGCAGGCGCAGGCCGGCAACTACCCGAGCAAGCCGGTGACCATCATCTCGGACGCCGCGGCGGGCTCGACGCCCGACGTCGATGCGCGTTTCGTCGCCGAAGGCCTGAGCAAGCTCTGGGGCCAGCAGGTCGTGGTCATCGACCATCCGGGCGCGAGCGGCGGCATCGCGGCGCGAGCGGCCGCCGAGGCACAACCCGACGGCTATACGCTCTACATGCCGGCGCTCGCGACCTTCATCGCGCAGCCCGGCCAAGTGCCGAACCTGCCGCTGCAGCTGCCGCGCGATTTCGTCGCAATCGGCTTCACGGCGGAAAACCCGATGTTCATCGCGGTCAATCCGCAACTCGGCGTCAGCACGCTGGCGCAGCTGATCGCGCTCGCCAAGCAGAAGCCGGGGGAGATCTCCTATGCGACGACCGGCGTCGGGCGGCTCACGCATCTCACCGGCGAGCTTTTGCAGATGCGCGCCGGCATCCAGCTGCTGCTCGTCCCCTATAACGGCGGCCCGGCGCGCGCCGCCGCCGACGTAATCGGCGGGCGCGTATCCTTCATCATCGAGGGCTATTCGGGCATCGCCGCCTCGATCAAGTCCGGCCAGCTCAGGGCCGTCGCGGTCGCCTCGGCCGAGCGCCTGCCCGACTTTCCCGACCTGCCGACCGTCGCCGAGACGCTGCCCGGGTTTTCCGCCACCGGCTGGCAGGTGATGGTGGCGCCGAATGGCACGCACGACGCGATCATCCAGAAGGTGAGCCGCGACCTCATCACGGTCACCAAGGATCCGGGACTCAAGACGAATCTCGGCCGGCTCGGCAGCTATTCGCGCTCAATGGACGCCGCGCAGGCGCTTGCCTTCGTGCACGACCAGCAGGAGATGTGGGCGCCGGTGCTCAAGCAAGTCGCCGCCAAGACGAAATGACGGCGGCGCCGGCGTGAGTGGCAGCCGGCGGAGCAAACCATGATCGACCGCATCGAGATCATGCCGGCCGACGCGGGCTGGCAGCATGCCGGGCCGCTCATCCGCTCGATCTGGTCGCCCGAGGTGGTCGCGACCTTGCCGTGGCGCGATGTCACCTGGACCACGCCCGATTGGCGCGTGCTCGCCTTCGACGCCGCCGGCGCGCCGATCGGCCACACCGGGATCGTGCTGCGCGAGGCGGATTGGGACGGCCGCGTCGTTCGCATCGGCGGCATCGGTGGCGTCGTCACGCGGGCGGACTGCCGGCGGCACGGCATCGCTTCCACGGTGATGCGCCGCGCGATGCAGGAGCTTGCCGACACGCACCGGCGGGATTTCGGGCT
>DATBZM010000377.1:0-27130 GCA_036513175.1 Xanthobacteraceae bacterium | reverse complement strand
CGCTGCGCCGGTTTCGAAGCGCATGAAGGTGCGGAACACGTAGCTCGCCGGATCGACGTCCTCGCCCCGCGCCAGGCGGGCGAGCACCTCCGGTGGCCCGTGACGCAGGCCCTGGCTCACCACCTGGACGATGCCGCCCCGCGCCTCCTTGAGCGCATAGCGCGCATCGAGATCGATCGCGCCGTCGCGCCGCGAGATCTGCCAGTCGGCGCCGCCCAGCACCTCGCCGCGCAGCCGCGGCCCCGCAAACGTCCCGCCCGTGATGTACACCACGCGACGCTCGCCGAGCGGCGCCGGTCCCATGGTCACGAGCTCGCCCACCTCGGCGGAGATCGCCATCAGGTGCTCGAGTTGCGGCGCGGCGGCGACCGACATGACAGTGCCTAGCCCCATCTCGCGGCCTTGATCACGTCGCGCCGCGCCGGTGAAGGCGCCCGCCCGGTCGTGCTCTCCTCCTCGCGCGGCGGCGCCGCAGCCGCGCCGCGATCCGATGCGCAATCTATCAGACCGCCTGCGGCGCCGCAGCCGTTGCCTCGCGCTCGGGATGAAGTTCTGTTACTGCAGCGGCGGACGCATGGCGGCGCCCGGCCGCGCGATGCAGATGGCGGCCGCGAACAGGGTGCGCTGGAGCAGGTGATGGATGCCCGTATGGCCGCCGCGCTGCGGCGGTTCGACGACCGATTCGGCTGGAGCTGGCTCGGCGCGTGCCTGAGCGTGACGCTCATGGCCGTGGCCGCCGTCGTGCTCTACCGCAATCTTCGTGGCATCAACGTCACCGAGGTCATCGCCGCGGTGCGCTCGACCGAACCGCGCGACGTCGCGGTCGCGGCCGGCTTCGTCGCCGCCGCCTATTTCACGCTGACCTTCTACGACCTGTTCGCGTTGCGCACGATCGGACGTCGCGACTTGTCGTACGGCGTCGCAGCGCTTGCCGGCTTCACCAGCTACGCGGTCGGCCACAACATCGGCGCGAGCGTCTTCACGGGCGGCGCGGTGCGCTACCGCATCTATTCGACGCACGGCCTCTCCGCGATCGAGGTCGCCAAGATCTGTTTCGTTGCCGGGCTCACCTTCTGGCTCGGCAACGCCGCCGTGCTCGGCCTCGGCATCTCCTATGCGCCCGCAGCCGCCACGGCGATCGACCAGTTGCCGCCCTGGGTCAATCGCGTGCTCGCGCTGGCGACGCTGATGATCCTGCTCGTCTACGCGGCGTGGGTCTGGCGCACGCCGCGGGTGATCGGCCGCCACGACTGGGAGGTCGCCCTGCCGAACGGTCCCTTCACGCTGGTGCAGATCGCGATCGGCATCGTCGACCTCGCCTGCTGCGCCGCCGCCATGTACATGCTCCTCCCCGAGGAGCCCTATATCGGCTTCGTCGTGCTGGCGGTGATTTTCGTCGCCGCGACATTGCTCGGCTTCGCCAGCCACTCGCCCGGCGGCCTCGGCGTATTCGACGCCGCGATGCTGATCGGCTTGTGGCAGTACGACAAGGAACAACTGCTGGCCGGGCTGCTGCTGTTTCGCCTGCTCTACTACGTCACGCCGTTTGCGTTCGCGCTCGCGATCCTCGGCGGCCGCGAGCTGTGGCTGAGACTGCGGTGGCGGAACCGGCTCGAGGCGAAATAAGGCGGCGGCGCAATCCCGCCCGGGCGTCGAACCGCGTGCATTGGTGGCTGATCCTTTCGGCGAACCGGTAGCCAGTTCGTCGCAACATGCGCTAGATAGGCGCGCCATGGCTCCCGAAGATCAACGGCGGACGCATGACCGGACGGTATCCTGGCTCGGCCGGCTCAAGCGCGCGCGGTTCGTCCTGATCGCAGGCGCCCTCGTCTTCCTCGCGCTCGACCTCATGGGCGCGCTGTCTGCGTTGCAGGCCGCGATCGCCTTCGTCATCATCGGCGTCGTGGCGCTGATCGATGCCCATGCGGGCGAAGCGCCCGGCGTCCCGGCACTTTCGCCCGAGGGCAAGCCGCTTCCCCCCGACTGGCTGGTCGAAGCGGTCGTATCCGGCCTGCCGGATGCCGTCATTGCGCTCGACCGGCGTGGCGTCGTGCTGGCACTGAGCGCCTCGGCGCGCGAAAAGGCCCCGACGCTTGCGCGCAACATGCCGTTGTCGTTCGCGCTGCGCATTCCCGAGATCACCGAGGCGGTGCGCCGCGCGGTGGCGACCGGGGAAATGCAGCACGTCGAGTTCCGCGAGAAGGTGCCGGCCGAGCGCTGGTCGGAGGCCTTCGTCGCGCCGGTTGCGCTCGCTGCCGCCGTCGCCGGACGGCGCGAGCTGTTCTTCGTGACGCTGCACGACATCACCCGGATCAAGCAGGTCGAGGAGATGCGCGCCGATTTCGTCGCCAATGCGAGCCACGAATTGCGCACGCCGCTCGCCTCGCTCTCCGGCTTCATCGAGACGCTGCAGGGACCGGCGCGCAACGATCCGCAGGCGCGCGAGCGTTTCCTCGACATCATGAAGGCGCAGGCGAACCGCATGGCGCGGCTGATCGACGACCTCCTGTCGCTGTCGCGCATCGAGCTCAAGGCGCACGTGCAGCCCGAGCACCAGGTCGACCTCGCGCCCATCGTGCGCCAGGTCACGGACGGACTGCAGACGCTCGCGCGCGACCGCGGCGTCGAGGTGAAGATCGCGCTGCCCCCGGAGGCGCTGTTCGTGCGCGGCGACCGCGACGAGCTGATCCGCGTGTTCGAGAACCTGATCGAGAACGCGCTCAAATACGGCGCCGCCGGCAAGCGGGTGGACATCGCGCTTGCGCGCGAGGCAGGCGACAACGAGGCGACGGTTGCGGTGCGCGATTACGGGCCCGGCATTGCACCCGAGCACCTGCCGCGGCTGACCGAAAGGTTCTACCGCGTCGATGTGACCGAGAGCCGGGCACAGGGCGGCACTGGACTGGGCCTTGCGCTGGTCAAGCATATCCTGCACCGCCACCGCGGGCGGCTGACCATCGACAGCGCGCCCGGCAAGGGCGCGACGTTCACGGTGCGGCTGTCGCTCGATCAGCGCAAATAGCACCGTCTGCGGCCGTAGGAGCCGCGTTCCGCAGCGTATTTCGCCCAAGAAGGCATTCGCGGCGCCGCCCCAGGGATGATATTTCTGTCGACAACCGGCGGAGCGGACCGATGGACGATCACCATCACGACCATGACGATCATCATCATCACCATCAGCATGGGCACCGTCACGGCGCGGCAAGCTTCGGAACCGCCTTCGCGTTCGGCACGGCGCTCAATCTCGCCTTCGCGCTCGTCGAATTGGGTGTCGGCTTCTTTGCCAATTCGCTCGCGCTCATTTCCGACGCCCTGCACAATTTCTCCGACGTGATTTGCCTGCTGCTCGCCTGGGGCTGTGCCTGGCTCGCCACCTGGCAGCCGACCGCCTCGCGCACCTATGGATACCGCCGCGCCTCGATCCTCGCGGCGCTGGCCAATGCGGCACTGCTGTTTGCCGCGACCGGCGCCATCCTCACCGAAGCCGCGCGCCGGCTGTTTGCACCCGAGCCGATCGCGGCCGGTACCGTGCTGTCGGTGGCAGCGCTGGGCATCGTCATCAATACGGCGACCGCGCTCATGTTCATGCGCGGCCGGGCGCATGACCTCAACCTCAAGGGCGCATTCCTGCACATGGCGGGGGACGCGGTCGTCTCGCTCGGCGTCGTCATCGCGGCGCTGGTGATCGGCTGGACCGGCTGGCTGTGGCTCGATCCGGCCGTGAGCGCCGCAATCGCGGCCGTCATCCTGATCGCCACCTGGAGCCTCACGCGCGACGCGCTCAATCTCGCGCTCGATGCGGTTCCGGCCGGGATCGACCGTCACGCGGTCGAGGCCTATCTCGCGGGCCTGCCCGGCGTGACCGAGGTGCATGATCTGCACATCTGGGCCATGAGCACGACCGAAACCGCGCTGACGGCGCACCTGGTGCGGCCGGATGCCGACCTCGACGACCAGCTGCTCGCCGACACCGCGCACGAGCTCGATCGGCGTTTCGGCATCCGGCATGCCACCGTGCAGGTCGAGGCCGGAGATGCCGAGTGCCGTCTCGCCCCGGCCCACGTGATATGATCGGTGGATGAACAGGGCTGAGCGCCTCGAGGCCGCGACGGCGGTGACCTGCTGCGGCGAGGATGCGGCTGCGACCACGGCGGCGCGTGCCGCACTGGTACGCCGGGCATTCTGGCTCGAGTGGCTGACGGTGGCGTGGATGTCGGCCGAGGCCGCGGTCGCGCTTGCCGCCGGGGTTGCGGCGGGAAGCGTCACGCTCGTCGCCTTCGGCACCGACAGCATCGTCGAGCTGATCTCGGCGGGCGTGCTGATCTGGCGGCTCACGGTGGAGCTGCGCCACGGCCGGGCCTTCTCGGAAGCCGCCGAGCGCACGGCGAGCCGCATCGGCGGCGCGCTCCTGTTCGCGCTCGCCGCCTACGTGATTGCGGCCGCCGCCTGGAGCCTGTGGACGGGCCACGGCCAGGCGTTTTCCTGGCCGGGACTTGCCGTGACGGCGGCCGCGATTCCGATCATGGCCGTGCTGGCGCGGCGCAAGCTTGCCCTGGCCGAGCGGCTCGCCAGCCGGGCGCTGCGCACCGACGCGGTGGAATCGATCACCTGCGGCTGGCTGTCGTTCGTCGCCGTGCTCGGGCTCCTCGCCCAGCTCGCCCTCGGCGCCTGGTGGATCGACGCCGTGACGTCGCTCGCCATCGTCTGGTTTCTGCTCAAGGAAGGCCGTGAGGCGTGGCACGCCGAGGCCTGCGGCTGCTGCTAGAATTGGCCGTATCGTTTCCTCGCCGCTGCCGCGCGATCACCCGCTGTCCACCACAGCGCAATAGCGACCATTGAAATCATTGCTGTTATCCCAGTTGGGTTATTCTGCCAAAATTGGCCCGGTGATCACGCGGTCTGCGGGCGCATTGAAATTGCTGCTGTTATCCCAGTTGGGTTCGTTTTGCCGTTTTGCCAAAACGGGGCTCGCCCGTCGCGCCTCGCTCAGAACAGAGGTGGGGGCTGAGTCGAGGTTCTCGCTCTGCTGTCCGCCTGCATAGGATCATCGTTCAACGAGCCGCGTGCCAATCGCGCACATTATACAGGACGCGAGAACATTACAAGAACATTCAGGTCGATTATCTCGGCCGTGACCGGCGCGCTCTCCGAACGACTCGATTGTGCGTCTCGTCAGTTGTTCTCTTCGACGATGAGTTCCTCGCCGACCGCATCGATCACGTCTTTCCGCGCCGGTGGTGTTCCACCATGTGCTTGGCCAGCCCCACGGCCATGACGAGGATCGCGCCAGCGACCAAGCCAGCTATGGCCAACACGAACCATTGCGTGACCTGATCGGAGGGCAGGCGAACGTCGCCGTTGAAATCGACGACGGCAATCACGCGCACCTGGAGAAAATAGCCGCTGAGCGCGCCGCCTAGCGCCCCGACGACCGCATGGCCGAATGCTCCGAAACTATGTTCCTTCGCGACGCCGGCCGTTGCCAGGCCGCCGATGATGCCGGCGACGAGCTCGATGACAAGATTGGTGATCGTCCAGGTCATCAAGCCTCCCGCCCAAGCAAGGCGACCATCTCATGGTCTTTCGGCGCCGCAGCTCTCGACGCAGCCGAATACGAAACGAGCGAGCCGCAATGCGGGCAGACGTCCTGAGCCGCATTTTCTTCGGCCATCTGCTCCGCAGCCGCAACCGGAGCGGCCGCACGCGCCAGCATGAGGTCAGCGATCGCGTCGATATCGTCGAGCGCGACCCGCGGCACGGTTACTTGTGGCAGCGGCACATCCGAGGCGATCGCGACCACATGGGGATCCTGGGGGTGGATCAACGGCTTGCCGACGCTGGCACGAAAGACCTCGAGCTTCGGGTGCGGGTCGCGCTTGTAGCCCTCGATGATCACAAGATCGACCGGCATGAGCTTGCCGAGCAGCGCGGCGAGCGTCAGCTCCGGCGCACCGCGCAGCTCGTGCATGAGTGCGATGCGGTTCTGCGACGAGACCAGCACCTCGGTCGCGCCGGCCATGCGGTGGACGTAGGAGTCCTTGCCCGGCTGATCGACATCGAAGGCATGATGAGCGTGCTTGAGGGTGGATACCGTCAAGCCGCGCGCCGTGATGGCGGGAATGAGCTTGGCGGCCAAGGTCGTCTTGCCGGCGCCGCTCCAACCGGCGAGTCCAATAATGCGCATGGCTTTCCGCGACTTGAACGGGGAGCGACAACAGCCGCCCCCCGATCATCCTCAGATTGCGAGACCGGAGTGCCTATCCGGCCGTGTAGTCTTGCGACTTGAACGTGAGGTGCCGCACGCCTCCCGGCGCATCGGCGATCTTGCGGATGCCGGCCCACGTCTGCTTGTAGTTCGGGATGACGAGCTCGTTGACGCCCGGCGAGACCACGTTCCCCTGGACGCCATTCGGGTTGGCGAACATCATGAAGGTCTGCTTTCGCCTCGCAGTCGGCGTCGGGTAGACCATCGCCTGGGTCGAGCCGTTGTCGTTGTAGACTTCGACGAGGTCGCCCGCCTTCACTTTCAGATCTGCCATGTCCTGCGGATTGATCTGGATGAAGGGATACGGGAAGCGATCCATCACGAACTCGTTGTCCTGGTCGAGATAGGCATTCTGCCAGACGATGTTGGTGCGGCCGTTATTGATCAGGTACGGCCACTTCTTGCTTTCGGCCTCCTTGCCGGGCGCCTGAAGACCGCGCCACTTGGTCTCCATGAAGGTGGCCTTGCCATCCTTGCCGCCGAACTTGCCATCGGCAAAGAGCCGTTTCGTCCCGACCAGCTTGCCGTCCTTGAAGTCGACCGCCGGCTCCTGGAAACCGTTGGTGCCCATCGCGCGGAGCCGCTCGTAGGTGACCAACTGGCCGCCCTTTTCGTGGCCGTGGTAGCCGTCCATGAAGGCGTCTTCCTCGGTCTTCCAGTCGAAGCCCTCGAACTGGTCGGCGTACTTCGTCTTGCCCTGCTCGCGCAGCACCCGTTCCATGTGATTGGCGAGGCGCGCCGCGATCAGGCAGTCGGGCATGGCCTGGCCGGGCGGGTCCATGTAGCGCTCGGTGAGTCGCATGCGGCGCTCCCCGTTCATCGACGTCAGGCTCATCTCGCCCGCTGTCGCCGCCGGCAGCCAGACGTGGGCGGCCTGCCCGATCTTGGTCGGCACGATGTCGACATCCACCGCGAACAAGCCGCCCCTCTTGATCGCAGTCAGGATGGCGTTGACCATCCCGTCACGATCGCCGTAGGGCACGGCCGACATGGCATCCTTCACCAGGTCCGTGCGTTTCTTATAGGCCTGCTTGAACTTCAAGGCATTGAGCGTCGTCTTGTAGTGATCGCAGGCCCAGATGTGGTGCACGCCGCCCTTGTTCTCGATCAGGAGCTTGTCGACGTAGAACGCGGGCCGCGGACCGGGGTAGTCGGGCCGCGAATAGCCCTCCTGGTGGCCGCCCATGCGGACGCAGCCGCCGCCGGGGCGGCCGATATTGCCGGTCGCGAGCGCGACGTTCACCAGTGCGCCATTGGTGCGGTAATTGTCGTTGCCCCAGATCAGGCCCTTCTCATAGGCGAACATGGTGCGGCGGCGGGCGCCGCCCTGCTTCGGCTGCGCGATCCACTCGGCCGATTTCCTGATCTGATCGACCGTGAGCCCGGTGATCTTCGCGGCGTCCTCGAGGCTCGTCTTATTGGCGGCGACCGCCTTATCGAGGTCCTTGGTGGAAGCCGCGATGAAACCCTTGTCGACCCAGCCCTTCTCGGCGATGTAGGTGAGCCACGCGTTGAACAGCGCAAGGTCGGTGCCCGAGTTGATCGCGAGATGCATCACGCGGTCCTTGCCGGCTTCGACCTCGCAGGCATTGACGGTGACGGTGCGACGCGGATCGACGATGACGATGCGCGACGGCTCGACCGGCTCCGAACCGAACTCGGCTTTCTTCTTGGCATCCGATAGGCCGCGCAGGTTCGGGATCCAGTGGTTGAGGAAATAGTTGGTCTGCGTTTCGAGCGCATTGGTCCCGACGGCGACGATCGTGTCGGCGAGCTCGGCGTCCTCGTAGCAATTGTTCAGTTCGCCGACGCCCATGTCGCGCGTCGCGTGAACCTCCGAATTGTAGGCCGGACGGTTGTGGATGCGGATGTTCTTCACCTTCATCGCGCCGAAATAAAGCTTCCCGGTGCCCCAGGTGTTTTCGTAGCCGCCGCCGGCGCCGCCATGATCGAACGCGGATACGAACAGTCCGTCCTCGCCCTGGTCGTTGATGACGCCCACCGTCACGCGCGCCACGAGATCGAGCGCATCGTCCCAGCTGGTCGGCTGCATCTGGCCATAACGCCAGACCATCGGATCAGTGAGCCGCTGCAGCTCGGTGTTGCGGGCGCGGGAGTAGCTCATCTCCGCCATGCGCGCGCCGCGGACGGAGCCGAGACCGGAATTCACCACGCAGTCCTTGTCCGGCTTGATGACGATGTGCACGTCCTCGCCGTTCTGCTTGACGATGTTGTACATCGACGGCGGATACCACGCGGCGGTTTCGGTCCCTTGCTGCTTGCCGAGATCAACGCCGAACTTGTTCTGGTCGGGAGCGGTCCCGCCTTGCTTGTTGGTCGGCCATGTGTAGGCTTTGTAGCCGCAGCCGACGATGCAGTAGTGGCAGGTGACGTTGAACTCCTTCGCGTCCTTGGGGACGATCGGAAGGCGATCGATTTGTCGCTTGTAAGCCATGGTTTCCTCCCCTCAGAGCACGTTAGACAGCCGGCCGTAGAGCAATTCGTCGACGCCTTCGGCGAAGACGTCGCCTTTGTCGTCGACCCGGAGCACGTACTGCGGGAGGTTCTGCGTCGCCTGCCCCCAGACCTGCTGGCCGCCCGCCTCGCAATCGAAGCGGGAGTAGTGGCCGGGGCAGTTCATCGTGCGATCTGATTTGTCGTATGCGAGGGGAAAGCCCTTGTGCGGGCAGACCGTCGAGAAGCCGACGATGTCGCCGTCGGGGCCGGCGCCCGTGGGAACGCGCTTGCCGAGCTTGAGGAGGACGCCTGGCGCGTCGCCGTCCGGGTAGCTCACCTGAAGGGGTTCATCGACCTTGAGATCGTGCACATTGCCGAGGCGATTGGAGGGGTAATCTACCCGTGCCGAGGGGGGCGCTGCCTTGGCTTGCGTGGGAGCGACCGCCGCCGCCACGGCGCCTGCGGCCGCCAATCCGGCGCCGCTCAGAAATTTTCGACGACCAGCGTCGATCATCCTGTCACATCGTTGCATCTGTTTCCTCCCATGTCCGTGGCGGTCGCCGGGCCGAGTCCACTTTCGGCCTGCCCCATTTGGGCGGCGCCTACTCGTACAGCCGGGTCACGCCGTGAAAGACGGCCGCGTTGAACGATAATTCGAGTATTCTCGAATTATCGTTATTCCAAGCTAGCTGATGTGTCGGGCCTTGTCACCGGTGGGGCGCCGTTTCGCGCAGAGCGGCCGGATGAAATTTTTGCGTCACTTTGACGACGTGGAGACGCGCGCCTCGGATGAAGGCCGGTCCGATCGCCCATTCGGCGCTGAGGGGGGTGCAAGAGTGGCGTAAGTGTTTGAGATTTGAGAGTCGAATTTTCTATGCTACAGCCCGCCGATGTCGGCGGGCGGACACCCGCGAAGCGCCGGGAGTCTGGAGCCGAGATGGCACGAAGAGCCTTGGCCGTGGTGGGGCACGTCCGCCCTGCACCCGCGGGAGACATGTTGTCGCCCCCCCATGCGCTCGCCGCCCTCGCGGCACTCGGCCAATCGACCCGACTGGAAATCTTCCGTTTGCTGATGCGCCAGGCCCCCAAAGGGCTGCTCGCCGGGACCATCGCCGAGGAGGTGGGGTGCGCGCCGACCACGCTCTCATCCCATCTCAGCATCCTGGCGCGTGCCGGGCTCATTCATGGAACGCGCGAGGGGCGCGCCATTCACTATCGCGCCGATATCGAGGGCATGCGCGCGCTGGTGGCTTTCATGGTCACGGATTGCTGTGATGGGCATCCGGAGATCTGCAACTTTAGCCGCGTGCCGGCCGCTGCGGACTGCGGTTGCGGTCCGGGTTCAGGGGCCGGTTGCGGGCCGGTGGCACAAAAGGCGCCGCGCCGACGGCGCTTGATTGCGCGGCGACAATCAAGCTGAGAGGCGGCGTCAATCTGGCGGTCGTGAGCGACCGGCGAAGAACGCTGGCTCAGATCACGGCGAGTACAAGCTCGTAGGCGTAGCCAGCCAATAGCGCTCCAAGCACCGCGAAGGCGAGATAGAGCGCGAAGACCTTTGGCCGCACGAGCGCCCACACGGCGGTCATGGCGGCGAATCCGGTCGCCGTGGTCGCGAGCATGAAGGCGAGAGCCGCGGGCGGGCTCATGCCGAGTTGGATGAGGCCCGCGACGAAAGGCACGGCGGCAAGGCCGTTGATGTAGACCGGAACCCCGATCAGCACCGCAAGCGGAATGGCCAACGGCCCCGCGCCGAGCCACCGCGCGATCGCTTCTGGCGGGAGCCAGGCAGTCATCAGGCTCTCGATCACAAAGGCAAGTGCGAGCCAGCGGATCAGGAACCAGGCGGTCGTGGCAGACGCAGTGAGAAAGACCTGCGCGCGCTCGCCCTCTTGCCAAAAGCGCCAGACCGGCTTTGCGCCCGCACGCTGCTTTGCTGACTTGCAGCAGGATTTGCGTTCCACCTTGATCCGTAATGCATCGCCGGTTGAGAGAAGCCCGGTCCGCGTGAGCAACATCGTGCCATAACCGCCGAGCAGGCCCATGCCGATGGCCGCCGCCGTCTTGGTGATCGCGAAGCCGACGCCCAGACTGCCAGCAATCACGAAGAACTGGGTGGGGTCCATCAGCGGCGAGGCGATCCAGAAGGCCATGACCGGCGCAAGCGGCACACCGGCGCCGAAAAGGCCGGCGACGAGGGGAATCACTCCGCAGGAACAGAAGGGCGTCAGGCCCCCGACAATGGCGGCGAGCGGGATCATTCGGCCCTCGCGCCCGGCGAACGCTCGCGCCACGATCGCATCCCCGCCGGTTGCCTTGGCGGCCGCAGCGAAGAGCACCGAAAGGGCAAACCAGGGACCGAGTTGGAGCAGTTCGCTCGCGACGTAGCCGAGCGTGCGCCGCGCCTGCTGCGCGTCAAAGATGGCCAGAACGAGCATGAGCAGGACAAGGCCGAGCACAACGCGGTCGATGCGGCGTGCGAGTGCGCTTGCGCCTTGGAGCAAGGCGATCGCGGATTTGGGCCTGGCCACAGCGAGCGGAGCGCTGGTCTGGGAGATCGAGTCGACATCGGCCGTAGTCATCATCGTTCCTCCTATTTAACCAGGGATATAGTTTAGTTCGGATAAAAAAAGGGAAGGGTCACGCCGCAGTTCCTTTACGGCGTTCGCGCTTATCGGCCGCGAAGCCGGCACAGCAGTTCTCCTTGACGAAGGCCAGGGTGTCGTTGAGTGCCGTAATATTGGGCCGACACGTCACGACGCGCCCCTGGCGCTCCTGCTCGACGAGGCCGGCGACGACGAGGCCCCGTAGATGGAACGCGAGCGTCGAAGCTGGTACTCCGAGGTGGCTCTGGATCTCGCCGATCGAAAGTCCCTCGCGGCCGGCTTGCACAAGCAGCCGGAAGATCTGCAGGCGTGTGGCGTTGCCCAGTTCGGCCAGACGCTTGGCGGCGGTCTCGAGGTTCATGATCGGGCTCATACCATATGACCCGAAGATTTTCAACCATAAAACTAGTTCTACGGATATTATTCGTTTGCCGTCAGGCTAAGCGCCGGCGCGCGGCCGAGGGGCTTTCTTCGAGCGGCAGCGCAAATGTGATCAGCCAACAGGCGGCGAGCATCGCGGCCGAGCCGATCAGGCACAGGGTGATCCCGCCGAACTGGTAGAGCGCGCCCGAAAGCATGATCCCGAGAAGCCGGCCGGCGGCATTCGCGGCATAATAGAATCCCACGTCCTCTGCGGCCTTCTCCGATCCGGCATAGGCCAGGATCAGATATGAATGCAGCGAGGAATTGACCGCGAACGGCAGGCCGAATACGGCAAGCCCCACGACGATGATGAGGCTGAGGTGCGATACGCCCGGCGTCTGCGCGATGACCGCGAGGATCGCCGGGACGGCCGCCAGGATGCCGCCCCACAGGCGCGCGGCTGGAATCTCGCGGCTCAGCCCGTCGGTGCTGCGCGGAACAAGGGATGGCGCGATGGCCTGAATGCCACCGTAGCCGATCGTCCATAGCGCGACGAAGCCCGCCACCTCCATGAAGTGCCAGCCGTTGGCGTAGAGGAACACCGGCAAGCCGACGACGAACCAGACATCGCGCGCGCCGAACATGAAGACGCGCGCCGCGGCCAGAAGATTGACGCCGCGCGATTTTGCGAACAGCTCACGCACGGTCTTGGAGGACTTCGCCTTGCCAAGCTGCGGGGGCAGCAGGCAAAGGCCGGCGATGAAGATCACGGCAAGAAGGGCGGCCATGAGCCACAGCGCGTGGCGAAAGCCGACCCACTCGAGCAACACACCGCCGAAGAAGAAGCCGACCCCCTTCATCGCGTTCTTCGAGCCGGTGAACCAGGCGACCCAACGGAAGAGCTGCCCGCTGCCCTCGCTGGAGGTCGCCTTGATCGCCGATTTCGAGGCGGTCTTGGTGATGTCCTTTGCGACTCCGGCGATTCCCTGCGCCGCGACGACCCAGGCGACCGAGACAACCGCGCTCCAGGCGGGATCAAGGAGGGACAACATCACAAGGCCCGCAATCTGCAGCAGCTGTCCGACCGCGAGCATGCGCGGGATGCCAAAACGCGACGCAAGCCACCCGCCACCGACATTCGCAGCAATTCCGGCGGCTTCATAGAGCAGGAAGAGAAACGCGAGGGTAAACGGCGTGTAGCCGAGGCGGAAGAAATGCAGCAGCACAAGCATACGCAGGGCGCCGTCGACCAGCGTGAAGCCCCAATAGGAGGCGGTCACGATGACGTAGTTGCGCGCAGTCGACATCACGCACCTGCCTGCAAGACGATATTGGCGAGATCGATCATCCGGCACGCATAGCCTACCTCGTTGTCGTACCACGCGTAGACCTTCAGTAGCGTGTCGTCGGTGACCATGGTGCACGGGGCGTCGATGATCGAGCTGCGCGTGTCGTTGTTGTAGTCGGCCGACACCAGCGGCCGGCGCTCGATGCCGAGAATGCCGGCGAGCGCCCCTGCGGCCGCGGTCGCGAACAGTGAATTGACTTCCTCGACGCTGGTCGAGCGCTTGAGCTCGAACACGCAGTCGGTGAGGCTGGCATTAAGCACCGGAACGCGGACGGCGTGGCCGTTCAGCTTGCCATCGAGCTCGGGATAGATAATGCCGATGGCTGTTGCGCTGCCGGTCGTCGTCGGCTGCATCGACAGCATCGCCGAGCGGGCACGGCGAAGATCCTTGTGCGGGGTGTCGACGATGACGTTGGTATTCGTAGGGTCGTGAATGGTGGTGATCTGGCCGTGCCGGATGCCGATCGCCTCGTGCACGACCTTCACGACGGGCGCGAGGCAGTTGGTGGTGCAGGAGGCCGCTGTCAGCAATCGGTGTCGCGCCGGATCGTAGAGGTGATCATTCACGCCGACGACGATGTTGAGCGCAGCGGCATCCTTCACCGGCGCCGCAACGATCACCCGCCGCACGCCGCGCTTGAAATATGCCTCGAATTGCTCCGGCTTGAGGAACTTGCCGGTACACTCGAGCACGACGTCACAGCCAAGATCGCCCCACGGAATATCGCCGGGCGAGGCGCCGGCGCTGAACCCCATGCGGCGGCCGTCGATGCTGATCGCGGTCTCGCCATCCGACTTGAAGGCGCCGTGCCAACGCCCGTGGATGCTGTCGAATTCGAGCAGGTGCGCGGTCGCGGCGGCGCCGCCCTTGATCTCGTTGACGTGCACGACATCGAGGCGATTGCTCGCGCGCGGATCGTCTTCGGGGCGACGAAACCACCCGAGCGCCGCGCGCAGCGCGAGCCGCCCGATACGGCCCATCCCGTTGATGCCGACGCCCATCGCAAGCTCCGTCAGGACACGATCCGCGAGGTGTCGCCGATCTCGTCCAACCTCGCCTTGAGCGCCATCTTGTTGAGCGACTCGAACGGCAGGCTTGTGAAGATCTCAAGCCGTCGTCGGATCATCCCGTACAGCTCGTTGAGGAGGGCCGTGTGCTCCGCCGCCGAGCCGATGAACTGGGCAGGATCGGGAAGCGGCCACGCGCCAGTCATCGCCTTGTCGCCGAAATCAGGGCAGGACTGCCCTTGCGGCGTGTCGCACAGCGCAATCACGAAATCCATTCGCGGCGCCGTCGGGCCCATGAACTCGTTCCAGGATTTGCAGCGCAGCATCCCTGTGTCATGCCCGAGCTTCTTGAGCCGCTCGATCACTTCCGGCATCGGCCGGTCGGCGGGTTCGGAGCCGGCCGAGTAGGCGTTGAACGGTCCGCGTCCGATCCTGGTGAGCAGCGCTTCGGCCATGATCGAGCGGGCGGAGTTGTGGGTGCAAAGGAACAGGACGTTGAACGATGCGGTCACGGAGACCTCCTCGGGATTCGCAAAAGCGGACTTGTCTTCGGAAATCAGACGGGTGACGTCGGCGCAGAGATCGGCGCGGCCGGCGCAGCAATCCTGCATCAGGAACCGCAGCAAGCCGCGATAGCCCGAGAGATCGACGCAGTAGTTCATCGACCGCCCGGCGCGCTCGACGGCGATCAGCCCCGCCCGATTGAGAACGCCGAGGTGAGTGGACATCGTGTTGTGCGGGACCGCGCAGCGCTTGGCGATTTCGCCCGCCGGCAGACTGTTCGGGTGAGCTTCGAGGAGGTGGCGAAGCGCGCTCAGGCGCGTCGCCTGCGCCAGAGAGCCGAGGCTTTCGATTGCACGCGCCTCGTCAATGAGTCGGGACATATTGAACCTTCAGGGCGTTCTCTCGGTCGATGATTATGTCTACATGTCTCGACATATGGCAATATTTTGTGACGGCAACATGACCGCCGCGTTGGCGCGTCGATTAAGCTGCCAAAGGGAAAAAGGTGCGGGACGCTCGTTGTCGGCAGGCCTTCGATAAGCGGAATGGCTGCCCCCCGCGCCGACTACGCTGTCTTGGGAACGGCGCGGCGCGCCCACCGCAATGCCAGCGGCCCGAGCAAGATCGAGGCGCCGAGCAATGCGAATGTCGCGAGCCATCCGGACGCGCTCTGCGGGCCTCCCGCGAGGTCGAGCATCGCACCGACCCCCCACGCCCCGAACGCGGACAGGCCAAACCCGACTGTCGTGTGCATCGCCATGGTGGCGCCCTTGTGCGACGCCGACGCGCTCATCGCCATGCCGGACGTGAGCGCACCGGAATCGGCGGGCACCGTGAGGGCGTAGATGAGGAGAAGCACGACCAGAAACGGCGGCGAGGACGAAACCGAGAGGCCGATCGCCAACGCGACCGCAGCCGAAGCGATCATCAGCACCGTGAGCGCGCGATATCGCCCGAAACGCAGCGCCGCCTCGTTGCCGAGGATGCTCGCCGGCATCGCGATCAGCGAGAACACGACGCTGACCAGGGTCGTACTGAGCCACGCCCATCCGGCGTGGCGGGCGAGGACGAACGCCCAGAACGCGACGATCCAGGTGCGGATTCCGTAGAGTTCGAAGCAATGCGCGCCGTAACCGAGCACGTAGCCCATGGCGGCGCGATTGCGCAGCACCGGCCCGAAATCCAGCAGGCGCCGTTGCGCGGCGATCGGCTTCACCGACTCCATCGCGAGGCAGGCCGCGACCATGATGAAGGGGCCGAGCCCGCTGATGAAAAACGCAGCGCGCCAGCCGAGCGTGTCCGCCGTCAGCTGCGCGACGAGAAACGACAATCCGACACCGAACGAGAAGCTCGACGTGTATAGCGTGATGCTGCGCGAGGCATCGCCCGGCGGCAACCGGTCGGTCAGCGCCTTGAGCCCCGGCATGTATGCGCCGGCAAATCCGATGCCGGCCAGCCCCCAGATCGCCGTCGCCGACCACAAGCCATCGGCGAACAACCCGAACGCGAGCGTCGCAAACGCGGTCGCGCACGAGCCGACCAGCAGGATGAGGCGCGCGTCGATGCGATCGGTCAGCGTCGTGAGGAAGGGGACTGCCAGCATGTAGCCGAAAGCGAATGCGCTCGCCATCATTCCGGCTTCTGACGCGCTCAGATGCCAGAGCGGCATGAGGTGCTGCGGCATGATCGCAGGCACGGCTACGTGCGGCAACAGGTTGCCGAGCTGGCCGAGACACATCGCCATGACGAGGGAGCGATCGCTGAGGCGCATGGGACCTCAATAGCATACCGGCAACGAGGAGCTGCGCGAGATCGCCGCCGATTGTGGCGAGCGATGCATCAGCGCGTTGAGGACTTGCCCCGCGGAGCACTTCGGGCTGGTATCCGGCGCGCGCCGATCGTCATCGGCGAGAAAGCGAGGCGTCGACGTGGAAAAGGCGATCGGGCCGCGCGTGGCGGCGGAAGCGCTTGGCACCGGCCTGCTCGTTGCGACGGTCGTGGGCTCCGGCATCATGGCGGAGCGTCTTGCCGGCGGAAACCAGGCGATCGCGCTCCTCGGCAACACCATTCCGACCGGCGCCATCCTGGTGGTGCTGATCACGATCTTTGGGCCGCTGTCGGGCGCGCACTTCAACCCAGCGGTGACCCTCGTCTTTGCGAGCCGTGGCGAGTTCGCGTGGCGAGAGGTCGCTCCCTACATCATTGCGCAGTGCGTGGGCGGCATCCTCGGCACGATCGCGGCGCACCTGATGTTCGACCTCGCCCCGCTGACCTTCGGCACGACGGCGCGCAGCGGCCTGCCGCTGTGGCTCGCCGAGGCCGTCGCGACGTTCACGCTCATCCTGACGATCCTCGGCGGATTGCGCTATGCACCGGCGACCGTGCCATGGCTGGTCGGGCTCACGATCACGGCGGCCTATTGGTTCACGGCATCCACGTCCTTCGCCAATCCGGCGGTCACGTTGGCGCGCGGTTTCACGACGAGCTTCGCCGGGATTGCGATCAACCATGTGCCGGGATTCATCGTGGCACAGCTCATGGGCGCAGCCATCGGCGCCGTGACCGCGAAGCTGCTTTTCCCGCCGGAGACGCGGCGATAATCGCATTCATCCGGCGGCGACGGCTCAAACCGTCTTCTTGCGAATGGCGATCAGCAGCGCAACGGCGAGCGCAACATTGATGACCGCAAGTCCGCACAGCAAGGCGAGAATGCCGTCGGGACCGAACCGCTCGAATGCGAGGCCGCCGATGAAGGGCGACGCGGCCATCGCGATGAGGAGCGGAAGGGCGAGCCGCCCCATCAGCACGGGATATCGGTCAGGCCCGAACAAGGCCAGCGGCACGGTGCCCCGCGCGATGGAGCCAATTCCGTTGCCGGCCCCGTACAGGATAAGGGCGAGGACGACGACTGAAAATGCGAAGGTGAGCAGAAACGCGCCTGCGGCGATCAGCACCACCGAGGCCATCAACGTCCACACCGGGTGATAGTGACGCCCCGCAAGCATCTCGACGACACGCGCGCCCACTTGCGATGGGCCAACCATGGCGCCCAGGCCCACCGCAACCGAAAGATCGAGGCCGCGCGCCTGCAGGAGCGGAAGCAAATGCTGGCCCGCGGCCGACAAGACCGCGGCGCCGATCGTGACTACCGCGGCGAGCAACCAGAACGGAACGAATTCACCCCGCTGGAGGCCGACTGGCGCCCGAGCAGCGGCGACAGGATCGGACTCCCGCGCGAACGGCGCCCGGCGCGGAAGCGCAAGGAGATGGATCGGAAGGGCGATCCCGATCTGGATCGCGGCGTAGACGAAGCAGGCTCCCCGCCACCCGAAGTGCTCAACGAGCAGGGCGCTCAGCGGCCAGCAGATTGTCGAGGCGAAGCCCCCGAACAACGTCAGCGTGGTGATCGCGGGGCGCGCGGCAGCGCCGTAAATGCAGCCAACCGTGGAGAAGGCGGCGTCGTAGAGACCTGTCCCCATTCCAACGCCAACGATGCTCCAGGCGCCCAGATACCAAGGAAGGCTTGGCGCCGCGCCCACCCCAAGCAACCCGGCCGAAAGCAGGATGGCGCTTGCGCTCAGAACCGGCCTGCCGCCGTGAGCGCCGATCAGGCGGCCGACGCGCGGCGATACGAGTCCGGCGACCAGCAACCCGATCGAGACGCCGCCGACGACCCACTGATAGGGCCATCCGGTATCGCGCGTGACGACAGGTCCGAGCACGCCGAGCAGGTAGAAGCTCGAACCCCACGCGAAGATTTGCGTGACGCCGAGCGCCGTGATGACGAGGCGCCGGTCCGGCAGCTTTGCTTCAGCGCTCATCGGCAGATCCGACTTTCCACATGCTTTGCGTCCCGCGACGCCGGGCGGCGCAAGCAGCACCATCGACCTTGGCGTCATTTCCATATCTACCGAAATATTTCTTGACAAGCGGGAATGTTTCCATAATTATCGAAGTATGTTGAAACGCGATGCCATCGCGGCCCTGGCGGCGCTCGCCCAGGACAACCGCCTCGACGCCTTTCGGCTGCTGGTTCAGGCCGGGCCGGCCGGGATGGCGGCGGGCGCGGTCGCCGAGGCGGTCGGGGTTGCGCCGAACACGCTGACGTTCCATCTCGACCGGCTGCGCCAGGCCGGGCTCATCGAGGTCCGGCGCGAAGGCCGGTCGATGATCTATTCGGCGCGTTTCGACGCCATGAACGCGCTGGTGCGCTACCTGACGGAGAATTGCTGCGCCGGCGCCGTTCCACCGCGGTCGGCGCGCGCAACGATCACGCCGGCGGTCAGCCGCAAGCATGCGAAGGAGCGAACATGAGCACCGCAACACGTTCTGTCGCGATCATCGGGGGCGGACCTGTGGGGCTTGCCGCCGCGGCCCACGCGCTCGAGCGCGGGCTGCGACCGCTGGTTCTCGAGGCCGGACCGCGCGTCGGACATGCAGTGGCCGAATGGGGCCACGTCCGCATGTTCTCGCCGTGGGAATACAACATCGACGGCGCGGCCGGTCGGCTGCTCGCCGCGGTGGGGTGGAATTCGCCTGATCCGCAACAGTATCCGATCGGCCGCGAGCTGGTGGAGAACTATCTCAAGCCGCTGGCGACCAGCACAGCGCTGCGGAGCCATATACAGACTGCAAGCCGCGTGACCGCAATCAGCCGCGTCGGCTTCGACAAAGTGAAGACCAAGGGTCGCGAGCTGGCGCTGTTCGAAATTCGCTACGAGAACGGTGCCGGGCCGAAGACGGTGCGCACGGATGCGGTCATCGACGCGTCCGGCTCATGGTCCTCGCCCAATTCGGCCGGCGCCAACGGCCTGCCGGCGACCGGCGAATCCGCGGTACGCGATCGCATCGCGTATGGCATGCCCGATGTCCTAGGCCGCGCGCGGGCGCGCTACGCCAACAAGGCCGTCGCGGTGGTCGGGAGTGGACACTCGGCGGTCGGTACGCTCATCGACCTCGTCGCGCTCAAGGATGACGCGCCGGCGACCGAGATCATCTGGCTGGTGCGTGGCGAGCAGCCCGAGAAGGCCTTCGGCGGCGGCGTGAACGACAAGCTCGTCGAGCGCGGCGCGCTGGGGGCACGGCTTGCCGCCATCGTGCAAGCAGGACGCATCAGGATCGAGGCGGGCTTCCGCGTGAGCCACATCGCACGCGAGGACAATCGCCTTCGCGTGTCCACCGCGAAGGGCTCGGGATGCTGCGGCCGTCAGGTCTTCGCCGACGAGCTAGTGGTCGCGACCGGGTTCCGCCCTGACCTTTCATTCCTGCGCGAGATTCGCATCGCGCTTGATCCGGCGCTTGAATGCCCGTCGATTCTGGCGCCGCTGATCGACCCGAACGAGCACAGCTGCGGGACGGTCCGACCGCATGGCGCACGCGAGCTCGCGCAGCCCGAGCATGGCTTCTACCTTGCGGGCATGAAATCGTATGGCCGAGCGCCGACTTTTCTCATGCTTACGGGCTACGAACAGGTGCGCTCGATCGTCGCCGACATCGACGGGGACCGCGCGGCTGCCGAGCGGCTCGAACTGGTGCTACCCGAGACCGGCGTGTGCAACCTGTCGCCCGGCAAAGCAGGACTGAACGAGTGCTGCGGCACATCGTCCGAAGCCGAAGGCGGCGCGGACGCGAGGGCCTGCTGCGCGCCGACGGTCAGCGCCTCGGCCTGCTGCACGTAAGACGAACTGAAACGCTCACTTTCGCGAGACGGCTTGCTCGACCTGAGGCCTCGCCTTCGGCCGCGAGTGCTGCAGCGACTGTCCGTGTCCGTTCGCATGATCGAGTGGGAGAAACCTGCCGATGAAGCCGGTACATATTGCGCTTGCGATCATGGTCGCCGTGATCTGGGGCATCGCGTTCGTCGTGAGCCGAATCGGTCTCGACGTCTACTCGGCGCCGCAACTGACGGCGCTTCGCTTCATCGTTGCGTCGATCGCGGTCCTGTGGCTGCCGCGGCCGCAAGTTCCGTGGTCGACGCTGGTCGCGATCGGCCTCACGGTCTTCACCGGTCAATTCCTGCTGCAGTTCTTCGGCATAGCCGGTGGGATGCCGGCGGGGCTCACGGCCGTCGTCGTGCAGACGCAGGCGCTCTTCACGGTGTTGTTTGCCGCCCTGGCGCTCGGCGATAAGCCGAACCTCCAGCAGGTCACGGGCATCGTCATCGCATTCATCGGACTCGTGATGATTGGGGGGACATTGAGCGCGAGCATTCCCCTCGCCGCCTTCATGCTGACGTTGGGCTCAGCCGTGAGCTGGGCGGTCGGCAACGTCCTGATCAAGCGCCTGCCCAAGATCAACATGCTGAATCTGATGGCGTGGGCGAGTCTGGTACCGCCCCTGCCCGCATTCGCGGTCTCTCTCCTGATCGGCGACTCGCGGTCGATCTGGACCGCGCTCGTCCACGCACCGCTGCGAGGGATCATCGCGCCCGTCTACCTCGGCCTCGTCGCGAGCGTGCTCGCATATGCGATCTGGGGAAACCTGTTGCAGCGCTATTCTGCCGGCGCGGTCGCTCCCTTCGCATTGCTTGCGCCCGTAGTCGGCGCCATCGCATCCGCGATGGTCTACGGAGAGCGTTTCGGACCGGCGCGGCTCGCCGGCATGGCCTGCATGCTGGCGGGCCTCGCTGTCGCGATCGTTCGGCGGAGGTCGACGAATGTCTCGCGGGTCGGACATTCTGAGATTCCGATGCCGCGACCGCCGCGGGGCGTCGTCCACGACCGCGATTGACCTTCGCCGATCGAGGCGTGACCGTCAGGCCTTCGCTGATCAACGAGCGCCGTTTCTCGGCGCGGAGATAAAGCAATTCTGCCATCGCGGCCGGCGGAACCCGACGGCGACAACTTAGCGCATGGATCGAAATATCGTTACGATAGAATGAGTTAGACGGACTGTCATCTAAGTGTCATCGATTCATCATAGAACGATGACATGGATGCCGCACGGTCCCGCCGACTTCGCGACAGCGACAAAACTGTCGACGAAGCGCGTTGGTGGCCGGCTCCCAGCCGAACGACAACAGGCCGAAAACCCGACCACGCGCTCATCGATGCGCGCGCATCGAGTTATCGGTGCACAGGAGAGATGTCATGAAAATGTTGAAGATTCTAGCCGCGGCCGGTGCGCTCGCCGCGGCCTCGACGATGACGGCCGCCGCCGGCGACATTACCGGAGCGGGTTCAACCTTCGTCTATCCGATCCTTGCCAAGTGGGCGGATGCCTACCGGAAGGAGACGGGTATTGGCCTCAACTATCAGTCGATCGGTTCGGGCGGCGGCATCAAGCAGATCACCGCCAAGACGGTGACGTTTGGCGCGACCGACATGCCGCTCATGTCGGCCGATGTGGCGAAAAACGGCTTCGTCCAGTTCCCGGTGATCAATGGCGCAGTTGTCCCGGTCATCAACGTCCCGGGCATCAAGGCCGGCGAGCTCGCGCTCGACGGTCCGACCCTCGCCAAGATTTATCTCGGCGAGATCACGAAATGGAACGATCCGGCCATCAAGAAGATCAATCCGTCGCTGAGCCTGCCGGATGTCGCCATCGCGGTCGTGCACCGTTCCGACGGTTCGGGCACCACCTTCATCTGGACGAACTATCTGTCCAAGGTGAGCGAGGACTGGAAGACGAAGGTCGGCGTCAACACCGCAGTCGAATGGCCGGTCGGAATCGGCGCCAAGGGCAACGAGGGCGTCGCCAACAATACCGCCCAGACCAGGGGCGCGGTTGGCTATGTCGAGTATGCGTATGCCAAGCAGAACAAGATGACATACGTGAAAATGATGAATCACGCCGGCAAGGTCGTCGAGCCGACCGCCGGGGCCTTCCAGGCGGCCGCGGCTAGCGCCCAATGGGCCTCGGCCAAGGATTTCTATGTCATCCTCACCGACGCGCCGGGCGATGCCTCCTGGCCGATCGCCGGATCGACCTTCATCCTGATGCATGCCAACCCGCAGGACACGGCATCCTCGGCCGCAGCCCTCAAGTTCTTCGCCTGGGGCTACACGCACGGCCAGAAAATGGCGGCCGATCTCGACTACGTGCCGATGCCCGACAACGTCGTGCAGCTGATCGAGCAGACGTGGAAGGCGCAGATCAAGGGCGCCGACGGAAAGCCGCTCTTCGCGGCGACGAACTGAGTCCATCGTGTCGAGAAAAGGCGCCGCGAGGCGCCTTTTCTTCTCTTCTCGTCTTCTCCACCGAGCCGCATTCGCCCCAAGACGGCTTGCTCGCGGCCGATAGGCCGGTTCTATTGGCGCCCCAGACGATCGACCGTTCAGGGAGAGCGCCTTGATATCAGCCGGAGGCCATCCATGGTGGACGTCGCGTTGCGAGGCGCTCCGATGAGTGAGCCGATCGCAATGTCGCGTGCCCGAACGCTGGTCAGGCTTCGGGTCACCGATTCGGTCTTTTTCCAGCTCACGCGCGGGGCCGCCATCAGCGTCCTGATCATCCTCGGCGGCGTGATCGTCTCGCTGGTCAGCGGCTCTTTGCCGGCGATCCGGACCTTCGGGCTCAATTTTCTCCTCAACGAGAGCTGGAATCCGGTCACCGAAAAATTCGGGGCACTCCCGGCGATCTATGGCACGCTGGTGACATCGTTGATCGCCATGCTGATCGCGGTTCCGCTCGGCCTTCTCATCACGCTTTTTCTGACCGAGCTGTGCCCGATGTGGCTGCGGCGACCGATCAGCATCGCGATCGAGCTGCTCGCCGGCATTCCGAGCATCATCTACGGCATCTGGGGCCTGTTCGTGTTCGCGCCGTTCCTGCAGGTGACGCTGCAGCAGTGGCTGATCGATGCATTCGGGCCGGTCCCGATCCTGTCCCACCTGTTCGCCGGGCCGCCCTACGGCATCGGGATGCTCACCGCCGGCCTGATCCTCGCCATCATGGTGCTCCCCTTCATCACGTCGATTTCGCGCGACGTGTTCGAGGCGGTGCCGCCGGTCCTCAAGGAGGCCGCCTACGGGCTCGGCTGCACCACCACCGAGGTGGTGCGCTATGTCGTGCTGCCCTACACGCGCGTCGGCGTCGTCGGCGGCGTGATGCTCGGGCTCGGCCGCGCGCTCGGCGAGACCATGGCGGTCACCTTCGTGATTGGCAATGCGCACAGGATCTCGGCCTCGGTGCTCGCGCCCGGCACGACCATATCGGCCACCATCGCCAACGAGTTCACCGAGGCGGTCAGCGACCTTTACACCGCATCGCTGATCGAGCTCGGCCTCATCCTGTTCGTGATCACGTTCATCGTGCTCGCCGCGGCGCGCTATATGCTGATGCGCATCGAGCGCCGGATCGGGTGATCGCCATGATGAGCCTTTATCGCCGCCGCCGCCTGGGCAATCAGATCGTCCTCGGGCTGTCGCTGACCGCGACCGCGATCGGCCTCGGCTGGCTCGCCGTGATCCTGGGTACGCTCGTGTACAGAGGAGCGAGCGGGTTGTCGCTCGCGGTCTTCACTCAAATGACGCCGCCGCCAGGATCGGACGGCGGCCTGCTCAATCCGATCGTCGGCAGCCTCATCATGACGGCGCTCGCCGTTGCGATCGGAACGCCGATCGGCATCCTCGCCGGCACCTATATGGCCGAGTACGGCCGCTTTTCGCGGCTGGCCCAGATCGTGCGTTTCATCAACGACATCCTGCTCAGCGCACCGTCGATCGTGGTCGGCCTGTTCGTCTATGAGATCATGGTCGCGCCGATGGGGCACTTTTCGGGGTTCGCCGGCGCGGTCGCGCTCGCGATCCTGGTGGTGCCCGTGGTGGTGCGGACCACCGAGGACATGCTGGCGCTCGTTCCCAAGGAGCTGCGCGAAGCGGCCACCGCGCTCGGCATGCCGCTCGCCTATGTGATCGGCAAGGTGTCCTATCGCGCGGCCCGCGCCGGCATCATCACCGGGATCCTGCTTGCCGTCGCCCGCATCAGCGGCGAGACCGCGCCACTTCTGTTCACCGCGCTCAACCAGCAGTTCTACAGCGCCAACCTCAACGGTCCGATGGCGAGCCTGCCCGTCGTCATCTTCCAGTTCGCGCTGAGCCCCTATCAAGAATGGCAGCAACTCGCCTGGACGGGCGCCCTGATCGTCACCATGGCGGTGCTTGCGCTGAGCATCACCGCGCGCGCGCTCGCGTCATCGAGGAAAACATCATGAGCATGGCCTCCGTCCACAGTTCGACTCCCATCCCCAGCGTCACCCACGCGGCGGCCGACGAGGGCGCATTGGAAAAGAAGGTCGCTGTCCGCAAGCTCAATTTCTTCTATGGCGGCAACCGCGCGCTCAAGGACATCAACGTTTCGCTCTATACCAAGCGGGTCACCGCTTTCATCGGCCCATCCGGCTGCGGAAAGTCGACGCTGCTGCGCATCCTCAACCGCGTCTACGACCTCTATCCGAACCAGCGCGCCGAGGGCGAGGTCCTGCTCGACGGCAAGAACATTCTCGAGCCGGGGCAGGATCTCAACCTGCTGCGTGCACGCGTCGGCATGGTCTTCCAGAAGCCGACCCCTTTTCCGATGTCGATCTACGAGAACATCGCCTTCGGGGTGCGGCTCTACGAGCGTCCGCCCAAGGCCGAGCTCGACGGCCGGGTCGAGCAGGCGCTGCGCCGCGCCGCGCTGTGGGACGAGGTCAAGGACAAGCTCGCCGCCAACGGGTTGAGCCTCTCGGGCGGCCAGCAGCAGCGCCTGTGCATCGCCCGCACCGTCGCCGTGAAGCCCGAGGTCATCCTGCTCGACGAGCCGTGCTCGGCGCTCGATCCGATCTCGACCGCCAAGATCGAGGAGCTGATCGACGAGCTCAAGGACGACTACACGATCGCGATCGTCACCCACAACATGCAGCAGGCGGCGCGCTGCTCCGACTACACCGCATTCATGTATCTGGGCGAGCTGGTCGAGTTCGACACCACCAGCAAGATGTTCACCACGCCCACCGACCGGCGGACGCAGGACTACATCACGGGCCGCTTCGGCTGACGCGCGTCGCGGTTCGCGCGCGCCGACGCCGATAAAGCGAGGACGCTGAAATGACGATGTCGGAACATACGATCAAGGCCTTCGACGCCGACCTGCAGGACCTCACCCGCGTCGTCGCCGAGATGGGGGGTCTCGCCGAGCGGCAGGTCGTGAATTCGATCGAGGCGCTCGACAAGCGCGACCTCGCGCTCGCCCAGCGCGTCATCACCGACGACGACAAGGTGGACGCGCTGCAGCGCGAGATCGAGGAAAAATCCATCCTCACCATCGCGCGCCGCCAGCCGATGGCGGTCGACCTGCGCGAGATCGTCGGCGCGCTGCGCCTGTCCAACGATCTCGAGCGCATCGGCGACCTCGCCAAGAACATCGCCAAGCGCGTGGGTGCGCTCGACGGCGACTTCCAGCCGCAGCAGGTGATGCGCGGAGTCGAGCACATGTCCGATCTCGTCCTTAACCAGATCAAGGAAGTGCTCGACAGCTTCGCGCACCGCGACTCGGCCAAGGCGCTGGCGGTCTGGCGCGGCGACGAGGAGATCGACGCGGTCAACAACTCACTGTTTCGCGAGCTCCTCACCTACATGATGGAGGACCCGCGCAACATCAGCTACTGCATCCATCTTCTCTTCTGTGCGAAGAACATCGAGCGCATGGGCGATCATGCGACCAACATCGCCGAGACCGTCTACTACATGGTCGAGGGACACGCGCTCGCCGAGGAGCGCCCGAAGGGCGACACCACGGCCGTGACGCACGTTCCGTTCCGCAACTAGCGCATGTCCCGGCGAAGTGGGCACCGGTTCGCCGACGAGGACATGCGCCAACGCATGAGGCTGGAGCAAATTCCGATTCTCGCGGGAACGGGATTTGCTCCGGCAAGACAACCGGGAGGTCGAACCGCATGACGGCCCGCATCCTGATCGTCGAGGACGAAGAACCGCTCACGATGATCCTGCGCTACAACCTCGAGTCCGAGGGGTATGCGGTCGACGCCTCGGGGCGCGGGGACGAAGCCGAGCTGCGCCTCAAGGAGACGCCGCCCGACCTCGCAGTCATCGACTGGATGCTGCCGGGCCTCTCCGGGATCGAGCTGATCCGGCGCCTGCGCGCCAAGCCGGAGACGCGCCGCCTGCCCATCATCATGCTCACGGCGCGCGGCGAGGAAGGCGAGCGCGTGCGCGGGCTTGCGACCGGCGCCGACGACTACATCGTCAAGCCGTTCTCGGTTCCCGAGCTGCTCGCGCGCATCCGCGCGCTGCTGCGCCGCTCGAAGCCCGAACGGGTCGCGGCGCTGTTGTCGGCCGGCGACATCGAGCTCGACCGCGACACCAAGCGCGTCTCGCGCTCCGGGCGCGAGGTGCCGCTCGGCCCGACCGAATTCCGCCTGCTCGAATTCCTGCTGGAAAACCCCGGACGCGTCTTCTCGCGCGAGCAGTTGCTCGACCAGGTCTGGGGCCGCGACGTCTATATCGACGAGCGCACCGTCGACGTCCATGTCGGCCGCCTGCGCAAGGCGCTCAACCGCGGCCGCATGCCGGACCCGATCCGCACCGTGCGCGGCGCCGGCTATGCGTTGAACGACCGCTTCGGCAAGACCGCGTAGTCTAG